>DASZQG010000178.1:0-16454 GCA_035550075.1 Hyphomicrobiaceae bacterium | reverse complement strand
TCACCATCGCCTGGAATCGGCGCGTCGAGCGCAACGGCTTCTATGCCGCAATGGAGGCCTTCCGCAACGCGACGCCGGGCCTGAAGGGCCGGGCGCTGCCGGGGCCCGACAACTACGAGCAGATCCCGGCGCTCGCGGAGCGCGGACGCGAACGCCTCGCGCGCTTCTACGCGTGGATGGATGCGCGCCTCGCCGGCAGCCCGTTCGTTGCAGGGGAAAGCTATTCGCTGGCCGACATCACCACGCAGATCACCGTCGAGTTCGCCAAGTGGGCGAAGACGCCGGTGCCGGAGAGCTGCCGGCATCTCCTGCGCTGGTTCGCGGAGGCGAGCGCGCGGCCGAGCGCGAAGGCCTGAGCCGGCCCGCTCCGCACCCGTCACCGCTCTGCGGCTACCGTTTCGATTTGCCGCCCAGCGTCAGCAGCTTGCCTTCGAGCTGCAGCACACAGCCGTCGATGTTGTGGACCGTCTCGTCGATGCGCCGCAACTCGAGCTCGATGTGCTGCGGATCGAGCGCGCGGCGCGTCTCGCGCGGCACGGTTGCGACCTCCATCAGGCTGCCGACGGCGCCGCCCAATCCCATAAGCGCGCGCCAGAGCCACGACGAGGCACGCTTCGGCTTGGATTGGCGCGCGCGTGCCACTTTCTGACGGCGCAGCAGCGCGCTCTTGAGGAATTTCAGCTCACGCTTCTTGTGGCGAAGTTCCTTCAGCGCCGCTTTCGCTTCCACGGCCGAGGTTACGCTCACCGCCACGGCGGTCCCCTCGATCCTGGTGTAGCGCATCGGTGCCAGTTGCATCATTTCCCCCGATCCCGCAGGACGACTTGCGTGCGGTTTTGGCCATAGCCCTGTGGCCGCAATCAGTAACCTTGAGCGCGCTTCGCGCGCAAATTGCGGTTCCCCTCAAGTTCGCGCCGCTTCTGCACGCAACGGGTGAACATCCTGGGTTACCTAGCGAAACGCGAGCCAAATTCTCGCCACACGTCTCGCAGACACCAGCGCCGCCCGAGATGAATGGCCCTCGTTTTGCATTGCCCGGGGAGATCAGGCAAGCGCGGGGAGAGGGGGCCGTTCGGGTGAGGGATGGGCCGGCAGCGGCCAGACGGTGGGTTTGACGTGCGACAGACGATCCTAGCCGCTGCTGCAGCAAGCGTCGCTTTCGCTCGGCCTTGAGCCGAAGCGGGACGGCATCTCTGTCAGGGATTTCGAAAATCAGGAGTTAACATGAACAAGCGGCTTCTCACCGCGGCGCTTGGCGCTGCGCTTGCGAGCTTTGCGACGACCGCCTCGGCGCGGCCGTCCGAGGGAACGCGCCTTGCCTCCTACGCGCATCGCTACAATTCCTACGACGACGGATCGCATTTCTATCAGCGCTTTTTCGACAACAACCGCGCGGCGGACTCCGAGGAGCGCGGCAGTCGCCGCCATGCCCGCCGTGGCACCCATCGCCACCACGCCTCCGGCACACGGCACCGTGCTCGCCGCGTCGCCTCATACACGCGGCGCGAGCGCGTCTCGCGCTATGACCGCGACACCGCCTGGGAGTCGCGGCGCGAGCGCACCGCGGGCAGGCGCATTCGCGGCGGCGCCACGACCTCGCGTTCGTGCCTGACACCGCCTGCCCGCGCCCTGCTCGGCCGCATCGAGGCCAAGTTCGGCAGCGTGCAGATCGTCTCGACCTGCCGGCCAGGCGCGGTGATCGCCGGTACGCATCATCCCTCGCGCCACGCCAGTGGCAACGCCATCGACTTCAACGCCCCGCGCGGACGCAAGGGCGAGATCGTGCGCTGGCTGATCGCCACCCACAAGAACGGCGGCACCATGACCTATGCCCACATGAATCACATCCACGTGGACATCGGCTATCACTTCGTATCGCTGAACGCGCGGCGCTAGGCGCGCGTTGATTTGTGACCTCGCGTCCCCGCCGTGTGCGCGAAGCATGCGCCGGGGCGCGAGGGCCGCGTCAGGGCGCGGCGGCCAGCCACAGCCCGCGGGCCAGGTAGGTCACCGCCACGCTGATCGTGACGCGCCGGCTCCAGGCGCGGAAGCCGTCGTCGGTCATGCGCGTCAGCACGGTGGCGGCGACGGCTGTGCCGCACAGCGCGAGCCCGATCGCCACGACGTATGCCCACCACGGAATGCCGACGTCGAAAGAGCGCACGAACGAGCCGAAGTAGGCGATGCGGTACACGTGGCCCATCACCTGCGTCACCGCCTTGGTGGCGACGATGGAGCGCCGGTCGAGCGGGCTCTTCTGGAAGAACACGTCGAGGATATGCCCGGCCGCTCCGGCCATAAGTTGCAGCACGATGATGAAGGCCCCGCACAGGTAGGGCATTCCCGGCCGCGTGATATCGGGATCGAGCCGCGCCGGCAGCGCGTAGGCGGCAAACGGCAGCAGCCCCAGCGTGAGATAGAGCGTCGCCTTGTTGGGCAGCACGGCCACCGTGCGCAGCGCCAGGAACATCGCCGTCGAGCCGACCAGGAACCGCCACACGATGTCCCAGCGCACATGCCGGCTCCACAGCGCCGCGCGCCAGCCATTGGCCGCGGTTTGGATGACCCCGAACAGCACCATCGCCGGCGCGACGTCCATGAACAGCAGCAGCACGCCAAGCAGGATGAGCCCGCCGGCCATCCCGAAGATGCCCGAGATGAACGAGGTAACGAGGATGCTGGCGGCGACAATGACGAGCGCGAGCGGGGTCAGCATGACCTGGGCTGAGCTCTCGAGAAGGACGGGACGGGACGGGCGACAACTCGGAAGGACGCGATCATAAATCGCCTCACGCCGAGCGGCTATCGTATAGTCGCGCCTTAGGGCTTCGGCAAACGCATGCATGATGGATGGGAAAAGCGCGATGGTGCAGTTGACCCCTCCCTTTCGCGCCGCCACCGCCGCGGACTCGCAGGTGCTGGCCGAGTTCGTCAACTATGCCAGCGAGGGCATGGCGCTCTACCTGTGGACCAAGTCAGCTGCCGGGGGCGATGCATGGGAGGTCGGGCGCCAGCGCGCCCGCCGCGAGACCGGCGGCTTCTCCTATCGCAACGCGGTGGTGCTCGAGCAGCAGGGCCGCGTGGTTGCGGGCATGGTCGGCTACCTGCTGCCCGCTCACCCCGAGCCCATTCCGCCCGACATGCCGGCGATGTTCGTGCCGCTGCAGGAGCTCGAAAACCTCGCACCGGGGACGTGGTACGTGAACGTGCTGGCGGCCATTCCCGGCGAGCGCGGCAAGGGCCATGGCGCGGCACTGCTGGGCGTTGCCGACCGGCTCGCGACCGCGGCCGGCGCACGCGCGCTCAGCATCATCGTGTCGGAAGCCAACATCGGCGCTCGCCGGTTGTATGAACGCTGCGGCTACCGCGAGCTTGCACGGCGCCCGAAGGTCAAGAACGGCTGGCAGGGCGAGGGTCGCGAATGGGTGCTGCTGATCAAACAGACGTGAGCGCCTGCCCGCGGGTGCAGGATGGTTTCACATTGGCGTGAGCGCGGCCGCGCGCGTAACATATGCAGGGGGCTGATCGTATCTCCGTCAAATGAGGAAGGGGTGCGCCCATGACCATCGCCCAGGCCGAGGCCAACAGCGACTTCGTCAATTTCTGGAACGACATTCTGGTGCCGAAATTCATCCGCTGGCGCCACATCCTTGTCGGAGGTCTGGGCCTGCACAGCGCCCAGGTGTTTCCCCTGCTCAAGGTGAAGTCGGGCGACCGCGTGCTGGATGCCGGCTGCGGCTTTGGCGACACCGCCATCGAGCTCGCGCACCGTGTCGGGCCCACGGGCGCGGTCGTTGGCATCGATTGCTGCAACGCATTCCTCGAGTACGGCCGCAAGGATGTGGCGGCGGCGGGCGTGCGCAACGTCGAGCTCATCGAGGCTGACGTGCAGCGTTATCCCTTCACGCCCACCTTCGATTTCTGCTTCTCGCGCTTCGGCACGCAGTTCTTCGAGAACCCGGTGGCGGGACTGCGCAACATGCGCAAGTCCTTGAAGCCCGGCGGCATCATGACGATGATCGTGTGGCGCTCGCTGGAAGACAACGTAGGCATGTACCTCCCCAAGCAGGTGGTGCAGCGTTTCCTGCCGCCGCCTGGCGAGACGGCGCAGAGCTGCGGGCCAGGCCCGTTCTCGATGGCCGACACCGGCGTCGTCACGCAGCAGCTCAAAATTGCGGGCTATGTCGATCCCGAGTTCCACCGGATCGACGCCGACATCATGGTCGGCAAAGATCTCGACGATGCCATCGACTTCCAGCTTGCCATTGGCCCAGCGGGCGAGATCTTCCGCGAGGCCGGCGAGCTGGCCCAGCGTCGGCGCAACGAGATCGTCGCCGCGCTTAGGGAGGAACTGAAACCCTTCGTCACCCCCAAGGGTGTAATGATGGGCTCGAGCTCATGGATGGTCACGGCGGTGAACCCGCGCTAGGCTTGCGGCGTTGACGGGATGCCCCTGGCGATCGCATCCCGCGCGCCGTATCCTGCCGCCATGACCGACATCCTCGATAAGATCATCGCCTACAAGCGGAAGGAAATCGTCGACGCGGTAGCGCGGCGCCCGCTGGCCGAGGTCGAAGCGGCGGCGCGCCAGGCGCCGCCTGTGCGGCCGTTCGCGGGCGCCCTGCAGGCCAAGATCAGCACCCGGCAGTTCGGCCTGATCGGCGAGATCAAGAAGGCAAGCCCCTCAAAGGGGCTGATCCGGGAACACTTCGATCCGCCCGCGCTGGCCAAGGCCTACCAGGCCGGCGGGGCCGCCTGCCTGTCGGTGCTCACCGATACGCCCTCGTTCCAGGGATCGCCGTCTCATCTCACCGAGGCGCGCGCGGCCGCCGCGCTGCCGGCGCTGCGCAAGGATTTCATGCTCGACCGCTACCAGGTGGCGGAGGCGCGCGCGCTCGGCGCCGACTGCATCCTGATCATCATGGCCGCCGTCGACGATGTGATCGCCGGCACGCTGTGCGCCTATGCGCGGGCCTGGGGCATGGATGCGATTGCCGAGGTGCACGGTCCCGACGAGCTGAACCGCGCCCTCAAGCTCGACTGCCGCCTGATCGGCATCAACAACCGCGACTTGAAGACCTTTGCCACCACCCTCGAGACCACCGAGCGGCTCGCTCCCGGCGTGCCGCATGACCGCATCGTCGTCGCCGAAAGCGGTCTGGCAACCAACGCCGACCTGCAGCGCTTGGCGAAAGCAGGCGTGCGTGCTTTCCTGGTCGGCGAAAGCCTGATGAGGCAGTCCGACGTGGCTGCCGCCACGCGGGCGCTGCTGCACCCGGGACCGGAGCGATGATGCCCGCGCTGCCACGATGAGCCGCCTCAGCCACCTCAACGACAAGGGCGAGGCGCGCATGGTCGACGTCTCCGACAAGGCGGCGACCCATCGCACGGCGCGCGCGGAGGGCTTCGTCGCTATGGCGCCCGCGACGTTGGAGCTGCTGCAGTCCGGTGAGGCGAAGAAGGGCGACGTGCTCGCCGCCGCACGCATCGCCGGCATTATGGCGGCGAAGAAGACGCACGAGTTGATCCCCCTGTGCCATCCGCTGGCGATCACCAAGGCGACGGTGGAGTTCGCCACCTCCCGCGACCCGGCCGGCGTGCTGGTGTCGGCGGAGGTGAAGGTCGCGGGCCAGACCGGCGTCGAGATGGAGGCGCTGACGGCGGTGTCGGTCGCCTGCCTCACCATCTACGACATGCTGAAGGCCGCCGATAAGGGCATGCGCTTCGACGGCATCCGCCTGATCGAGAAGACCGGCGGCCGCTCCGGCACCTACCGCGCCCCCGGTGCCGGCGGCCGATAGCGCAATGGCCGCACTTTCCGTCAGCGAAGCCCGGCGCCGCATCCTCGAGGACGTTGCGCCGACCGCGCCGGAGATGGTTCCCATTGCCGAAGCCGCCGGCCGCACGCTCGGCGCGCCGCTCGCCGCCAAGCTCACCCATCCGCCGTTCGATGCCAGCGCCATGGACGGCTATGCCGTGCGCACCGCCGACACGCAGACGCTTCCCGTCACCCTCACCGTGATTGGCGAAGCCGCCGCCGGCCATCCCTTCGGCGGCACCGTCGGCAGCGGCGAGACCGTGCGCATCTTCACCGGCGCGCCGATGCCGGCAGGCGCCGACGCCATCGTCATCCAGGAGAACACGGCTCGCGAGGGCAACAGTGTGGTCGTCCGCGAGGGGCAGGCCGACCCCGGCTACATCCGCCGCCGCGGCTTCGACTTCGAGGCGGGCGCCGTGCTGCTGCCCGCCGGCCGCCGCATCGGGCCGCGCGAGATCGCGCTCGCCGCCAGCATGGGACACGGCACCGTGCCGGTGCGCCGCCGCCCGCGTGTTGCCATCCTCTCGACCGGCGACGAGCTGGTGGTGCCGGGCCGCACGCCGGGTCCGGGCCAGATCGTTGCCTCCAATCATCTGGGCGTCGGCGCGCTGCTGGAAGCCGCCGGCGCGGCGACCGAGCAGCTCGGCATCGCCCGCGACACGCGCGAGGATCTGATCGCTCACATCGACCGCGCGGCGGACGCCGACGTGCTCGTCACCATCGGCGGCGCCTCGGTCGGCGACCATGACCTGGTCGCGCCGGTGCTGGAGGCGCGCGGCATGGGGCTCGCCTTCTGGAAGATCGCCATGCGCCCCGGCAAGCCGCTGATGTACGGACGGCTCGGCGGCATGCGGGTGATCGGCCTGCCCGGCAACCCGGTGTCGGCGCTGGTGTGCTGCCGCATCTTCCTGGTGCCCCTGGTGCGGGCCTTGCTGGGCCAGCCGGCCTCGGGCGAAGAGACGCTGCAGGCACACGTAACGGTTGCATTGCCGGCTAACGGGCCGCGCGAGCACTTCATGCGGGCCACCTCCCGCCCAGGTCCGGGCGGAATGGCCCTGGTGACGCCTGTGCGGTCCCAGGACAGCGCTCTCCTGTCGGCCCTGGCGGAGGCCGACTGCCTGCTGGTGCGCCCTGTAGGGGCTCCTGCGGTGCCCCAGGGCGGCCTCGTGCCGATCCTGCGGCTGGACTTCTGATCTGCCACCAAAAAAAGCGCCTTGCACAAACACCCTTGCGGAACATCCCCGGAACATCTAGGGTGTTCTCGATTTGTACAGGCGTGAGTCGGCCCAGCAAGGCTCCGAGGGATCTCGCATGCTGACGCTCAAGCAGAAAGAGCTGCTGACGTTCATCCACGACCGCCTGCAGGAAACGGGGGTGCCGCCCTCGTTCGACGAGATGAAGGACGCCTTGTCGCTGCAGTCGAAATCGGGCGTCCACCGCTTGATCATGGCGCTGGAGGAACGCGGGTTCATCCGCCGCCTGCCGCACCGGGCCAGGGCGATCGAGGTCATCAAGCTGCCCGATGCCATGACCGACGGCGCGCCGCGCCGCGCCGGTTTCAGCCCCAGCGTCATCGAAGGGCGAACGCGCCGCCAGCCACAGCTCGCGCCGCCGCCGCCGAGCTTCACCGGCGCCGGCGTGGGCGTCCCGCTGATGGGCCGCATTGCCGCCGGTGTGCCGATCAGCGCCATCCAGAACCACACGCAGGACATCCCGGTGCCGCCGGAGATGATCTCAGGCGGGGAGCATTTCGCGCTCGAGGTCAAGGGCGACTCGATGATCGGCGCCGGCATCAATGAGGGCGACATCGTCATCCTGCGCCGCTGCGACACCGCCGAGAACGGCGACATCGTCGTCGCGCTGATCGAGCAGGAGGAGGCCACTCTCAAGCGCCTGCGCAAGAAGGGCGCCTCGATCGCGCTGGAAGCAGCCAACCCCAATTACGAGACGCGCATCTTCGGGCCCGACCAGGTCGACATTCAGGGCCGGCTGGTGGGATTGATCCGCAAGTTCTGAGCGTCGCCTCCCGCCTCTGACGCGTCGTCTGCCTCGCCGGTCTGCGGCGTCCAGGGGCGCGCGCCGCGCGTGTCAGCCAACGTCTCGATACGGATGCGGCCATCCTCCAGGTAGAGCGCGTGCGTGCCGCGCCGTCGCACGTCACCGGCATCGATGACGATCGCCGGCCGCGCGCAGCGTGTCGGCCGGGCAAACTTCAGCACCACGATCGCCGCCGCCGCGCAGTCGTCCCGCAGCGCCTCGGGCGTGTTGGCCACTGCCAGCAGCAGGCCCTTCACGCGCGCCGTGCAGCCGGCCTCGTCGCAATGGAACGCCTGTCCCTTAGCTGCCTCGGCGGGCGGGCGGCGGCTGCCATCGGTCTCCAGCCAGCGCGCCAGCTCGAACATGGCGCCGCGCTCAGCAAGCGCGGACAGCTCGCCGTCGGCGCCGCGGACGGCGACCAGCCCGACGTCGCGGCCCACCAGCAGGTCCGGCCGCGCCGCCGTCGGGGCCAGCGCCAGCCCGACCAGCATCGGAATGAGGCCGAGCAGCCGCCAGCGCGTGCGCCACAGAGTCAGCCACAGCCCGCCGGCGATCATGGCGGCGAACGCGACGGTGGGAATGGCTGGTACGCGGCCGACCGCACCCGGCAAGGCCGCCACCGCGTCCGCCACCCACACCATGCCGCGAATCCCCCATCCCATGACCCACAACGGCGGCGCCTCGAGGCCGAACGGCATCGCCAACAGCGTCGCCAGCGCGGCGGGCATGACCACGACGTTGCACAGCGGGATCGCCAGCAGGTTGGCGAGCATCGCGAACTGCTGGGTGTTGTGGAAGTGGTAGACGCCGAACGGCGCCACCGCGAGGCCGGCGATCAGGGTCGACAGCAGAATGCCGCCAAAGAAGGAGGTACCGCGCGCGAGCACGCCGCCGGCGGCGGGGCCGGCATCCGCGCGGGCGCGCGTGCGTTCGTGCAGCCACTCATAGGCGGATACCAGCGCCACTACCGCCGCGAACGACATCTGAAAGCCGGGATCGAACAGGCTCTCCGGCCATACGATCAAAATCCCGAAGGCGGCGAGCGCGACGTTACGCAGCGCCAGCGCCGCGCGGTCGAGCAACACGGCGAGGAACATCACGCTGATCATGGCGTAGGAGCGCACCGTGGGCGGAGAGGAGCCCGAGATCAGCAGATAGGCGAACGCCCCGGCCATGGCCCCGGCGGCGGCCCACTTCTTGATGGGATAGCGCAGCGCGATGGCGGGAATGGCGGCGAGCAGCACGCGGATCGAGAAGAACACCGCGCCCGCCATGATCACCATGTGCAGCCCGGAGATGGAGAGGATGTGGAACAGGCCCGAGGCGCGGAACGCCTGGTTCGTGCTTTCGGCGATGCCCCCCCGCTCGCCCGTAATCAGCGCATTGGCAATGGCGCCCTCTTGCCCCGGCAGTGCCGCAACGATACGCGCACCGATCGTCTCGCGCACCCGCTCCACCGCCGTCGCCCAGCGCAGGCGCGCCGGCGCGCCGGCTGCGTCCTGCAGCACCTGCGCGGGATCGCGCGCATAACCCACCGCGCCGAGCGCCTGGAACCAGGCCATGCGCGCGAAATCGTAACCGCCCGGCAGCGATGGCCCGGGCGGCGGATTGAGCGTGGCGCGGAGGCGCACCAGGTCGCCCGGCTGCAGGGCCTTGTTGGCGGCGCGCGTGGTCACGCGGGCGCGGTAGGGCGTGGCGTCCGGGTCGAGCTTGCCGAGGCGGCGCACACGCACCGTCACGCGCTGACCGCCCGTAGCGCGCGGTTCGACCAGCTCCACGTAGCCTTCCACATCGACCGGGCCAATGCGCTCGGCCAGCACCGGCGCGCGCATCGCTTCCGTGCGCACCTTCGCCGCGCCGACGCCGAGGCTGACAGCCAGCAGGGCTGCGGTGAGAAGGCGGATGCGACTGGTGCGCGCGGCGGCCAGGTGCGCGACGATGGCGGCGGCGGCCGGCACCAGCGCGGCCAAGGTCCACGGCTCGGCCGGCAGCATGAAGTAGATGGCGATGCCGGCTCCGAACAGCACCGGCAGCCACAGGAACCAGCGTTCCTGCTCGGCGTCGAAGCGCTCGGCGAGCGCCGCGCCCAGGCGCATGCGCTCTCGGCCCGACAAGGCCGTCGCGCGCGCCTCGCTTAGCTGAGACCCCGCTCCGCCGATCTGCGCCACAGGCGTTCCCCGCCGCGTCCGCACTCGCCGCTCAAACGAGCACGGCGGCGGCGTTCGCGGCAAGCGCAAAGCTTTCAGGCGGCGGCGTCAGCCCTTGCCGACGCCCGCGATCTTGGCCCAGGTGTCGCGCAGGCCTACGGTGCGGTTGAAGACGGGATGGCCCGGCTTTGAATCGGGATCGCGGCAGAAGTACCCCTGCCGCTCGAACTGCACGGCGCCGTCGGAATTGTCGGCGGCCGCGGCCGGCTCGAGCATCGCGCCCGGCAGCACCTCGCGCGAGTCCGGGTTGAGATCGGCGGCGAAGTTGGCGGCGTCCGGATCGGCCTTCGTGAACAGCGGGTTGTAGAGCCGCACCTCGGCGGCGACCGCGTCCGCCGCCGAAACCCAGTGCAGCGTTGCCTGCACCTTGCGTCCATCGGGCGGCGTGTTGCCGCCGCGCGTGGCCGGATCGTAGGTGCAGCGCAGTTCCACCACCTCGCCGCTCGCATCCTTGACGACCTTGCGGCAGGTGACGAAATAGGCGTAGCGCAGCCGCACCTCCTTGCCGGGTGCGAGGCGGTAGAACTTCTTCGGCGGATTCTCCATGAAGTCATCGCGCTCCACATAGAGCTCGCGGCTGAAGCGCAGCTTGCGCGTGCCCGCCGACGGATCGTCGGGATGGTTGGCGGCCTCCAGTTCCTCGACACGCCCTTCCGGATAGTTCTCGATCACGATCTTCAGCGGCCGCAGCACGGCCATGCGCCGCGGCGCGGTGCGGTTCAACACCTCCCGAACGGAGAAATCGAGCATCGCGCTGTCGACCACGCTGTTGGCCTTGGCAACGCCGATGCGCTTGACGAAGTCGCGGATGGCCTCCGGCGGCACGCCGCGCCGGCGCAGGCCGGCGATGGTCGGCATGCGCGGATCGTCCCAGCCCTCCACGTGGCCGTCGCGCACAAGCTGGGTGAGCACGCGCTTGGAGAGCAGGGTGTAGCTCAGGTTGAGGCGGGCAAACTCGTACTGACGCGGCCGCGACGGCACCGGCAGGTGCTCCAGGAACCAGTCGTAGAGCGGGCGATGGTCCTCGAACTCCAGCGTGCAGATGGAATGGGTGATGTGCTCGATGGCATCCGACTGGCCGTGCGCGTAGTCGTAGCTTGGATAGATGCACCAGGTGTTGCCCGTGCGCGGGTGCTCGGCGTGCAGGATGCGGTAGAGCACGGGGTCGCGCAGGTTGATGTTGCCAGAGCTCATGTCGATCTTGGCGCGCAGCACGCGCGCGCCGTTAGGGAACTCGCCCGCGCGCATGCGGCGGAACAGGTCGAGGTTCTCCTCCACGGTGCGGTTGCGGAACGGGCTGTCGCGGCCGGGCTCGGTGAGCGTGCCGCGGTTGGCGCGCATTTCCGCTTGGCTCTGGTCATCGACATAGGCGTCGCCGTTGCGGATCAGGTGCTCGGCCCATTCATACAGCGTCTCGAAGTAGTCGGAGGCGTGGTAGAGGTGCGTACCCCAGTCGAAGCCCAGCCAGCGCACGTCGCGCTCGATGGCGTCGATGTACTCCTGCTCTTCCTTGGCCGGGTTGGTGTCGTCGAAGCGCAGGTGGCAGCGGCCGCCGAACTCCGCCGCCACGCCGAAGTTGAGGCAGATCGACTTGGCGTGGCCGATGTGCAGGTAACCGTTCGGCTCCGGCGGAAAGCGCGTCACCACGCCCTTATGCCGGCCGGAGGAGATGTCGGCCGCAATGATGTCGCGGATGAAGTCCTGGCCCGCCTCGCGCGTGGCCTTGTCGTCTGTGGTCATGCCGTCCTTGTCCTGGCAGCGCTGCGCCGCCGTCTGCAAGACGGGCGCGAGCGGATGTGCTACACGGCCCACGCCTCAACTTGCTACTCCTAAAGCACATGGCCAAACCCGTCGTCACGCGCTTTGCACCCTCGCCCACGGGCTATTTGCACATCGGCTCGGCGCGTACCGCGCTGTTCAACTGGCTCTATGCCCGCCACACCGGCGGCAAATACCTCCTGCGCATCGAGGACACCGACCGGGAACGCTCCACGGACGCGGCCGTGAAGGCCATTCTCGACGGCCTGACCTGGCTGGAGCTCGACTGGGACGGCGAGCCGATCCACCAGTTCGCGCGCGCCGCCCGCCACCGCGAGGCCGCCGAGCAGCTCCTCGCCGCCGGCAAGGCGTATCGCTGCTATGCGAGCCCGCAGGAGCTGGCCGAGATGCGCGAGGCCGCGCGCAAGGCCGGCCGTGCCAAGCTCTATGACGGACGCTGGCGCGACCGCAACCCGGCCGAGGCACCGGCCGGCGTCAAGCCGGTGATCCGCCTGAAGGCGCCCCTCACCGGCGAGACGATGATCGAGGACCGGGTGCAGGGCCGCGTCACGTGGCAGAACGAGAACCTCGACGACCTGGTGCTGCTGCGCTCCGATGGCACGCCCACCTACATGCTGGCGGTCGTGGTGGACGACCATGACATGGAGGTCACGCACATCATTCGCGGCGACGACCATCTCACCAACGCGGCGCGGCAGAAGCAGATTTACGAGGCGTTCGGCTGGGAGGTGCCGGTGATGGCGCATATCCCGCTGATCCACGGGCCGGACGGCGCCAAGCTCTCCAAGCGCCACGGCGCGCTCGGCGTGGAAGCTTACCGCGCCATGGGCTTCCTGCCGGCGGCGCTGCGCAACTACCTGGCACGGCTCGGCTGGAGCCACGGAAACGACGAGATCTTCTCCACCGCGCAGATGATCGAATGGTTCGACATCGACGACATCAACAAGGGGCCGGGGCGGCTCGACTTTGCGCGCCTGGCAGACCTCAATGGCCATTACATCCGCGCCAGCGACGACAGTGAGCTGCTGCGGCGGATCAGGGAGTATCTGGCCGACGCGGACGACGGCGCGCGGCTTGCCGCCCGGTTCGAGGCGGTGGGCTGGGACAGGCTCGCCGCCGCGCTGCCCTCGCTCAAGGCCCGCGCAAAAACCCTGAAGGAGCTTGTGGAGGGCGCCGCGTACCTGACCGCGGAACGGCCGATCCGGCCCGACGACAAGGCGGCCAAGCTTCTGGACGATCACGGTCTCGCGATCCTGAGCGAGGTCAAGCGGCGCCTGGAAGCGGCCGAGGACTGGCAGGCGTCCACGCTGGAGGCCGCAGTGCGCGCCTATGCGGAAACGAGCGGAAACAAGCTCGGCAACGTCGCGCAACCCCTGCGTGCGGCGCTGACGGGGCGGACGGTTTCACCGCCTGTTTTCGACGTGATGGCGGTGCTCGGACGGACGGAAACGCTGGCCCGCATCCAGGACCAGATTCGCTAGGCTCCGAGCGCAATTTAGGCATGCGGTCCAGGCGTTGCGCATTCGCCCATCGCATGGCTTTTCGCACTGCAAAATGTATACTATCTCCTGTTCGTCTTCGACTCGTGCGCGGCCATCCACCTGGCCGCGCATGACATCGGCCAGGCGCCGCAATCGGACCGCCGCTTCTTGAAGGAAAGTGCCCATGAACGCCAAGGACATGGATGCCGGCAAAAGCGCAACGCTGGACCTCGGCGGAAACCGCCAGTCGCAGATGCCGATCCGCTCTGGCACCATCGGGCCTGACGTCATCGACATCGGCCGGCTCTATCGCGACACCGGCTGCTTCACCTACGATCCTGGCTTCACCGCGACCGCGAACTGCAGCTCGCGCATCACCTACATCGACGGCGACCAGGGCATTCTGCTCTATCGCGGCTACCCGATCGACCAGATCGCACAGAAATC
The DNA here is from genome assembly GCA_035550075.1 of Hyphomicrobiaceae bacterium. GTDB lineage: Bacteria > Pseudomonadota > Alphaproteobacteria > Rhizobiales > Hyphomicrobiaceae > AWTP1-13. The sequence continues at coordinate 2,685 of DASZQG010000178.1, read as the reverse complement.
CAGCTTCATCGAGGTGTGCTACCTGCTGCTCAACGGCGAGCTGCCGACCAAGGCGGAGCTGGAGTCGTTCAGCACCACCATCACGCGCCACACAATGGTGCACGAGCAGATGACCCGCTTCTTCACGGGCTTCCGCCGCGACGCGCATCCCATGGCCATCATGTGCGGCTCGGTCGGCGCACTGAGCTCCTTCTATCACGACTCCACCGACATCAACGATCCGCAGCAGCGCGTGATCGCCAGCCACCGTATGATCGCCAAGATGCCGACGCTGGCGGCGATGGCCTACAAGTATTCGGTCGGCCAGCCCTTCATCTACCCGCGCAATGACCTCGACTACACCTCCAACTTCCTGCAGATGTGCTTTGCCGTGCCGTGCGAGCCCTACGTGGTCAACCCGGTGGTGGCGCGCGCGCTCGACCGCATCCTGATTTTGCATGCCGATCACGAGCAGAACGCCTCCACCTCCACCGTGCGGCTTGCCGGCTCCTCGGGCGCCAACCCGTTCGCCTGCATCGCCGCCGGCATCGCCTGCTTGTGGGGCCCCGCGCACGGCGGCGCCAACGAGGCGGCGCTGAAGATGCTGGAGGAGATCGGCACCGTCGACCGCGTGCCGGAATACGTGAAGCGGGCCAAGGACAAGAACTCCGGCTTCCGCCTGATGGGCTTCGGCCATCGCGTCTACAAGAACTACGACCCGCGCGCCAAGGTGATGCAGGAGACTTGCCACGAGGTGCTCGACAGCCTGGGCGTCAAGGATCAGCACGTGCTGAAGGTGGCGATGGAGCTGGAGCGCATCGCCCTGCAGGACGACTATTTCATCGAGAAGAAGCTCTATCCCAACATCGACTTCTATTCGGGCATCACGCTGCGGGCGATGGGCTTCCCCATGTCGATGTTCACCGTGCTGTTCGCCGTCGCGCGCACGGTCGGCTGGATCGCGCAGTGGAAAGAGATGATCGAGGACCCCGAGCAGAAGATCGGCCGTCCGCGCCAGCTCTATATCGGTCCAGCAGAGCGCGCCTACGTGCCGATCGAACGGCGCCGCTGAGGCCCGCTTTTTCGGCTTCGAGCTTAGAACTGCGGGTGCGGCCACGCGCGGCCGTTGTCGGCGTAGTGCAGCACGATGTCGGCCGCCGCCTCGCTGGGCGAGCCCTTGTCGATCTTCAGCTTGCCGGGAATGCGCGCGAGCGCCGCGAGCTGGCGGTCCCGCACCGGCCCGTCGTCGAGCACGGGCGCCAGCGCCGCGGCGAGGTTGGCCGGGGTGCACTTGCCCTGGAGCAGCTCGGGAAATGCGCGCTCACCGAGCACGAGGTTGGCAAGAACCGCGGTGTCGATGGTGAGCAGGAACCGCAGCGGCGCCGCCAGCAGCGGATCGACCTTGTAGGCGATCACCATCGGCGTGCCGGCCGCGGCAAGCTCCAGGCTGACAGTGCCGGAGGCCGCCAGCGCCGCGCGCGCCAGCCGGAAGGCGCTGAACTTGTCCTCCTCGCTGTCGACGAGGTGCGGTTGCTGCGGCCACGCCGGCAGCGCGGCCTCGATCAGCCCGCGCACCGAGGGCACCACCGGCAATACCATCTGCAAGCGGCGCCCTTGCTGCAGTAGGCGCGCGATTGCCTCGCCGAAGGGGCGCATCAGGCGCTTCACCTCCGACGTCCGGCTGCCCGGCAGCACCACCAGTAGTGGCACGTCCCCGGCGAGTCCCAGCCGCGCCGCCAGCTTTTGCGGCTCGAGCGCGGCAATCCACGGCAGGCGCTCCACCAGAGGATGGCCAACGTACGTGCAGGGCGGGCCTTTGAGGCGGCGGTGCGCCTCCGGCTCGAACGGCAGCAGGGCGAGCACGTGGTCCACGTAGTCGCGCATGCGCCGCGCGCGTCCCGGCCGCCAGGCCCAGACGCTCGGCGAGACGTAGTCGATGATGGGGATGCCGGGGGCGCGGCGGCGGATGCGGCGGGCGATCGGATGCGTGAACTCCGGGCTGTCGATAATCAGTACCGCGTCCGGCCGGGCGGAGACGGCGGCGGCCGCGGTCTGCCCGATGCGCTGCAGCAGTTGCGGCAGGCGCGGCAGCACCGCCGCCGGGCCCATCACCGCCACCTCTTCCATCGGGAACTGGGAGAGGAGACCCTCCGCCGCCATGTCCGGCCCGCCCACGCCGAGCCAGCGCACGCGGCCGCGCCGGCGCCGGTTGAGCGCGGCCATCAGGCGGCCGCCGAGCACGTCGCCGGAATGCTCGCCGGCGACCACGAACAGCCGCAGGTCCTTTCCTTCCGCAGGAATCGTGCGCTCGCTCATCGGCCGGTCCGGCGATCCCCGTTGGGCGGTCGGGTCAGGGCCCGCTCGCAGGCAGCGATGCTACCACCGTTGCCAGGAACAGGCCTGCCTGGTCAGCGACACCGCCGGCATCCTCGGCCGCCGCGAGGTGAGACGCCGGCCCGAGGAACACGGCGCCCGCCAGCCCTTTACCGGCCGCCTGGCGGAGGAGCGCGCCCGGATCGGCCCCAGGCGGCGGCGCGTCGAGGCGCACCGTGAGCACGCCGCAGCGGCGGCCACGGAGCCCCCACTGGCGCTGCCGCCTCGCCCGCTCCAGCATCGCGGAGGTGCCCTCCACCGACTCGAACGCCAGCAGATAGCCGCGCGCCACCACGTTGGCTGCGCCGGTGCGGAACGGCGCCAGGCACAGGG
>DASZQG010000177.1:0-19702 GCA_035550075.1 Hyphomicrobiaceae bacterium | reverse complement strand
CCGCGCGCGCCGCCGGCGGGCGCGGTCGTCCCCCTGGCCAGGGACTCCAGGGTGCCGATGACCACTTGCATGTCGACGAGCTGCGCCTCGAGCTGCTCCACGCGCCGGCGCAGGTCGGCATCGCCGCCACTTGCATCGGTTCGCGCTGACGCCGGCCGCGCCGGGGCGCCCGCAGGCGGCCGCTGCTGGGCTTGGATCTGGGTCGCCGACAGAACGGCGACCTACACGGCGCCGGCTGCTATCGGCCACAGACGGACGTTTGCAATCATAGACTTGCTCGCCACTCGATTCCGCCGCGGGCATCGCCGCAGCCGGTCCGGTTTCTGCTTCTCTTCATCACGAGTTTGGAGGGCAAGCAAGGCACATCTGGGTGCTTGTCGCACAAGGTATGGCCTGGCTGACCACGAGATCCCCTGCTCTCTCGCGGATGTCGGCCAACCGGCATCGGTCAAGCCACCTTTGCAGGCCGCCTAGGACCGGGCCTCGTGATGCCCGCCCCCGTTTAGGACGGTCTGCGCGCGACGGTTCTGTGACCAGCAGGAAATATCGTTGCACACCGCGACCGGCCGCTCCTTGCCGTAGGAGATGGTGCGGATCCTGGCCGGGCTGATTCCCTGCTGCGCGAGGAAGTTCCGCACCGCGGTCGCGCGCCGGGCGCCGAGCGCGATGTTGTACTCGCGCGTGCCGCGCTCGTCCGCGTGGCCTTCGATCGTGATGGAGTGCTGGGAATAGCGCTGCAGCCAGCGCGCCTGCTTGATGAGGGTCTGCTGCGACTCAGGCGAAAGGTCGGAGCTGTCGGTGGAGAAATAGACGATATCGCCCACATTCACGGCGAAGTCCCGGGAAGAACCCGGCGTTGCCGGCCCATACTTGCCGGTCAGCTCGCTTTCCGGCTTCGCCGTGTCGGCACACCCGGCGATTGCGAATCCGGCGGCGAGCATGGCGACCGCGCAAATCGCCCTCTTCAGCCTCCGCGATGGCTTCATTGTGGCCTCTTTCTTCGGTGCTTCGCGCGGCGATTCCCGCAACCGCCTGCAGGCTCGGCGCGACTTATCCGAAGCTTCGTTCAAAAATGTGACGGCTTTGGCGCGCCCGTGAAACGCCGACGCGCGCCGGGACGCAAGACGCTGGCGCTCATTTTCCACGCAATTCGCTGACAGAAGCGACGCGAACCCAATAAAAGGCTGGGGCCGCATCCTGGCAGTCTGCTGCCCGGATACAGCCCCAATCTTTACGATCCCTCTACCGGTCGGCAGCGATCGCCAACGCCGAGCGGTTTACCTGAGACAGGCCTGCCGCCCCGTGCTTGGTCCCAGAAATGGAACCCAGTAACTTAACGCGCAACGTCCGTGGTGACCGGACCGCCGAGCTTCAAGGGCTCATGCTCCACCTCGCGGCGGCACGCGGCCAGAGCCACAGCGGCGATCACCGCTGAGATGATGATGGCGCTCTTCAGATTCATGGTCTTCTCTCCTAAGCCGTGTTCGGCAATCGCACTTAATCGCGTACCGGTGTGTAACGCTCAGATCAAGAACGCAGCTACTTTTCTAAGGGTTTTCCAGGGCGCTTGATGCGAAAATGCCACTTCGAGTTCCCACTGCATCAGCTCGATTAACGCTCAACTGGAACTGCGTACGGCCCGCCGATGCAACCGGGCCCCGCTCCGAGGATACAAATGCATCACCTCGGTTAAGGGCGCGTAAACCGGTGTCTAGTTGCGCAACGGCGACCAGGCCGGATCGGAGGCGAACGAGGGCGTGGGAACCTGGCGCTCGTTGTAGCCCGTGAGGTCGATCGAATAGAGGTGGGCGCCTCCGTTGGCGCCCTGGCTCTCCCGGAAAAACATCAAGACCCGGCCATTGGGAGCCCAGGTGGGGCCTTCGTTGTGAAATCCCTCGGTCAGGATGCGCTCGCCGGTTCCATCCGGCCGGATTACACCGATCAGAAACTGCCCGCCATACTGCTTCGTGAAGGCGATCAGATCCCCGCGCGGTGACCATACCGGCGTGGAATAGCTGCCCTCGCCCAGGCTGATGCGGTGCTGGCCGGAGCCGTCGGCGTTCATGACGTAGAGGGCCTGCACGCGGTCCCGGTCCGTCTCGAACACGATCTGCCGGCCGTCCGGGCTGTAGCAGGGGCTGGTATCGATGGCGTTGGAGTTGGTGAGGCGCCGGCGCTGACCGCTTCGCAGGTCCATCTCAATGATGGAGGAGGCACCCTGCTCGCCGATGCTCATGACGACGCGCTGCCCGTCGGGGGAGAACCTCGGGGCAAAAGTCATGCCCGGAAAGTCGCCAACCAGCTCGCGGCGGCCTGTTTCCAGGTTCAGCAGGAAAACCCGCGGCTGCTCGGCGGTATACTGCATGTAGGTGATCTCGCGCGCCGTCGGGCTGAACCGCGGTGTCAGCACCAGTTCGCGGCCCTGGCTGAGGAGGCGAACGTTGGCGCCATCCTGGTCCATCAGCGCCAGCCGCTTGCGCCGGTTGGCCTTGGGGCCTGTCTCGTCGATGAAAACGATCTGGGTATCGAAGTATCCTTTCTCACCGGTGAGCCGCTCATAGGCCTGGTCGGCGACCAGGTGCGCGAGCCGCCGCCATTCGCTGGCGCCTACGCCAAACCGGCGCGCGGCAAGCTCGCGCCCCGACAGAACGTCCCACAGGCGGAACTCGGCGACGAACTGGCCGCGCGCATCGCGCCCCGCCCGGCCCACCAGCAGGGCCTGCGCGTTGATCAGCCGCCAGTCCTGAAACCTCGGCGGCACATTGGGGTCGCCGATGCGCTGGATGAACGAGGTCCGGTCGAGCGGCTTGAACAGGCCGGAGCGCTCCAGGTCGGCACTGACGATGTTCGAAATCTCGGCGGCGAAGCGGGGGTCTTCGCCGACGAACTCGGGAATGGCGATGGGAATGGGCGCAATCGTGCCTTCCCGCTGCGTACCGCGCAGCCCCCCCTCGGAGGCCGCGGACCGCTGCGCGACTGCCGGCGCGGTTGCCGCCAGCAGCAGGATGAACCCGGCCACCGCCGCCACGCGTAAAGCTGCCGGGCACTGGCGCGTCCGGGTGTTGCTCTGCACGCTCCCCCTCATACGCGATCTGTCCTCGTCGCTGCCCGGCCGCGCGCCGGTTCTATAGCATCTGGCTGGGATCGAATTCCCACGTCACCGTTCTCCAATGTTCGTACTTGTCGGGCGGAAGCGGGAAGGGCGCGCATTCCTGCACCGCCCGGATCGCCGCTTCGGCCGCGATGCGGAACAGCGGGTCGCCGCGCGGCTCCTCCACCTGCGGGTCGCCGTTGATGCTGCCGTCCGGGTTCATACGCCATTTGAGCGTGACCTTGGGCGTATCGGTGCCGCCGCCGCCCGAGGGCAAGCGCCAGCACCCGCGCAGCCGGCTACTGATGACGCTCTTCAGCATGGCGAGCTCGCTGGCCGAAATCTGTTGGTCGTGACCTTCGGGGGCGCCGAGCGCCGGCCCCTTGGCCGTCGTAGGCTTGGTGGGCGGCGCTGACGGCGCCGGCGCGCCCTTGTCCGGAATTTTGTTCAGCAGCGCGGAGATCTTGTCGGCGTCAAACTGCTTCTTCTTCGCCTCTGCCTCCCGCCGCTTCGCTTCGGCCTCGCGCTTCTTCTTGAGGGCGGCGAGCTTCTTTTTGTGCTCCTCCTCGCGCTTCTTCTTTTCCTCCGCGCGCTTGCGCTCCTCGATCTTCTTCTGCTCTTCGGCCTTTTTTTGCTCTTCGAGCTTCTTCTGCTCCTCGAGCTTCTTCTGCTCGGCCTGGCGCTCCTGCTCCTTGAGAAGCTCGTCGAGCTTCTTCTGTTCGTCCGGCGCAGGCGCGGGCGGGGCAGCGGCCGGCGGCGGCGGCACCGATGCAAGCTTCTCCGCGATCGGATCCTTCGGCTTAGGCTCGGCCTCCGCTTTCGGCGGCGTGGGCGTCTCCTTGGCGGCTTCCGGCTCCGGCGGAGGTGGAGGTGGCGGAGGTGGCGCGGTCGCCACGCGCGTGGGCTTGGCCGCCTCCTTCTTGGCGGGATCGGCCTTGGGCGTTTCCTTGGCCATGGTCTCGAGTTCCTTAGCCGTGCGGACGCCCTTGCGCAGCTTGGTCAGCTCGGTCGCGCTCACGATGTCGACGGCGATGGGATCGGGTTCAGGCATGCGCAACTGGTGCTGGCCCTGGATGGTGAAAAGGGCCCAGCTCAGAATTGCGGCATGCAGCAAAACGGACGTGACAAGCCCGCCACGCACTCCGGTTCCTGCTCCCTGTACCTGCGGCCCCGTTTTCAGCTCTCCGATTCGGTGACGAGCGAGACTTTGACGAAGCCGGCCGTCTTGATACGGCCCATTACGCGCATGACTGTCCCGTAGTCGATTCCCTTGTCGCCGCGGATGAAGATTTGCTCATTGTATCCGCTCTTGGCGATCGCCTTCAGCTTGGGGACGATCTCGTCCAGGGCGACTTCCGTCTCCTGGATGAATACCTTGCCGCTCTTATCGACGCTGATGGTCAGCGGCTCCTTGTTGCTCTGCAGCTGCTCCCCCTTGGAATCGGGAAGCTCGATCGGCACGCCTACCGTCAGCAGCGGTGCCGTGACCATGAATATGATGAGCAGCACGAGCATCACGTCGACCATCGGCGTGACGTTGATCTCGCTCATCGGCATGTGCTTGCGAGCCCGGCCACGGCGTCCGCCGCCGGGCCGTGTCGGTGGTCTGACGCTGGCAGCCATCCCAACCTCCTCGCCTGCTACGTCCTGACGTCGATCTGGCGCGAGACGATGGCGGAGAACTCATCCGCGAACGCTTCGAGCCGCTGGGAAAGCCGCGAAGAATCGGCGGCAAACTTGTTGTAGAAGATCACCGCCGGAATTGCCGCAAGCAGCCCCAGCGCCGTCGCGAACAGGGCCTCGGCGATGCCGGGCGCCACAATTGCCAGGTTGGTGTTCTTCGAGGCGGCGATGGCCTGGAAACTCGTCATGATTCCCCACACCGTGCCGAACAGGCCCACGAACGGAGCCGTCGAACCGACGGTGGCCAGGAACAGCAGGCGCCGGTCGAGCTGCTCCATCTCGCGGCTGATGGTGACGTCCATCACCTTTTCCACGCGGAGCTGGATGCCGCCGAGCGCGCGGATGTTGCCTTCCACCGACCGTTTCCATTCGCGCATCGCCGCAACGAACAGCGACGCCATGGAGAACGTGCGCCCGCGGGAGATGCCAGCGTAGAGTTCCTCCAGCGACTGCCCAGACCAGAACATCTGCTCGAAGCGGTCGGCCTCGCGCCGCGCGCGGCGGAAGGCGAACAGCTTCTCGATGATGATGGCCCACGCCCAGATCGACGCGAGCAGCAGACCGAGCATCACGAACTTGACGACGGGATGCGCCTGCAGGAACAGCTCCACAAAAGAGAAGCCGCCCGTCGTTGCCGGTTTGATCGCCTCGAGGGGATTCAATCGATTCTCCCGTGTGAATGCCAGGCCCTCGCGGGGGTCTAGAGCAAGGCAGCATCCGCCGTCCCTGGCGCCGCCTGCGGCGACTGCCGGACGCCGAGCAATTCCACACGTACCCGCTTCCGCCCCTCCGGACCAGCGCCATACTCAAGCGCATTGTGACTAAACTTGGGCTCAAGGCGTCGCACCACCGCGCCTTCGGCGAGGCCGATTGCGCGCGCTCTCCCGTCGGGGCCGCGTGAAAAAGCCCTGCGCAGTTGCCGCCCCTGCAGGCATGCGCGCATTTGTCATTCGCCGTCGTTGATTGCGTTTTCTAAATGTAGGAGTCCAAGCAACCGCTCCCCGGGGCCCCGTATGGCCAGAGACATGATCGAGCCGGATGGCGCCCGGCCCAGGCGCACCGTGTGGCGGGCGATGCTGCGCGGCTTCAGGCTGCGCTGCCCCAACTGCGGGCGGGCGCCGCTGTTCCAGCGCTACCTCAAGGTGAAGGACGTTTGTGCGCTCTGCGGCGAGGAGTTGTTCCACCACCGTGCCGACGACGCGCCCGCCTATTTCACCATCTTCATCGTCGGGCACATCGTCGTTGCCGCCTTCCTCGCGGTCTACCGCGCCTTCAATCCGCCGGACTGGGTTCACTTTGCCCTCTGGGTACCGCTGACGGTCCTTCTCTCGATCGCGCTGCTGCCGCGCGTGAAAGGTGCCATCGTCGGCCTGCAGTGGGCCCTCTACATGCACGGGTTCGAGACGGCCAAGCGCCTTCCCTCGCCACCCGCCGGCCTCGCCTGAAAACGCCAACGGCCGGCGCGCGTCGCGCCGGCCGGCAGTCCTGCGTACCTCGCCCGGTCTTCAGCAGCCGTGGTCCAGCTTGCACTGGGCATAGTTGCTGTTGCCCCAGCCCCAGCGGGCTACGCAGATCTTGCGCCAGAACTCGCAGCTCTCGCGGCTGTCGAGGCTCCCGTAGTAGCCGTACTCGGCATCTGACCAGTCCTCGCCGTAGCCGTACCCGTAGCCGGGGTCGTATTCGTAAGAGTAGGAGTAGCTCGGCGTGTAGGAATAGTACGGCTCGTAGTAGTAAGGCTGGTAGTGCCGGCGATAATGGCGGTGATAGCGCCCGTAGCGGCGATGGTAGCGGCGTCCCTCGTAGCGGACACTGCTCAAGAGTGAATTGGCGTTCGCGGCGGCTGCGTTGACGGCGGGACCGGCAGATGTTGCGGGTGCCGCCGCCGCGACAAGACCAAGCGACACCAGCGCGCTGGCGAGCGCAACTCTTCCCAGCATGAGTATCTCCTTTCCGCTTTTGAACATCGCGTCCGCGCCGCGCAGGTGCAGACGACGGAAGCCTTCGCTCAAACCTACCTGATCAGCGACGCGGCGAGCTAATGAACAGAGCGCGGAAGCGGTTCTTAGCGGGAAGGCATAGCGTTTCTGCCACACAAAAAAGAGGCCGGTGTGTCGGCACCGGCCCCGGTTTGTTGTCTGCAGAAGCCGTGGCTGGCGTTCAGCAGCCGTGGCGACGCATGCAGCGCCGGTAGCGCCAGCCCGCGCCCCAGCGGCGCCTGCACTCGCGGTTCCAGCGCGAGCAGTGGCGCCACTGAACGTGCTGCACGAGGGAATTGCCGGCCGCCGTCGTGGCAGCGGAGGGCGCGAGCGTGGCTGCCGATACGGCATGGGGCACAAAAAACGCCCCGGCTGCGGCAACGCTGGCGACCAAAGTGAGTTTTGCAAGCATGAACAACCTCCTGTGTGGGATAACCGACCCCTACGGCCCGCGGCGTTCGGCCGGTCGGCACCATGGCACCGGCCGGGCTTAAACAACGGCTCGGACCCGTTGGTTCCGGCGTTTTTCCAGTGCACGGAAATCACGCAAGGGGCCCTGTTCGCGCCTTGACGGCCGCCCCGAATACGATCACAGAACAAACCATGATCGACGATCGCCTCGTCTCCAGCGGCAGGCGCGAGGCCGACCCGGCGGACACCGCCGAAGCCTCCTTGCGCCCCCAGTTGCTCCAGGAATTCATCGGCCAGGAGCAGGCGCGCGCCAACCTCAAGGTGTTCATTGAAGCGGCAAAATCGCGGGGCGACGCGCTCGATCACGTGCTGTTTGCCGGTCCCCCCGGGCTGGGCAAGACCACCCTGGCGCAGATCATGGCGCGCGAGCTGGGCGTCGGTTTCCGGGCGACCTCGGGCCCCGTCATCTCCAAGGCCGGCGACCTTGCCGCCCTGCTGACCAACCTGGAAGATCGCGACGTCCTCTTCATCGACGAGATCCACCGCCTCAATCCCGCGGTGGAAGAAATTCTCTATCCCGCGATGGAGGACTATCAGCTCGACCTGATCATCGGCGAGGGGCCGGCGGCGCGTTCGGTCAAGATCGAGCTCTCCAAGTTCACGCTGATCGGCGCGACCACCCGCACCGGGCTGCTCACAACGCCCCTGCGCGACCGCTTCGGCATTCCCGTGCGGCTGAACTTTTACACCCATGCCGAGCTGACCACGATCGTCACGCGCGGCGCGCGTGTCCTCAAGGTCGCGATGAGCCCCGACGGTGCCGCCGAGATCGCGCGCCGCTCACGCGGCACGCCGCGCATCGCCGGCCGCCTGCTGCGGCGCGTGCGCGATTTTGCTGCGGTTGCCGGGGCGTCCATGGTGACGGCGGAGCTGGCGGATCGCGCGCTGCGTCAACTGGAGGTCGACAGCGAAGGGTTGGACGCACTGGACCATCGCTATCTCACCTGCATCGCTGCCAACTACGAGGGCGGTCCTGTCGGCATCGAGACGCTGTCGGCCGCCCTGTCCGAGCCGCGCGACGCGCTGGAAGAGATCGTCGAGCCCTTCCTCCTGCAGCAGGGCTTCATCAGCCGCACGCCGCGCGGGCGCGTGCTCACGCTGCGCGCCTACAAGCATCTGGGGCTCACCGGTCCTGCGCGCTCCTCCACACCACAGATTGGGCTTTTCGACGAATCCGGCGATGATGCGGCCGGCGGAAAGGCCAATGCAGGTTAATTCGGTGTGCGCATGCCTTGCCCCAACTTTTCCACGCTTTGCAGCCAAACAACCGCGCGCGATGGCAGATGGGGGAGCCTGACAAGTTGAAGCGGATATCTCGCCGACGCTTTCTGAAGACGCTTGGTTTTTCCGGCGCGGGCATGGTCGGCCTGTCGAGCTACGGCGTTGCCGAGCCGTCCTTCAGCCTTTCAGTCACGCGCTATCGCGTGTCGCCGCTGCGGTGGCCGCGCGGCCTCAACCTGTCGATTGCGGTGATTGCCGACGTTCATGCCGGCGGCCCGCTGATGCCGGCAACCCGCATTCGCGACATCGCCGAGCGCACCAACGACTTGAAGCCCGATCTCATCGCGCTGCTCGGCGATTTCACCGCCAGCCACAAATTCAAGACGCGCAGGGTGGCGCCGGAAGAATGGTCGGATGCGTTGAGTATCCTGAAGGCGCCGCTCGGCGTGCACGCCATCCTCGGCAACCATGACTGGTGGGACGACCTGGCTGCCCAGCGCAGGGGCCAAGGTCCCGTGCTCGGCCGGCGGATGCTGGAGCGGGTCGGCATTCCGGTTTACGAGAACGACGCGGTGCGCCTCGCCAAGCGGGGCCAGGCCTTCTGGCTGGCCGGCCTCGGCGACCAGATGGCGTTCATCCGCGGCCGCCGCAAACGCGCCTGGCGCACCTTCGAAGGCGTCGACGACCTGAGCGGCACGCTCGGCAAGGTCAGCGACGACGCGCCGGTCGTGCTGCTGGCGCACGAACCCGATATTTTCCCGCGGGTGCCGGACCGCGTCGCGCTGACCCTCTCGGGGCACACGCACGGCGGTCAGGTGCGCGTGTTCGGCTATTCGCCGATGGTCCCCTCGCGCTACGGCAACCGCTACGCGTACGGGCACGTGGTGGAGGAGAACCGGCACCTGGTCGTGTCCGGCGGGCTTGGCTGCTCAATTCTGCCGGTGCGTATCGGCGTACCGCCGGAAATCGTCATGGTCGATGTCGCCGCCTGATTCCCAACGCTGGCCCGATCTGGCGGGCCGCCTCGTCGGCACCGGCGCGGACCGCCGGCATCTGCTCCCGGTCCGGGTGTATTTCGAGGATACCGATTTCTCCGGCTTCGTCTATCACGCGAGCTATCTGCGCTGGTGCGAGCGGGGCCGCTCCGACTTTCTGCGCCTCGTCGGCAATGACCACCGGGCCCTGATCGAGGGCACGGCCGGGGGCGAGCCGTCGGCATTCGTGGTCCGCCGCATGGCGCTGGAATTCCTGAAGCCCGCACGGATCGATGAGATCCTCGAGGTCAGCACGCGCGTCAGCAAGGTGACGGCGGCCACGCTCGCCCTCGACCAGAGCATCTCTCGCGACGGGGTCGCTCTCTTTACGGCCCAGGTGCTGGTGGCACTGGTCTCGGCCTCCGGAAAACCGATGCGCCTTTCGACCGCACTGCGCGACGCGCTGGATGCCGGCAAAGACGGCTAGTGTCCGCGCGACAAATCGCTAAGCTATCGCGGACCATCGGCACCAGGAGCGCGCCTTGCCCACCGTCGAGCAGTTGCAGACCCTGATCAATTCCATGTTTCCCGGCCTCATGGGCGTAACGCTGAAAGAGGCCACACAGGAACGCATCGTTGCGAGCATGCTGGTCCGGCCGGACCTGTGCACCGGCGGCGGCGTGCTGCACGGCGGCGCCTACATGGCATTTGCCGATACCATGGGTGCGCTCGGCACTGTCATGAACCTGCCGCCCAAGACACGCACCACGACCATCGAGTCCAAGACCAATTTCCTCGGCGCCGCTCCCGTCAACACGCATGTGACCGCCGAGTCCATCCCGCTGCACCGGGGCAAGACCACCCAGGTCTGGCAGACCAGCATCCGCTCGGAGGCCGGCAAGCTCTGCGCCATCGTAACGCAGACGCAGATGGTGCTGCCGACCTGAGACGCGCCGCCCGCGACGCCCGTCGGAAGGGCGGCCTGCCGGGCGCCGCCGTTAACAATGGCAAAGAATCTTGTGCAGCAGCTTGCGCTTTGCCGGGCGCCATCATTCAATGCGGCTCCTCAGCCGCAGATCAGCCTGGTGCCTGGAGCTGCCCTCGTGATGATTGCCCGAATGGCGCTAGCGATCGCCTGCTTCCTCCCGCCCGCTTACGCTCTCGCCAGCGGCGAGGAGCCGACAGGGTATGCGTGCACCTTCACGAACGGCATCACCAATTCCTATGAGAAGGGCGCGTACGCACCCGAGAAGGCCGCCCCGCTGCGCTTCGGCATTTCCGGCATCGATCTGAAGGCACAGACCGCGGTGCTCGAGACCAGTGGCGGCAAGGGGCAGCTGCGGATCGTGCGCGCCGTCAACGCCACCCATTTCCTCGAGGTGGCCAGCGAAGGCTATCTCTACATCACCACTATCTACGACAAGGACGACGCCAAGGGCGCCTACCCCGCCGTGCACTCGCGCCATTTCGGCCTCTTCGGCCAGCCGATCGTAACGCAGTACCAGGGCTTCTGCGACGCCAAGGACTAGCCGCTACGTCCCGCCCGCCACGAGCGCAGCGGCCGGCTTCGCCTCCGCACCCACCTCATCTGGCAGGTTCCGCGCCCGCGCGATAAGGGCGACGGCGTGCGGGGACGAGAAGCCGCGGATCATCACCTCCTCGCTCGGGAAGGCGTCGGGCGCGACGCCGGCGCGCCTGAGAACCTCGGCCGCCACCACGAGCTGGCAGTCTTTCTCCTTGGTCAACGCCTCCAGGCGGCTCGCCGCATTCACCGTGTTGCCGATCACCGTCATGGAGGCGGTGTCGGCATAGCCGATATGCCCCACCACCAGCGGGCCCACATCGATGCCCATGCCGACGCGCAGCGGGGCTCCGATCTCATCCATCAGGTCATGGTTGAGCCGATCGAGCGCGAGGTCGATATCGCGCGCCGCGCGCAGGGCATGGCGGCATCCGGCATCCTCTCCATCACGAACGCCGAACACCGCCATCAGGCCGTCGCCCAGATACTTGTCGATGTCTCCGCCGTTGCGCCGGATGGCCTCCCCCGCCTCGGCGAAAAGGCGGTTGAGGATGAACACGACATCGTAGGGCAGCCGCGCCTCGCTGATCTTTGTGAAACCGCGCGTGTCAAGAAACAGCACCGCCAGGCGACGCTCGGTGCCTTCCATCCCAGCGCCCGTCAGCGCGCGCATGCGCTTGGGCGGGGCGACCAGCCGCGTGACGGTGATCGCCTTGTGCGGCCGGATCTGGCACGCCAGGCGGACTGTGGGCGGCGCCTGGATGCTGGCCAGCGTTTCCGCTTCCGCGCCTTCCGCAGGCGGCAGATCCTCAAGCCCACTTTCGACCATGACGCGGCAGGTCGAGCAGCGCGCCCGCCCGCCGCACACCGACGCATGCGGCACCTCTTTCATGCGGCTGATTTCCAGCAGCGTCGGCCCGACCGGAACACGCACCACCGGACCGCCGCGATACGTCACCTCCACCCTCCGCGCCGCCGCCCGGCGTGCAACGCGCACAACCGGCACCATCAAGGCAAGGCCGAGCAGTACCAGGAAGCCATCCTGCAGCCGCTCGCGCAGCATGATCAGGCGCACCACGCTGGAGCCCTGCGGCGCGCGCGAGGCCGTCTGCAGGCGATCCCATCCGCCGGGCTGGTCGATCTGCGCCTCCACCTGCCGCCCCGCCACCGAGAAACCCGCAAGCGCCGCCACCGGCAAGGCGACGGCCAGCGCGAAGAGCGCGGGCTGGACGTAGCGGTACCAGGAGGACAGCCGCAGCCAGTAGTGCATGCCGATGCAGCCATGCACCCACACGCACAGCAGCAACGCCGCGTGCTCCCAGGCCAGTCCCGGCCAGATGTTGCCGAGCTCGAAGGTGTAGGTGTCGTCCGTTCCCGCCAGACTCGCCGCGCCGCGATTGAAGACGACGTGGGTGATGAGGAACAGCGGGATGGACACGCCCGTGAGGATCTGCGCCAGCTCCCAGAACGGCAGCTTCCATGTCAGACGGCTGGCGATTCTGTAGAGCGCAAGCGCGATGTGCACCAGGAACGCCGTCAGCAGGATTGCCGAGCCGGCCCACGACCGGGTCACCACCTTGCGCCAGGCCTGCATCGCGTTCATGGCATCGAGGCTGACGAGGCCGAGCGCGTGATTGAGAAAATGCGTCGCCGCAAAGGTGAACAGGATCAGCCCCGTGACCAGCCTCAGCCGCTGCAGACTGTCACCGCGCGCGAGTACGTGCATGTGGCGGACGCTCTTCTTGCCGGTTGCCGCGGCCCGTAGGATAGAGGACGTGGCCAGACAGTATCATTGCCTGGCCCCGAACCGGGATGCCATAAGCTTGCGCCATGCTCAAAAAAATCCTGATCGCCAATCGCGGCGAGATTGCCGTCCGCATCATTCGCACCGCGCGCCGGATGGGCATCGCCACCGCCGCGGTGGTGTCGGAGGCGGACCGCCGCGCGCCGTTCGCGCGCATGGCCGATGAGGCGATCCTCATCGGGCCGGGCCCGGCCGCAGAGAGCTACCTGAACATCGAGAAAGTGCTCGCCGCCGCCAAGGCCGCCAAGGTGGATGGCATCCACCCCGGTTACGGCTTCCTGGCGGAGAACGCCGACTTCGCCGAGGCGGTCGGCCGCGCCCGCATCAAGTTCATCGGGCCCTCCCCGCAGGCCATGCGCCGCATGGGCGGCAAGGCGGAAGCGAAAAGCATCGCCGCGGCCGCCGGCGTGCCGGTGGTGCCGGGCTATCAGGGCGACGTGCAGACCCCGCGCGGCCTCGCCAAGGAGGCCAGGCGCATCGGCTTCCCCGTCATGATCAAGGCGGTGGCCGGCGGCGGCGGGCGCGGCATGCGGCTGGTCGAGCGCGAGGAGGATTTCCCCGCCGCCCTGGAGAGCGCGCAGCGCGAGGCCGCTGCCGCCTTCGGCGATGATCGCGTACTGCTCGAAAAGCTCGTGGCGCGGCCGCGCCATATCGAGGTGCAGGTGTTCGGCGACAGCCACGGCAACGTGGTGCATCTCTTCGAGCGCGACTGCTCCCTGCAGCGCCGCAACCAGAAGGTCATCGAGGAGGCGCCGGCGCCCGGCATGCCGGAAGGATTGCGCCGCAAGATCACGGAGGCCGCCGTGGCCTGCGCCAAGGCCGTCCGCTACGAGGGCGCCGGTACCGTCGAGTTCCTCGTCGACGGCGGCCGGCTGACCGATGAGGCGCCCTGGTATTTCATCGAGATGAACACGCGCCTGCAGGTCGAGCACCCCGTCACGGAAGCCATCACCGGCCTCGACCTCGTCGAGTGGCAGCTTCGTGTTGCCTCCGGCGAGCGGCTTCCTCTCGCGCAGGCCGGGATTGCCATGTCGGGACACGCAGTCGAGGCCCGCCTCAACGCGGAAGACCCGGCGAAGAACTTCATGCCGTCGACCGGCCCCATCGTCGCGTTCGACACGCCGCCCGCCGAGGGCCTGCGCGTCGATGCCGGTGTCGAGAAGGGCTCGGAGATTTCCCCCTATTACGACTCCATGATCGCCAAGCTGATCACCTACGGCCCCGACCGCGCGCAGGCGCTCACCCGCCTTGCCCATGCGCTCGAGACAGCAACCATCGCCGGCCCGAAGACCAACGCCAGCTTCCTGCACGCGCTCATCACCCATCCCGGCTTCCAGCGCGGCGCTTTCGACACCGGCTTCATCGCCCGCGAGCTCGATGGGCTGACGCGCGCCGCCGTCGATTCCCGCGCCATCGCCTTCGGCGTGTCGCACCTGCTGTGGCAGACCCACGACGGCCTCGAGGCGGCGCGGCAGGACTTTTCGGGCGAGGGTTACTCGCCGTGGAGTGCGCAGGATGCTTTCCAGCTTGGCGGTCCGCGCATCCAGCAGCTCAGCGTGCTGGTCGATGGCGCGCCGACCAAGGTGAGCGTGACCTGGGACGGCGCCGCGCCGAAAGTCATCGTCGAGGGCCGGTCCGCGACAGAGGGGAGCGCGGCGCCGAACCTGCGCATCGCCGGCGAGGGCAATCCTCTCTACGTGCTCGCCGACATGCGCCAGATCGAGCTGCGCTGGCCCAGCTACGACGCGACCGCCGTCGAGCAGGAGAACGGCAGCACGATCCGCGCGCCCATCATCGGGCGCGTCGCGAAGATAGTCGTCGCCAAGGGCGACAGCGTCGCCAAGGGCGACCGCATCGCCGTGGTGGAAGCCATGAAGATGGAGCACGTGCTGCATGCGCCGCGCGATGGGCGCATTGCCAAGGTGGAGGCGAAGGAGGGCCAGCAGGTCATGGAAGGTGCGGTCATTGCCGCGCTGGCGGAATGACGGGGCTGCTCACCTGAAATCGCCGGACCGAACCCGCGCGACCCCGGCCTCTGCCAGGGACGCCCAGGCTGCGGCCAGCGAGCCCTGTGTATCGATGGCGCGGCACGCATCCTCGATGATCGCGGTTGCATAGCCGAACTTGCGGGCGTCGAGCGCCGTCCACGCAACACAGAAGTCCGTCGCCAGTCCGGCCACGTAGATTTCCGAGACTCCCCGCTCTTTCAGGTATCCGTCGAGCCCCGTCCTGGAGACGCGGTCGGCTTCCAGAAACGCGGAATAGCTGTCGACCTCGCGGCGGAAGCCCTTGCGGATGATCAGCTGCGCATGCGCGACGGCGAGGCCTTCATGCAGCCTTGCGCCCTCGCTGCCCTGGACGCAATGGTCGGGCCAGAGAACCTGCGTGCCATACGCCGCCTCGATGGTGTCGAACGGCTTCCGGCCGGGGTGCGAGGAGGCAAACGAGATGTGGCCCGGCGGATGCCAGTCCTGCGTCAGCACCACGTTGCGGAAGGCGCCCGCGATGCGATTGACCACCGGAACGATCTCGTCTCCACGCGGCACCGCCAGGCTGCCGCCGGGCATGAACGATTTCTGCGCGTCGACGACGATCAGCGCCGATCTGTCACCTGGTGTGATGGACATGGGGCGGCCTCGCCCATGGAGCGCCTGGTTCTCATCCCCAATTTATGCTGCCGATGCCCTGGCCGGTAGAGCTATCATCGGCTAAACGCTTCCGCGCCTTGCGGACAGACCAGGACACCCGAATGCCGCTGCATCTGATCAAGCTCTGCGTCGGCTGCGACTCCATCGAAGACCTCGCCGCCTGGCAGGCGGAGCGGCTGAAGCAGCGCCGCAAGGCCGGCGAGAAGAAGCCGCGCTTGTTCCATCGCACCTTCCAGACGCCGAAGCGCCGGGAGGAACTGCTCGAGGGCGGCTCTCTCTATTGGGTGATCAAAGGTATCGTGCAGGTGCGCCAGCCACTGCTCGACATCACCGAGGGCACGAAGGAAGACGGCACGCCGTGCTGCCTGCTTATCCTGAAGAACGAGCTTGTGGCTGTGCGGCCGATGCCGCGGCGCGCCTTTCAGGGCTGGCGCTATCTCTCGGACGAGGAGGCCCCGCCCGACCTCAAGGGCCGCAGCGCCAGCGGGGTCGCCGCCATGCCGCCACGGCTGCGCCGGCAGCTCGCCGAGCTGGGCCTGCTCTGACCCCGGCGCCAGGCCCCCGCAAGCTTGAGCGTTGCTTGCCAGGCTCCGATGATCTGACTACTGTCTAACGCTTTCCGCCCTTGGTTTTGCGTCGGCCGCCGCCATGACGATGCACGTCAGCAGCCAGAAGAGCGTGACACGCATCTCGCGCGTCGCGCGGCTCGGCATCCGCGCCGTGAGCTTCGTTCTGCCGCTGCTCTATGCGTGGCTGTCCTTCAAGAACCTGTCGCTGCCAGAGATCATCCGGACCATCTCGGATGCCACCGCGCTCGACGTGCTGTGGAAGAGCATCCTGCTGCTTTACTACACGGCGTGGGTGTTCGGCGCCTCCAACGATGTCAATTTCCAGGAAGACGTCTCGCTGATCGCGCCCAACGAGGGAGCTCCCGGCTTCGGCGTGTTCGGCCTGTTCGTCGTGTTCCTGATCGTGGCGGCGATGCTGCTGTACTCGCCGAACTACGAGCTGTTCGTCGCGTTCCTGACAGTGTTCTTCGCCACCAACGTGCTGGGCTACGCCTACATCGCGACGAGCTTTTCCAAGCCGATGTTCGATGCCTCGCGTGCGCTTTATGCCAAGGATGGAGACTTCTTCGGCCTTGAGAAGCTCGCCGCCGTCGAGCACTACCAGGTCGGGCGCTGGCAGATCTGGCGCTTCGCCGTCGGCTTCGTCATCATCTGCGGAATGATCGCCATTGCCGTGCGCATGCACGTGCCGCACGCCCCGATGCGTTTCATCGACGAGGTGCCGATCCAGCTCACGCAATCGATCGGCATGTTCATTTTCGTCGTGGTGATGGAGGTCTGGATCTGGACCATGCGCGTCAAGACGATCGCGACGCTGCGCGTTCTCGACCTGCTTCAGTCGCGATACACCCTGACTGCGAAACCGGCGCCCTAGCGCTTGGGCAGTCGCTCGAACGCGGGCAGCCCTTCCGGGATCTGGTGGAAGGGTTGCTTGTCCACCGTGTAGATCGCCATCTTCGGCCCGCCGAACAGCGTGGGATCATCGAGCGTGCCGACCTTGATGACGATCGCAGGGGTCACGCGCGGCCGCGTCACGAGGTGCGTGCCGCACTCGGGGCAGAACTCCCGTGTCACCGGCTTCTCCAGGTCGCTGCGACTGAAGGTCTTCGGCGATCCCTTGGTGTATTTGAACGCGTCCGCCGGCATCAGCAGGAACATGTTCGGCGCGCCGCCCGTGATGTACTGGCACTCGCGGCAATGGCATTGCGCTTTCAGCAGCGGTTCGCCCTCGGCGGCGTAGCGCACCGCCCCGCAATAGCATCCCCCTTCCAGCTTCATGCTGTCCTCCCGCCGTTGGGTGCCAGGCCGCGCAGAAATTCCACGCGCTGCGTGGCCGAATTGAGGATGAGGGCATGGTCGTTGGCGCCGAGGACGAGCCGGGCCCCCATGCCGATATAGCGCGTTGCCAGCTCCTGGTCGTAGACGCCGCCCATGCCGAGCACCTTGCCGTGCCGTGCGCAAGCCGCGGCGACCGTCTGATAGGCGGCGCGAATGCGCTCATGCCCGATCTGGCCGGAGATGCCCATCTCCAGCGACAGGTCGTTGGTACCGATCAGCAGCGCGTCGATGCCCTTGATGGCGGCGATGGCCTCCGCGTTCTCCACCGCCAGCGGCGTCTCGATCATGGGAATGAGCAGGATCTCCTCGTTCAGGATCTTCTGCGCCTCGGCGGCGGCCGGCGGACGATACCCGAACTGCGCGTTGGTGCCGCCGGTCGAGCGGTGGCCCATCGGCGCGAAGCGGAACGCATCGACCAGGGCGCGCGCCTGCTCGGGCGTATCGACGTGCGGGATCACGAGTCCGAGCGCGCCGTTGTCGAGCGCGCGCGTGCCTTCGGCAAGCTCGCCCGAGCAGATGCGCACGATCGGCACCACGCCCTGCGGCAGCGCCGCGAGGCAGATCTGCGCGATCTCCGGCGTCGAGATGAACCCGTGCTCGGCGTCGATGAACAGCCAGTCGAACCCGGCCGCCCTGGCGATCAGCGGCGCCGCCGATCCGCGCAGGTGATGGATGCCGAGGCCCAGCGCCAGCTCGCGGCCGGCGCGGATTTTCTTCAAGCCGTCGTGGGCGAGCAGTGGCATGGTCCCCCGGTCCCCGTGAAGCCTATGGATGTACGCGCAAGTGCCCCAGGCAAGCGCAGGCCGTGGCATTTGTCGAGAAAAACCAACTCGCTCCGCCTTGGTCGCCGTCGCCGGCCCGATGCGCGCGCGCGCCGCGATGCGCCCTGGCTTCAACCCAATGGTCTGGCATCCTGGCCTTCAACCGCCCGATTCGCGCAAAGGCCCCACCGCGCTCATGGACCTGCTCTCGCTTCTCGACCAGCTCTCGCCCAAGGACCAGCTTATCCTGGGTCTGCTTGCCGCCATTCTCGTGCTGCTCGCCTGGCTGTGCCTGCGCCCGCGCGCCGCCAGCGACGTGACCCAGCTCCAGACCCAGATCCAGGGGCTCTCGGAGTCGGTCGACCGCCGCCTCGGCGAGGGCACCGACCGCATGTTCCAGAACATGCAGGCGCTCTACGGCGAATCCCAGCGTCTCGCCAGCGACATCCGCGAATCCGTCAACCAGCAGCTCGTGCAGGTCGTGCGCGGCGTGGCCGAGACCCGCGAATCCACCCGCCAGATCTTCACCATCGCCGAGCACCTGCAGGACTTCGAGCGCGTGCTCAAGCATCAGAAGCAGCGCGGCAACCTCGGCGAGCAGTCCCTCAAGCTCATCCTGGAGAACATCCTGCCGCCCGGCACCTTCAAGCTGCAATACCAGTTCCCGAGCCGCGAGATCGCCGACGCGGTCATCATGGCCAAGGAGGGGCTGATCCCCATCGATGCCAAGTTTCCGCTGGAGAACTACCTGCGCATCGTCGACGAGAAGGACGAGGGCCGCCGCGCCGAGCTGGAGATCGCCTTCAAGAACGACCTGAAAAAGCGCATCGACGAGACCGCCAAGTACATCCGGCCGGATTACGGCACGCTGCCGTTCGCCTTCATGTTCATCCCGGCCGAGGGCATCTACTACGACCTGCTGGTGAACGAGGTGGGCGCGGTGAAGGTGAACACGCGCAGCCTGATCGAGTACGCCTACAACGACCGGCAGGTGATCATCGTCTCGCCCACCACCTTCACCGCCTACCTGCAGTCGGTGCTCTACGGCTTCAAGGCGTTCAAGGTGGAGGAGACGGCGCGCGAGATCGCCAAGAACGTGGAGACGCTGTCACGGCACCTGAAGGCGTTCGAGGACTCCTTCAAGCGGCTCGGCGGCTCGCTCTCGACCGCGGTGACGCACTACAACGCCGCCTACCAGGAGCTGGGCCGGGTGGACAAGGACGTGCTGCGCATCACCGGCGACAGCGCCGGCGTCACGCCCGCCGCGCTGCAGAAGCCGATGGCGGCGGAGTGAGGGGTGGCGAAGGCGCCCGCCGGTTTGACAGGTTGCGCGCTGCCTGCGTCTCCCTCTCCCCGCGAGCGGGGAGAGGGCCGCGGTGAGGAGCAGTCACACGCATTGTTTTGTGCTACCTGCGTGCCATGCCCACGAAGTCGAAATCGTCGACTACCACTGAGCTGCTGCGCAACCCACACCCTGGCGAAATCCTGCTGGAGGAATTTCTGCGCCCGATGCAGCTGTCGCAGACCGCGCTCGCCAATGCCATCGGCGTGCCGCCACGGCGCATCAACGAGATCGTGCTCGGTAAGCGCGCCGTGACCGCCGACACCGATTTGCGGCTCGCGCGTTACTTTGGCATGTCGGAG
>DASZQG010000176.1:0-4541 GCA_035550075.1 Hyphomicrobiaceae bacterium | reverse complement strand
CGCCGTGGTTCGACAAGCTCACCACTTTGTTTCGCTCCAGGCCCTCGCCCACAAATGCCCTGGGCCCGTGAGCGAACGCGGGCGGGCCCGCGCGCCGTCCTCCTCCCCGCGGCGCCGGGACCCGCCCGCACTTTGACACCCGCGGCGATTGCGCCGCCCACAGAAGGGCCGTTAAAATCGGGGCAGCGCTGCGTGCGGGGGAGCAAGCCCGTGTTGAAGGTCCGCATTCTGGCCGGCATTGCCGCCGTGCTCGGCTTCGCGCTGGCGCTGCTGCTTCAGGACATGGTCGCCAGGCGCGGCGTGCCCTACATCAAGGGCGCGGGACTGCTCTGGTGGCTCGTCGACGACGGCGTGTTTGCCTGGGTGGCGTCTCTGCCTCCGTCGCTCGTGCGCGTGCTGTTGCTGGCCATGCCGCTGACATGCGCGCTCGGGGCGATCATCGTCGGCGCGTTTCCGGTCGCCGGTGCGGCACTGATGATCCTGAGCGGGGTCGCCATGGCGTGCGCGCTGTCGCTGCCTTTCATACCAACCGTGCTGCTGTCGATCCTCGCCATCTCGGCGGGCGTCAGCGCGCTCGGTGTGCATCGGCGCCAAACCGCGCCCTGAGGTTTCTGTCCTGACGAGTCCTGCTCTGCCGGCCGGCTGACGGGCGCGCTGCGATCCTGATCGGCGCGCTCGCGCAACGGCACGCCTGCGCCGCCTGGCAAGCCCGAAGCCCGCGCGTGCTGCGCAAGCTCGCGCGCCGCGACATCCGCTTTGCCGTTCATGCCCGTACTGCAACCGCCATCCCTGGCAAAGGGAGGCACATTCGAGAGGTCGTCCGCATGACACTTGTTCTCAGCAGCGGTCCTGCCGTCGAGCCTGTCACCCTGGCGGATGCCAAGGCCCAGCTCCGGGTCGACGGCACTGCCGACGACACACTGATCGCCAGCCTCATTCTCACCTCGCGCCTGCATGTGGAAGCCGGCCTCGGCGTCGCTCTCAACACGCAGTCCTGGTCCTACTTCCTCGATGCCTGGCCGCCGGGCGCGCAGGTGGTCTTGCCGCTGCGCCCGGTGCAGAGCGTCGCCGCGGTGCGCCTCTACGCCGACGATGAGTCGGTGCAAACGGTGCCGGCCGAGACTTACCTGCTCGACCTCGACCAGCAGCGGCCCCGCCTGGTGCGCCGCGGCGCAACCGTCTGGCCGGTCCCGAGCCGCAGTGCCAACGGTATCGAGATCGCGATGGTCGCGGGCTATGGCGACAACGCCGCCGACGTGCCCGCGCCGATCCGGCAGGCCATCCTGCTGCTCACCGCGCATTGGTACGACCACCGCTCGCCGTTTGAGGTGGGGACCGTCGCCGCGCCGGTGCCGCCGATGGTGTCCGAGCTGCTGGCTCCCTACCGGGCGGTGCGGCTGTGATCGCGCCCCGCATCGGCGATCTCCGCGACCGGGTCACGCTGGAGCAGGAGGTGCGCACCCCCGACGGCGCCGGCGGCGCCGCGTCGTCGTGGGAGACGGTCGAAGAGCTGTGGGCCGCCATCCGTCCCATCACCGGTGACGAGCGCCTGCGCGCCGATCAGGTGTCGGGCCGTCTCACGCACGAGGTGTGGATTCGCTACCGCTCCGGTGTCCTGCCGGCCATGCGGTTTCGCGAGGACACGCGCGTGCTCGCCATCGTGGCGGTGCTCGACAGCGGGCGCCGCACGTTTCTCAAATGCCTGTGCGAGGAGCGCGACCTGTGAAGATCAAAGTCCGCGTCATCGACCGTCTCAGCGATCGCATTGCCACCCAGCGCGTCAACGACCGGCTGCGCAGCGAGATCGAGCGCGAGCTGCAGACGGTCTCCGCCTCCGGCCTGCCGATCGATCCCGAAATCCGTCGCGATGCGCTCGAGCGCGCCGTCCGCCGCCTCTGGGGCGGCACCATTTGATCCGCCTCTTCCCCCTCTCCCCGCCTGCGGGGAGAGGACGATCCGGGACGCAGGAGCCAAAAAGGAAGCGCGGGGTCTTGGGCCCTGGGTCCCGGCGCCCCGCAAGCTCTTCACACTCGCGCTTAGGACGACCCCAGCGGCCACACTTCGACGACACCGCGTGCGACCGCACACGGTGTCCGCGAGACCATGTCGATCGCCTCCGCCAAATCGACGGCGTCGATGATCGCAAAGCCGGCCACCGGTAAGGACGACGTCATGAATGGACCACGCTCCGTTTCAATCTGCATGCCGTCGCGATTGCGCACCTGCACGGGCGCGCCCGCGATACCGATCAACGCTCCAGCTTTCCGCAACTGCGCGTCGTGGTCGTGGGCTGCATTGCGAACGGGTGCTGCCGTCCGGTCGTACCCTTCGCGGTCTCCGTATCCAATCGTGACGAACTTCGGCATGGGTCGCTCCCTGTATGGGCGGAGGCTGGACGAAGCTTGGCTGTAGGCCGAGCACCTCGTGATGAAACGAAGCGTTGCCGGAATCGTTCCTTTGGCCGGCCGTTCGGGCGGCGCGACGCCCGCGGTTCCCCAGATGTTGTCCCGCGCCGGCCACGCATTTGCGGCCTCGATGAAAGCGCCTCGCGTTCGGGATGATTCGAAGGAGTCTCTTGCATGTCCTCCGCCGCCTTGTCCCTGCAGCAGGCCATCTTCGCCAGCCTCACCGCCGATGCCGCGCTCACCGCGCTGCTCGGTGGCCCGCGCATCTACGACGGCGCACCGCAGGGGAGCGCCTTTCCCTACCTCACGTTCGGCCAGTCCACCGCGCGCGACTGGAGCACCGCCACCGACGACGGCAAGGAGCACATCTTCACCATCCACGTGTGGTCGCGCACGCGCGGCACCAGCGAGGCGCAGGCCATCATGGATGCCGTGCGCGCGGCGCTGCATGACCAGCCGCTGACCCTTGACGGGCATCGCCTCGTCAACCTGCGCGCGGAATTCTCCGACAGCCGCCGCGATCCCGACGGCCAGACCATGCACGGCATGGTCCGCTTCCGCGCCGTCACCGAACCCGCCTGACGGGGCCAGCCCCGCCTCCCGCGCCGCGCCGGTTGCAATTCACATCCTGCAGCCGGGGCGTGCCGCGGGAAGGTCCCCCGGCCGGCGGATGGTCCGGCCAGCCGCATCGCCGCGGTGAATGTTTCTGACCGGCAGCACGGTCCCACCCGTTCGACCACCCGTCGCGCGGAGACGCCATCGCAACTGCCGCCATCAACCCTGACCGACGTCCTCGCCGCGCGCGAAAAGTCCATACCAGTCCTCACGGAGATCGCACCCATGGTTGCCCAGAAAGGCAAAGACCTCCTGCTCAAGATCGACAGCGACGGCGCCGGCACCTTCGTCACGGTCGCCGGCCTGCGGTCCAACGGCATCGCCTTCAACACCGAGACGGTCGACATCACCAGCGCCGACTCCGCCG
Source organism: Hyphomicrobiaceae bacterium (assembly GCA_035550075.1). Taxonomy (GTDB): domain Bacteria; phylum Pseudomonadota; class Alphaproteobacteria; order Rhizobiales; family Hyphomicrobiaceae; genus AWTP1-13. The sequence goes on along the minus strand of DASZQG010000176.1, from coordinate 1,154 downwards.
GCCGCTGGCGCGAGCTGCTCACCGGCGCCGGCGCCAAGTCGGCGAAGGTATCGGGCTCCGGCATCTTCAAGGACGCCGCCTCCGACGAGCTGGTGCGCAGCCTGGCGTTCGACGGCATCGTCCGCGACTGGCAGGTGATCATCCCCGATTTCGGCACCGTCGAGGGGCCGTTCCAGATCACCAGCTTCGAGCTCACCGGCCGCCACGACGCCGAGGTCGCTTTCGACCTCTCCCTCGACTCCGCCGGCGAACTGACATTCACGGCGAGTTAGGCAAAAGCGCGCTTGACGGGACAAAATGCGACCGACCATGCCGCTGCCGCTTGGCACGGCGGTTCAATGCACCAGCATAGCGTTTCGCTGGGCGGCCGGCTGGGACGATCCGGACCATCGCGTTGGCGTTGTACCGCGCAGGAGCCTTGTGCACTCGCAATCAGCGCTAGAGATTCATCAGTAAAGGCGTAGTTTCCCATGCCAAATCCCCATCGCGGCGAGATCGAAGCCGTGCTCGACGGCAAGCCGTATCGCCTCTGCCTCACGCTCGGTGCGCTCGCCGAGCTGGAGCACGCCTTCGGCGACACCGACATGCTGGCGCTGGCCGAGCGCTTCCAGTCCGGCCGCCTCGCTGCGCGCGACGCCCAGCGCATCATCGGCGCGGGCCTGCGCGGCGGCGGCACCGACATCGCCGACGAGGCGGTGGCGCGCATGCAGGCCGACGGCGGGGCAGCGGGCTACGTCGACATCGTCGCCCGACTGCTGAACGCCACCTTCGCGGGGGCCACCTCGCCGCCGCCTGCTACGCAGACATCGGCCGGACTCGCAGCGCCGCCGGTCGCGCAATCATCATCCGCGAGCCTCGCCCCCTCGCCGTCGGCGCAATCCGGTCCCGGCGTGCCGCCCCCGCAACCCGCCCTCGTGGAAGCGTCCGTGGAGGGACGCAGCGCGCCCGCCCCTTTCCCTGGGACGACGTGATGGCCGCCGGTCTCGGCACGCTGCGCCTCACGCCGGCCGTGTTCTGGTCGATGACGCCAAAGGAGCTTGCCGCCGCGCTCCGTCCGTTGCTGTCCACCGTTGCCAGCGATCCGCCACCGCGCGCCGCGCTCGCCGCCCTGATGACCCGCTACCCGGATGGCACGCAAAAAACGTGAGCGTCAT
>DASZQG010000175.1:0-2911 GCA_035550075.1 Hyphomicrobiaceae bacterium | reverse complement strand
AATCCATGTGCGCGTCCTCCCGTGTTCCCCCGTTGCGGCCGAAAGCTCCACCCGCGCTCCTTTGGAGCGCAGATGGCCGCCGGTCCGCGCGAGGGATACGTCCCTGGGCTTTGCCATACGCCGCGGCCCGTCGCCACAATTCCCATTTCCGGGCGGGTCGGGAATTTATTTGCGTGTAGCTTCCGCTCCGATGCCGCAAGGTAATCTGCCCGCCGATGGCGGCGCTGGCCAACGCGGTCGCCGGCCGGTTTGCGTTGGCCCTCCGCGGGCGCAAGTACAAGCATCCGCTGAAACCCGCCGCGCGGTCGCGAGGTCACACGCCATCGCGGTTGTCGAGGATAAGGCAGGCTACTGCCCCGGCCGTCCTGTTTTGCGCGGGCGGCCGTGCCGGTGCTTTTTCTTCGCCGTGTCGTCCGGCACGTCGATGGTCTTCATCGGCGGCTTGAGCGGACGCTGTCTGCCGGCGACCGGCGCCTTGAGCCAGAGCGGGATGCCACGCTTGAACGCATTGGCTGCGAGGCTGGCGATCAGCGCGTTGCCGTTCACCAGCCGGGTGCCCCGCTTGTAGCTCAGGCGATCGCGCGCATGGCGCGCCACCATGCGCCCGACGTGAAGCGCGGAGCCGAGCGTCCGGGTCATCTGGAACACGTGCGGCAGATCATTGCGGCCGACCATCACGCCGCCCAGCACGGTCATGGTCTTGAGGGGCGGCCGCAGCCTGTCGAACCAGGGTCCCAGCTTGCGGCCGTCGAAATCCTCCGGCGACAGCGACCGCCCGCCCTGCGACCCGCCGGGCTCGTCGGGATGATAGTCGGCCCACGTCGGCGCGAGGGCGTATTGGACGAAGCCTTCGCGCTCGAACAGGGCAAGCATGGCTGGGGCATTGTCGAGAAAGGCTTCGGCGCGGGCGCGATCCAGCCGGTTGCCGACGTGATGCGCAAGATAGGTCAGCGCCTGCTCGCGGCTGTCGGACACGCCCGCGGCGGCCTGGTGCGCATTGTTGGGAATCCAGATCACCCCCGCGGAATAGGCGGTGGTGCCGCCAAACAGGGGCTCCTTCTCCACCATCAGGACATCGAGGCCGTGCAGGCTGGCGGTCAGGGCCGCGGCAAAGCCCCCCGCCCCCGACCCCGCGACCAGGACATCACAAACCTGCCGGCTGGCGTGTGCGCCCACCATCATCCCGCGACCCTTGTCGTCAGTAGTTCAAGGTCATCAGCACCCAGCGCCCGGTTTCAATGACCTTGCCCAGGGGTGCAATGAGATAGTCCTGCGTCGTCGTGGCTCCCCATTTGTCGCGCCATGGAAGGTCCGCGTCCTTGGCCATTTGCGCCTCCTGCCTGAATGCGATGACCTCTTCGGGCGAAAAGACGATGTAGAAGCAGGCATCGCCCTGGGTCGGCTGCGCCTCCGTGCCAAACCGGCGCCCTGTCAGGAGCAGCGGCAGGAACCGGACCGTCGTCCCCTGTGGCTGAGCCTCCTTCGCCGCGAACATCCGTGACCGCCACGACCGGTTGCTGCCGGTCCGATTGCACAGCTCCGTCGCGCAGGACTGATGATAGAAATCCGGCGAGTGCCATTCGACGCCCAAGTCATCCCCGAGAGCCTCCGGACTTGCAAGCCGCGCGCCGAACTCGTCGAGTTGAACGGCCTGCGCGGCATCGAGGCCCTCATAGGTGAAGCCAACGCGCGTGAGATGGCGCGCAAGTGCGCCGGCCCTTTGGCCCTCCTGCGAGGCCAGGATTTGCGCGCGGTTGGGACCGGGCTGCAGGTCGCCCGCCTCGTCATCGAAATAGCCGTCGTTCTCCCACAGCAGGGAATCGAGGAGTCTCTGCTCGAAGGCCGGATCGCCGCTGCCGAACAGGGAGTCCCATTTCGCCCGGTCGAAGGTCTTGATCATCCAGCCGCTGCCCATCGAGACGCCTCGCGTTGCATGAGCGATCAGCTTACACCAAACCGGGTGCGCTGCCTTTGGCCTGCCCCGGGCAGCCCGGCAACGCGCCGATCGAACGCGGCCCGCTTGCGATCGACAAAGGCCCGACGATACAGTTCATTTGCGGGACGCGGCGCCACGTTCCGGGCCGCCGGCGCCACAAGGAGACACCATGGCCAAAGCCGTGCATTCGATGATCCGCGTACTCGACGAAAAGCGTTCGAGCACGTTCTACGGCAAGGCGTTCGGCCTCCGCGTGGCGGATCGCATCGATTTCGACAGCTTCACGCTGGTCTATCTCAGCAATCCCGAAACCGAGTTCGAGCTCGAGCTGACCATCAACAAGGGGCGCAGCGAGCCCTATAGCCTGGGCGACGGCTACGGGCACCTGGCGGTCGTCGTCGACGACCTGGACGCCGAGCACCAGCGCATCGAGGCCGCCGGCCTGGCGCCGGGCCCGATCCGGCAGATCGACCTGCAAAAGCAGGTGGCGCGCTTCTTCTTCATGCAGGACCCCGACGGCTACAAGATCGAGGTGATCGAGCGCGGCGGGCGCTTCCGCTGAGCCGCCCCGGGCGGCGGTGCGCGCATGCAATTGCCCGGCCCTCCCGGACGGCGCCACACGAAACCTACAGCCCGATTTCCGACAGGCGGCTTTTTTTCTTCGACCGCTTCCAGAACACGCCGGGATAGCCTTTGAGGGGAACCAGCGGCTCGCCGGCGTAGGCCCAGTCCTGCATCTCATCGATGCCGATGTGGTAGATCGGCTGGCGGCCGGTGCGGCTCTGAAACAGGGCGCGCGGAATGTTGAGCATGTGCGGGGAGCGGGTTCGCTCGTAGATCACGGGCGTGCCGCAGCGCCGGCAGAAGCTGCGCACCGCACCGGTTTCCGCCTCCTCGAACCGGCTGATCTCCCGCGCGCCCGCCGTGATGCGAAAGCGCTTGCGCCAGGTGCCGACGTAGGTGGCATACACGGCA
>DASZQG010000174.1:0-5311 GCA_035550075.1 Hyphomicrobiaceae bacterium | reverse complement strand
CCACGGCCTCCGCTCCCGACCGGCCCAGGGGCCGGGGGACGGCTGACGGCCCGCCTGGAACGGATTCCAGGGCCTGGGGACCGGCCTGGGACGCCCCCGGCACATCCGGCGGCTCATCCCACCGGCAACGGGCACCTGCCCGGCGGGTTTCCAGCCCAGGCCGGCCACCCCCGCCCGCCGCCCCCCGGTGGCGCGACCCGGCCGGGACGACCGCCACAGGCCGCCCAGGCAGGCCAGGCGGGACCCATCATCGAGAGCGTGCCGCGGCGCATGCGAGCCGGGCTCGCCTCGGCCTGCGAAGTGCGCATCGCCCGCGACCGCGTCGATGGCCTGATCGCGGCGCTCAACGGGCCCGCCACGCGGCCCGATTCCTATGCCGTGCGCGCGCTGTCGGTGCGGCTGCGCGCGCCCAACGGCGGCTTCGTCATCGAGTCCGCCTCGCCGGAGACGCAATGGATCGAAAACACCTCGAGCATGATCCACGACGACCATGCCGTGTGGCGCTGGACCGTGACGCCGCGGCGTGCCGGCAACGGCCGCCTCGTGATCATGGTGTCGGCGCGCACCATCGGCCATGACGGTGTGGCGGCTGATACGGCGCCGCCGGACCGGGTCATCGAGGTCAAGGTGCGCGGCAGCGCGCTACGCGGGCTCGGCCGCGCGGCGGGCTGGCTGGTGGTGGCGGCGCTGGGGGCGGCGGCGGGCCGCTTCGGCGCGCAGCTGTGGGACGCGGGCGCGCAGGCGGTCAAGATGGTGGCCGGCTGGTAGCTGGTCGCCGCGGCGCGAGCCGTCAGCGAACCTCGCTCACCAGCACGGCGATGGCCTCGCCGAGTTCGGCAATGCCCGTCTTTTTGGCCGATGAGGTGGCGAGCACGTCTGGATGCGCGGCCGCGTGCGCTTCGAGCTGCGCCTGCGTCTCGGCGATGCGTGCGCCAAGCTCCTGCGCGCTGATCTTGTCGGCCTTGGTCAGCACCACCTGGTAGGACACCGCCGCCTCGTCCATCAGGCGCATCATCTCAAGGTCGGGCGGCTTGATGCCGTGGCGCGCGTCGATCAGCAAAAAAACGCGTACCAGCGCGGGCCGCCCGCGCAGATAGGCCTTCACCAGCCGCGTCCACGCCTCGACCCTGTCCTTCGGCGCTTTGGCAAAGCCGTAGCCCGGCATATCGACGAGAAACAGGCTGACACCGGGCGTTTCGAAGAAGTTCAGCTCCTGCGTGCGACCCGGCGTGTTGGAGGTGCGCGCCAGGCCGTCCCGCCGTACGAGCGCGTTGATGAGGCTGGACTTGCCGACGTTGGATCGCCCGGCAAACGCGATCTCAATGGCGGCGCCGAGCGGCGGCAGGACGTCGAGGCTCGGCGCGCTCTTGACGAAGCCCCACGGCCGCCCGAACAGGCGGTCGGCCTCGGAGGTCTCCGTGTGCCCTTGATCGTCAGGCGGCATGGCCCGCTCCCCGGCGAAGGGCAAGGCGCGGCGCTACGAGCTCTCCTTGCCGCGCAGCACCTCGCGCGCCTCGTTGATCCTGGCAGCAATGGCCTGGCCCGAGCCGTTGGGACCGGGCTGCCGGTTGCGCTCCGCGCGTCCGAGCGCGGCGTCGATCTCGATGTCGGAAGCGTCCGGCTCCAGGCCCAGCGTCTGCAGCGCCTGTTCCCGCGTCATGCGGCGAGACTGCAACTCGCCGGCAAGATCGCTCGTCTTGGTGCTGCGCTCGGGGGCCGGGCTGGCGCTGCGCGCGGGCAGCGCCAGGCGCTCGCGCAGCTTGCCGATCCCCTCCTTCAGCGCCGCGCCGATGTTGCCGACGCCACCGCCGATGCCGCCGCCACCGCTGTTGCTTCCTCCACCCCGGCTTGCGCCCTGCAGCGCGCCGGCCCACTTGTCGAGCCCGAGATTCTTCCAAAGGTGAATCTCGGCGCCGTTCTTCTTCATGATGGTGTGCTGCTGGATCAGCGAGAGGATGTTGTTCCAGGCCCAGTAGATGACGAGGCCCGACGGGAACGAGGCGAGCATGAAGGTGAACAGCACCGGCATCCACGTGAAGATTTTCTGCTGGATGGGGTCGGGCTGCTGCGGATTGAGCTGCATCTGCACGAACATCGTGACGCCCATGATGAGCGGCCACAGCCCCACGTGCAGGAAGTCCGGCGCCTGGAACGGCAAGAGGCCGAACAGGTTGAACAGCGACGTCGGATCGGGCGCGGAAAGATCCTTGATCCAGCCGAAGAACGGCGCGTGCCGCATGTCGATGGTGATGAATAGCACCTTGTAGAGGGCAAAGAACACCGGCACCTGCAGGGCGATCGGCAAACAGCCCGCCATCGGGTTGATCTTCTGCGCCTTGTAGAGGGCCATCAGCTCCTGCTGCTGCTTGACGCGGTCATCCTTGAAGCGCTCGCGCAGCTTCTCCATCTCTGGCTGCAGCTTTTTCATCTTGGCCATCGACTCGTAGCTCTTGTTGGCCAGCGGGAAGAACGCGGCCTTCACGATCACGGTGGTGGCCAGAATGGCGAGGCCGTAGTTGCCGAGCACGTGGCTCAGCCAGTGCAGAAGCTGGTAGAGCGGCTTGGTGAAGAACCAGAACCAGCCCCAGTCGATCAGTAGGTCGAAATTCTTGGCGCCGAGCTGCGCCTGGTAGGCCTCCACCAGCGCCACCTGCTTGGCGCCGGCGAACAGATGGCTGGTGGTCTCGCTGCGCCCACCCGGCGGAATCGGCGCGGACTCCAGCAGATAGCTCGTCTGGTAGCGGTCCTTCGCCGCCTTCTCGCCGCTGAAAGTGGCGTCGTAGGACACCTTCTGGTTGGGAATGAGCGCGGCGGCCCAGTACTTGTCGGTGATGCCGAGCCAGCCGCCGGTCTCCTTCTTGAATGTCTTAGTGCCGCCCTCCTTCAGCAGGTCGGCGTAGTGGATCTCCTTCAGCCCGTCCTCGCCGATCACGCCGATCGGCCCCTCGTGCAGGATGTAGTAGCCGAGCGTATGCGGCGTGCCGTGGCGCGAGATGAGGGCGTAGGGAAACAGCGACACTGCGCTCGCGGTCTTATTCTCGACGGAATCCACCACCTTGAACAGGTAGTCCGCATCAACCGAGATCGTGCGCCGGAAGACCAGGCCCTGGCCGTTGTCCCACACCAGGGTGACCGGGCTTGATGGTGTCAGCGGGCCGCCGCTCTCGGCGCGCCACACGGTCTGGGAATTGGGAAGCTGCGGCGTGGTGCCGGCGGCGGGCACCCAGCCGTATTCCGCGTAGTAGGGGTTCGGTGCGCCGGACGGCGAAAACAGCACCACGTCCGGGCTCTTGGGGTCGGTCGTCTCGTGATACTTGGACAGCACTAGGTCGTCGATACGCCCGCCGGTCAGCGCGATCGAGCCCTTCAGGCTGGGCGTATCGATCTGTATGCGATCGGATTTCCGGATCGCGTCGGGGCGCGACATCTCCTGCACCGCGGCCGGGCCGGTGGTGGGCGCCGTGCCGGGCCGTGCGTCGGGCGCGGCGGCGGGCGCCGTCGTGCCGGGTTCCTGCTTCTTCTTCGCCTGGGTCTGCTCCGTCTGCACCCGCTGTCGGCGCTCCTGCTCCTCCTTCAGCTTCGGGCCGGCGTAGAACACCTGCCAGCCGAGCAGCACGGCGATGGAGAGCGCAATGGCAAGGAGGAGGTTTTTCTGATTGTCCTGGTCGGGCAGCATGGATGTCTCGAATGGGTTGGCCGTTGTGCCTCAGCGTGCCGGCGGCCTGTTGCTGTGCCTGTGGGTCCGGCCTGCGGGGCGGTGCACCTTGCTGAACGCTTTCTCCAGTTCGGCGACCAGGGTGGCGTAGGCTAGGTCGAGCGCCGGCCGCCGGGCGATGAGAACATAATCGAAATCGGGACGGGCGTGGTCTTTTTGAAGGTGGCGAACGGCCGCCCTGAGGCGCCGCCGTATGCGATTGCGCTCCACCGCGCCGCCGGTCTTCTTCGTCACTGTGAAGCCGAAGCGCGGGGCATCCGCTACGGGCTGCTGCTGCGTGCCGTCCCGGGGCCGGGCTTCGAGCACGAACGCGAGGGTCGCCCAGCGGCTGCCTTTGCGCACGCGCTGAAACTCGGCGTGCCGCTTCAGGGTCGAAAGGAGCCGGCGCGGCGAGCTGTGGCCCTGGGCCTGGATGGTGGGCATGCAGCTCCCGATGCCGCGCTCACGCCGACAGGCGCTTGCGCCCCTTGGCCCGCCGGCGCGCCACCACCCTGCGCCCGCCGGGGGTCTGCATGCGCTTGCGGAACCCGTGACGACGCTTGCGAACGCGCTTGCTCGGCTGATAGGTCCGTTTCACATCATGCTCCGTCTTCGGGCAAACCGCTCTCGAGCCCTGGCTCACGCCGCCGGCCCTGACGCCTTCCGCATCGCCCCGCCACCCAAAGGGTTTTCGCCCGCTGCCTCGGAGGTTCCGGAAGTTGCGCAGCTTATAGGGTCCCGTCTAACGCAAGTCAAATCGCCGTGCGCGGCGTTTTCTTCAGTCTTTCGGTTCACTTCTCATGCCATTTGTCTCACGTGTGCTTGAGAGGAATGCCCCCTGCTATTGCCAAGCCCCATGTTGAGTGCAATGACCGCAACGGTCAGAGATTTTCACCCATCATGGACAAACACTCCCCGGCCCTGTGCGCGTTACGCCGCTACGGGCCGCTGGCTGTCGTAGCGGGCGTCACGGCCCTGGTGCTGGCCGCCGGCTGGCACAATGAGCTGACGCTGGAGAATATCGTCGCCACGCGCGACCGCTTCCATGACATGCTGGCCGCGCACCAGTGGCTGGCCGTCCTCATCTACATCGCGGTCTACGCCTTGGCGGTGGCTCTCTCGCTGCCCTGCGGGCTGATCATGACGCTGGCCGGGGGGCTGCTGTTCGGCTGGCTGCTCGGTGGGGTGGCGGCGGTTATCGGGGCCACCACGGGCGCCACGCTGCTGTTCATGGTCGCCCGCTCGGCCATCGGCGAAACCCTGGGCGAGCGCGCGGCGCCCTGGCTGACCAAGCTGCGCCAGGGCTTCAAAGACGAGGCGCTGAGCTACATGCTGTTCCTGCGCCTGGTTCCTGCCTTTCCGTTCTGGCTGGTCAATATCGCCCCGGCCGTGCTGGGCGTGCCGTTACGCACCTACATTCTCGGAACGTTTCTGGGTATCATCCCCGCGACGTTTGCATTTGCCACGGTGGGCGCCGGGCTCGACAGCGTCATAAGGGCTGCGAAACAAACGTATGCGCTTTGCGTTGCGCAGCGCGGGGCCGACGCCTGCACGATGAAGATCCACACCAGCTCGTTCATCACCAAGGAGCTGCTGGGGGCGCTGGTGCTGCTCGGA
>DASZQG010000173.1:0-1875 GCA_035550075.1 Hyphomicrobiaceae bacterium | reverse complement strand
CGCGCAGGTTCGTCCGCTTCGCCCGTGCCGCCGGCGTCGCCGTCCATGTCTGGGTCGTCGACGATCCCGCCGACATGCGCCGCCTCGCCGAGTGGGGCGTGACGGGCTTCATCAGCGACAGGCCGGACCTGGCGGTACGAGAGAGAGCGGACATGAGGGCAGGGGAAAGGGAATAGGGAAGGGCAGGAGGGCAAAGGGACGGAACTAAAGAAGATGACACCGCGAGCCTCCGAGCGTAGCGAGGGCGGCGAGCATCAAGACAGCTGACTCCGCGAGGCCCCGAACGTAGTGAGGGCGCCGAAGCGTCGTAGCGTTGGGGGTGGATTCCCCACCCGTTGTCAATCCGCGTTGGCCGCGTTCGAGACGGTCGTGAAGCGTGACGGGTCATAGAGCGTCCGTTGCTGGAGCATCGCCACCAAGATCCGCAGCCAACGATCGACGACGGTGCGCAGCGCGCGGCCGTGCGTATGGCCGCGGGAGCGCAAGCGCTGATAGTAGGCGTGCGCCGGGCCATCGCGTTGTAGGCTGACGCGTCCCCAGTGATAGGCGACCTCGCGCAGGACGGGTGGGCAGGCGAGCCGTCGCAGGACGAGCCGGCTCTTCCCACTGGCTTTGGTGATGGGCGCGGTCCCCAGCAGGGCGCGCAACCGGGCATAATTCCGAGTCGCCAGCGGCTGGGCGGCAGTGGTGAGCAGGGCGACGATCCCTTTTCTCCCGAGTCCGGGCAAGGACGTGAGAATGGCCAGGTCGCTCTGCTCGCGTGGCTCCGCGTCGGCCGCTGGCGCCTCGGCGAGGGTCGCGAGCAGCTGCCGTTGCCGCGCCTCACAGCGTCGCGCGTAGGCGGCCAGCACGCGCAAATGCGGGATCAAGAGCTCGATCGCGGCGCGGGCAGCCTCGACGACGCCCGGCGCCAGGGTGAGCCTCGGGGCGCGCAGCGCCGTGAGGACCTGGGGCTCGTCCAGCCGCCGAATGCGATGCGTTTTCAGCAGCGCCCGCACGCGCGCAGGGGCGAGGCGCTGCTGGGCGGCGGGCGTGGGCGCCTGCTCGATGAGCGCCCAGAACCACGGCTCGTCGGCGGCCGGACACAGGGGCAGCAGCGCGGGCGCGAGACGGTAGACCTGTTCGCGCAGTTGATTGGTCAGCCGACTCCGATCGCGCTGGTAGTCGGCTTCCAACTGGGCCAGCTCGCGCAATTCCAGAATCGCTGGCGCGTCGAGCCGGACCGGATGAAATGCGCCGCGGTCGGTGCGCAGCGAGTCGCCCAGCACGGCGCTGTCCCGCCGGTCGTCTTTGGCGCCGGCGACCGTGAAGCGGTCGCGAAAGCGATCAAGCTGTTTCGGATTCAGCGCGTAGACCGGAAAGCCGCGCGCGAGCAGCGTCGACACCAGCGCGCCCCGGGGCGTTTCGAGGGCGACGGCGATCTGGGCCGGCCCGGCCTGCGTCGTCGCCAGGACCCAGGCCAGCGCGTCGGCGATCGCGGCCGCGTCATGATCCACCCGGCGCGTCCCGTGTCGGGTGCCGGTCGCATCGACTACTGTGAGCTGATGGGCGTGATAGCCCCAATCGATCCCCAGAAACCACGGATACGGTTCATCCATCCTGACGTCCTCCTCCTGACGGATCGGCCGGCCGCAGTCGTGCCTCATCCCTGTACGGGCGCTCAAGGCGCAATTCCCCACCGGAGGTCGACCGCGGTCCGACCGATCGGGGTGCAGATCCACCCCAGGCGCTCACGGCGCAGGGCCCCATGGGCACTCCCGACCGGCCGGCCGAGTTCGTATGATCTGGTCCGGGCACAGGCCCGCTCAGAAAAAGGTACAGGGGCCCCAACGCATCGCAAAGAAGATGACTGGCGACGCCGCGTATCGTCTGGCG
>DASZQG010000172.1:0-2549 GCA_035550075.1 Hyphomicrobiaceae bacterium | reverse complement strand
GCCGGACTGTGGGGTACGGAGGAATTTCTAGGCGGAAGGAAGACCATGAGGGAGTGGAGCAGTGGCGCACTCGAGCAGCGCGCTACGGGTTCCTCTTCTCTGACTTCCAACCAACGCAAGCGCTGCCTCGCACAGCGACTGACCGCGCAGCATCAAGAGATGTTTGGTGCGACCCGCCCAGCCCCGCGTTGGGCGACGCAACCCGCGAAAGAGAAACTCCCCTAGCCGAATCGCCACGCCGCGCCGATTGGATTGATCCTGTCAACGAAACCATTGGGTTGTGAGATGAAACTCAAAACACAAAACCGATCGCGCTATTGGTGCGCTCTCTTGACAGGAGGAGGCCATAGAGATGTTAGGTGTCAGATTTGCCAAGTTGCTCGCGACTCCAGTAGGACGGCGGCTGCGTGGCTTGCAAGATCAAGTCCTCAACTTCCTTGGGTGGCCAACCCCAATCTGCCGCCTTCTTGCGCGCTTGATCGGGAGTAAGGCGGCCGTACCATACGCCGTTCAGGATTACCGCGGTTTGTTTGCTGGCGCGCCACGGAGGTTTAGGTACACTCGCCTCGCGCCGTAGGGTCGACCACCCACCCCTGTGAAGCTGTCATTGGCTGCCACTGAGGGAGGATTATCTCATAATACGTCCTGAGAGGATGCACTGCTCGCTCAGGAGGTGGGTTATGTCGTCGGAAGCCTTGTTTCAGCGGTTTATGGAGATGTCGCCGGTGACCGTGATGTTGCGAGCGACGCTGGAGAATGTGTTCTCGCCACAGGCGATCGATGCGATCTTTGTCGATGCCGCGCAGGAGCAGTATGAAGGAGAACTGCTGTTCTCGTCGGTTGTCGATCTGCTGGCACTGGTGGTATGGCGGCAGAAGAAATCGGTGGGCGAGGCCTATAAGCATGCCCAGGAGAAGTTCGAGGTGTCGGTCCGCTCGGTCTACAACAAGCTCAACGGCACGGAGATGGCGGTGTGTCGCGAGTTGGTGCGGCGGCCTGCCGTGCAGCTTAGCGCGGTAGTCGACACGCTTCACGGCCGCCCGCCTAAGTTGCGGGGCTATCGCACACGGATCATCGACGGCAACAAGCTCACGAGCACCGATCACCGGCTCAAGCCTCTCCGCCGAACGAGGAGCGGCCCATTGCCCGGCATGGCATTGGCGGTGCTGGATCCCGATCGCATGCTCATTGTCGACCTGTTCTGCTGCGAGGACGGCGAGGCTCAGGAGCGGCGCATCTTTCCCGAGGTCATTCCCAACGCTAAGCCCGGCGAGTTGTGGATCGCCGATCGCAACTTCTGCACGACGGGCTTCCTGTTTGGGCTCGCCGAGCAGCGCGCGTGCTTCGTGATTCGCCAGCACGCCTCGACGCTGTCTTGGGAAAAAGAGACGCGGCAGAAAAAGGTCGGCTCCTGTGAAACGGGCCCGATTTACGAGCAAATCCTGCATCTGCGGCGAGGGGACGATACGTTGCTGGTGCGCCGCATCACGGTCAAACTTTACCAGCCGACGGAGAGTGGCGAAACAGAGATTCACCTCTTGACCAATCTGCCGCGGCACGACGCCGATGACCCGAAGGTGGCCGAGCTGTATCTCACGCGCTGGACGATCGAGAATGCGTTTCAGGAAATCGAGCAGGGGCTGCGCAGTGAGATTAACACGCTCGGCTATCCTGGCGCGGCTCTCTTGGGATTCGCCATTGCGGTGGTTACCTACAACGTGCTCAGCGTCGCCAAGTGGGCCATCGAGCGCGAGCACACCGAAGCAAAACGCGAAGAACTCTCGGGCTACTATCTCGCTTCGATCGTCGCAAGCGACTACGGCGGCATGATGATCGCGCTGCCCGAGAAGCAATGGACAAAACGTTTCGCCGACCTCAGCGCGCGCCAAATGGCCAGCCGATTGCGAGCATGCGCCAAGCACGTGCGGCCTGACATATATCGCAAGAACATACGCGGCCCGAAGCGACCTCGCCCTAAACGAACAAGCGGCGCCGTAATGCACCACGTCTCTACCGCCGAACTCCTCAACACACAAAAATGACAGCTTCACAGGGGTGCCTACTTCACCCAAGCCGGAATTCTGCTCAGTCATCTGACTCACGGGCACTAGCGTGATTGGCCCAATCCTGCACCAGTCTGCGAAGCAGCAAGCCTCAAGGTCGGCTACGATGTCCGGCGGAATGCCATCGCCTGAAGGTACTGACGCACGGCATCCGGCATCTGGACCACCGGCGGTAACTCGGGCAACTCTTTTAGCGCGGCAGCAAGCATGGCCGTAATCGCCGCATCTACTCCCAAAAAGGCGCATACCAATTCAGGAAACCTTCACCGAAATCAGTTGCGGCCAACCCTTGGACGAGATGCCAGTAACAAAGGGTGTATATCCTCGAATGCAGGTAACCGTGATTGGTCATCCAACATGCGGGACCAATGCTAAGAACGTAAAAAATCGGTAGCCCGAAACCGACCAGCAGACAGATCCCAACAACAAGTAAGCGGCTGCCCGAGGTGTTGTGGGATTCTGGCATGGAAAGCAAACCTCAACTCG
>DASZQG010000171.1:0-44590 GCA_035550075.1 Hyphomicrobiaceae bacterium | reverse complement strand
ATCGCACGCGATCGCGCTCGCGTAGGATGAGGCGGGCGTATTGCACATAGATCTGGCCGGCGGTTGTAAGCACGACGCCGCGCGCGTGGCGCTCGAACAAGTGGGTACCGAGTTCGTCCTCGATGGTCTGGATGTGGCGGCTGATGGCCGATGGCGCCACATGCAGTCGCTCGGCGGCGATGCGGATCGAGCCGCATTGGGCGACCTCAGCCAGGTAGCGGAACTTATTCAACGACATGGCCGGTACGTTCGTTCTAACAATGTGGACACTACGTTACAGAATTGATGCTTGTAAAGAACGCTCTCGGGCACCCAATGTCACTTTGGAAGCCTGCACTGAGAGCGCATGGGCGCCGGTGCGGAAACCGCTGCCGTAACAACGCCGGAGTTTTGCTCCGGCATCCGGCAAACTCCGCGCCGGAGGAAGGAGGCCGCATGAGCGCCACCGAAATCATCCGTTCTCCCTACGACAATTCGCCGGTGGGTGAGATGCCTGTCGCGGAGGAGGCCGACGTCGAGGCGGCGATCGTCAAATCGGAGGCGGCCTTCCAGACCATGCGACGCCTGCCGCGCTTCGTCCGCGCAGATATCCTTGCACGGGCGGCCGACATTCTGAGCCGTCGTCGCGACGAAGTGGTGAAGCTGATCGCGGCAGAAGCGGGAAAGCCGCTGTTCGACGCGCGCGGCGAAGTCTCTCGCTCGATCTTCAACCTCACCAACGCCGCAGCCGAAGCGCGGCGTTTCGGCGGACACGAGGTGCCGCTGGATACGGATGGAGGCGTGTTCGCCTATCAATCGACGACGGCGGCGGGCGGCCAGCTGGACCTCGCAAAAGCCGACATGAATGAGCTGATGGCAATGCGCCGGCGCATTGGCATCGCGCGCCGCTTCCCGGTCGGGCCGGTGCTCGCAATCACACCGTTCAACTTTCCGCTCAACCTCGTCCTGCACAAGGTGGCGCCCGCGCTGGCGGTCGGGAACTCCGTGCTGCTCAAGCCGGCCCCGCAGACGCCTCTCACCTCGCTGGTGCTGGCCGACATCCTCAAGGAAGCCGGACTGCCCGACGGCACGCTCGCCGTCCTGCATTGTTCCGTCGCCCTCGCTGAACGCATGGTGCGCGACGAACGCATCGCCATGGTTTCTTTCACCGGCTCGGCCAAGGTCGGCTGGCATCTGAAGGCGCTGGCCGGCCGCAAGAAAGTCTCGCTCGAGCTTGGCGGCAACGCTGCCGTCATCGTCTGCGCCGATGCGGATCTCGACCTCGCGGCGGCGCGGTGCGTGCGCGGCGGGGTGGTGTACGGCGGCCAGTATTGCATCGGCGTGCAGCGCATCGTGACGGAGCGGCCGATCCACGATGCGTTCCTCGAAAAGCTCGTGCATAAAACGGCAGCATGCCGGGTCGGCAATCCGCTGCAGGAGGGGACCGACGTCGGCCCGGTGATCGACGAAGCGTCGGCCAAACGCATCGAGAGCTGGGTGCGCGAGGCCGAGTCTGCGGGTGCGCGCACGCTGGTGGGCGGCCGTCGTGAACGCGCGGTGGTCGAGCCGACAGTCATGGTCGACACGAAGCCCGGCATGAAGGTGGAGGACGATGAGATTTTCGGCCCGGTCCTGACCGTCAACCCGTTCGAGCGCTTCGAGGAAGCCGTCGCCCGGGCCAACAACAGCCGCTACGGCCTGCAGGGCGGCATGTTCACGCGCGACTTACGTCGAGCGTTCCAGGCCATCGAGGACTGGGACGTCGGCGGGCTGATGGTCAACGACGTCCCTATCTACAGGATCGACAACATGCCCTTCGGCGGATGGAAGGAATCCGGCTTCGGCCGCGAGGGCACCACCTACGCCATGGAAGAGATGACCGACATCAAGCATCTCGTCATAAATTACGCATAGGACGCAGTCCGGAAGGCTGAATCTGACTCTGCCGCAACCCGAACGCCATAGGCAATCGAACGGCGGCGCGCTCTGGCTGCTGGGCTGGGTAGGATCGGCGCGTTCTGGCCTGCAAAGTGGTGGCTACTTGGTGGCTGAAACGGGCGGTGAATTTTTATCGCCAGCTTAAACCATTGAAAAAATTGGCGCTCCCTACGGGAGTCGAACCCGTCTTTTCAGATTGAAAATCTGACGTCCTAACCGATAGACGAAGGGAGCGCGCGGCCCGATATAGTGAGATTTCGGCGCGTGAGCAAGCTTGGCGCCCGTTGCGCCCTGCTCGCAGCCCGGCGCGGCACCCGCGGGCCGAAGGCGCTCATTGAGACTTTCCGGGAAGGTTCCTCTCACGCCTTGTGGTCTACGGGCTGTCGGCCTTTGCGCGTGTAGCTCCCTTTGCCCTTCTTCGGCTTTTCCACGCGTCGCCGGAGGCTGGGGGAGCGCAGGCTCCGCGCCACCGGATTGACTTTGGGCGTCCTCTTCTTCTTGCTCGGCATGAGCGCCGTCATCACGCCTGGTGACGCGGATCCGCCGCGTCTTCGATAACGACCTCGAGCCGATTGCGGCCGTTCCACGTGTCGCGGCGCAGATGTCCGCCAATATGCAGTGGCAAGCCGTCGGCAGAGAGCAGCATGGCGCCCACGGCCTGGTCCGCGGCACGAAACGCCACCGCATCGAGGCGGGCCCCGTCGCCGGCTTCCAGTACGCAGCGTACATGGGCCTCGCCCACGACCTTTGCAAATCGCACTCGATGGGCTGGGAAGGCAAAACGCGGCTGCGGGTTGCCCTGCCCGTAGGGGCCCGCCCGCTCTATCAGTGTCAGCAAGTCGTCGCTGACACTCGATGGCGTCAACGCACCGTCGAACTCGAGACAGGCCGCGCGCCGCGCCTTTCCGGTTACAGCGGCGAGCTCGGCGCTGAGAAAGCTATGCAGATCCTTGAACTGGTCCCGCGCGACTGTCAGGCCGGCAGCCATCAGGTGCCCCCCACCTTTGCGGAGATGGCCGGCCTCGACCGCAGCACGCACGGCAGAACCGATATCCACGCCGTCGATTGAGCGCAACGAGCCTGTTCCTTCGCCATCTCCATCCCATGCAATGACGCAGGCCGGTCGCCGGAAGCGCTCCACGAGGCGGCTCGCCACGAGTCCCACCACACCTTTGTGCCAGTCAGCGGAATCGAGGAGCAGCACCGGAACGTCGGCATCGGTTTCCAGCATTCGCTCCGCGCGGACCAGCGCTTCCTCGAGCATGCGCGCTTCGAGCGCCTTGCGCTCCCGGTTGAGCTTGTCGAGCAAAGCGGCGATGCGTGCGGCCTCGACCTCGTCGTCGGTTGCAAGCAGACGCGCACCCAGCCCCGAATCTCCAATTCGCCCCCCCGCGTTGATGCGGGGGCCGAGCACAAACCCGAGGTGATAGGGCGTAGGGGCGACGTTCAGGCCGGCGGCATCGGCCAATGCTCTCAATCCCGTGTTGCGCCGCAACTGCATCACCTGCAGGCCCTTGATCACGTAGGCCCGGTTCAGAGCCTTCAGCGGGACGACGTCGCACACCGTCGCCAGCGCCACGAGGTCAAGAAGTGCCAGAAGGTCAGGCGCCGCACGCGCCCCGGAATAGTGGTCACGCTTGCGTAGCTCTCTGACAGTCGCCACGAGCAGCATGAAGGTAACACCGGTCGCGCACAGGTACCCAAGACCGGAGAGGTCATCCTGCCGGTTCGGATTGATCAACGCCGCCACGTCCGGCAGGCGTTCATCGGCTTGGTGGTGGTCGACCACGACGACATCGGCGCCAAGCCCGCGTGCCGAGGCCAGCGTATCCACGCTGGTGGTGCCGCAGTCGACCGTGATGATCAGCCGCGCGCCTTCGCCGATCAAGCCTTCGATGGCCTGCTTGTTGGGCCCGTAGCCTTCCGTTGCTCGGTCGGGAATGTAAATGCGGGCGCGCAACCCATGCGCTGCTAAGAACCGATCGATCAGCGCCGCCGAGCAGGCTCCATCCACGTCATAGTCGCCGAAAACCGCGATCGGCTCACCGCGGGACATAGCGTCGGCCAGCCGCGCGGCCCCCTTGTCCATGTCGCGCAGCGTGCTGGGGTCCGGCATCAGCGCCTTGAGCGTCGGATCGAGTGCGAGGGGCACGTCGTCGAGCCCCACGCCGCGCGAGGCGAGCACCCGCCCAAGCAGTTCCGGCAATCCATACTGCTGGCTTATGGCGGTGGCGATCTTGGCCGCGTCCGGATCGAGGCGCTCGTGCCAGACAAGGCCGCGCGCGGAGGACGTGACGCCGAGATAGGCGCCCCCGCTAACGCCTTGCTCTCCCCGCAATTTTTGCGCCGCCCGCATTGTCCCCGCACCGTAGATTCGCCCACGGCGGATTGTAGGGAGCGCAGGCTACGGGCAAACGCCAACCTGGGCGTTCTCCCCAGGTTCGTCGCCGTCCGCTTTGAGGCAGAAAACCGCTATTTGCCCGGCGCAGGCTTGGTCCCGATCATGCGGAAGCTGGTCTTGATGCGCCGAACCGTTCCCGTCTTCGACCGCAGCACCACCGTTTCCGTCTCGGCGAAATCCCCCCGGAAGTGCACGCCGTCGAGCAGCGATCCATCGGTAACTCCGGTGGCGGAAAAGATGACGTCATCCGAGGTCATATCGCTCATATCGAACTTGCGCTTGATGTCGGTTATGCCCATGGCCGCGGCGCGCGTCTCCTCTTCCTTCTTCAAGGGATGCAGCCGCCCCTGCATCTGGCCTCCAATGCACCGCAAGGCCGCGGCCGCCAGCACGCCCTCCGGCGCGCCGCCGATCCCGAGGTAGATGTCGATGCCCGTCTCCTTGGGGTCCGTAGTCCAGATAACGCCTGCAATATCTCCATCCGGAATGAGTTGCACTCCGGCACCCGCCTTGCGTACGGCGGCGACCAGCTCGGCATGCCTCGGCCGGTCCAGAATGCAGGCTGTGAGTTCGTGGATTGGGATTCCCTTGGCCTTGGCCATGGCCGCGAGATTGTCGGCCGGCGGGGCGTCGAGATCTATGATGCCGTTCGGGTATCCGGGGCCGATGGCAATCTTGTTCATATACATGTCCGGCGCGTTGAGCAGGCCTCCGCGCTCTGCAATGGCAAGGACAGCCAATGCATTCGGCATCGCCTTGGCGCAGATCGTGGTCCCCTCCAGCGGATCGACCGCAATATCGACCTCAGGGCCATCGCCGAGACCGACCTCCTCGCCGATGTAGAGCATCGGGCTCTCATCCATCTCGCCCTCGCCGATGACGACGCGGCCCTGGATGTGCACCTTCCCGAGTTCTGACCGCATCGCATCGACGGCAGCCTTGTCGGCAGCCTTTTCATCACCGCGCCCCCTGAGGCGAGCCGCGGCGATGGCTGCGGCCTCGGTGACTCGCGCCACCTCGAGCACCAGAACGCGATCCAGTCCGCCGCCCCGGTCATTGTTGCTCATGGCTGACTACTCCCTCGCTGGCGATGGGATCACAACGGTTCGATGCGAATCATCTGCGGGCGCTCTGAGACGCTGCCATCGCGGTGAATCGCTTCGAGGGCTCCACGAATTGCCTCTTCGGTCGTTTCGTGGGTGATCAGAATGACGCTCGTCGGCGCCCCGGGAATTGGTCGCGCCGCGATGCCAGGCTGCGCGCCGCGCGGACGCCTCTGCACGATACTTTCGAGCGACACGCCCCGGTCGCCCATGCGACCCGCGATTGCCGCCATGGTGCCCGGGCGGTCGAATACCGAGAGGCGCACGTAGTAGGCACCTTGGTGCTGGCCAAGGCGGGCGCGCACGTAAGGGCGAAGCTTGCCAGCGGGAACACCGAACGGCGCCAGCACAAGGCCGCGCGCGATGTCGAGAACGTCACTGGCAACTGCGGACGCGGTCGGGAAGGCGCCCGCACCAGAGCCAACCAAGAGAACATTCCCGGCGAAGTCGGCGTCGATCGCCACGCAGTTCGTCACGCCGGAGACTTCGGCCACGGCGGAATGCTTAGGGATCATGGCCGGATGCACGCGCTGTTCGATGCCGCTTTCGGTCTCCAGCGCCACGCCCAGCAGTTTGATGCGATAGCCCAAATCATCCGCCGCTTCGATGTCGCCCTGCGTGATGGATTCAATGCCCTCGACGTGGATTTGATCGAAGGCAACGGCGGTGCCGAACGCGAGGCTGGTCAGCAACGAGAGCTTATGCGCGGTATCGAAGCCACCGATATCGAACGTCGGATCGGCTTCCGCGTAACCCTTTGCCTGGGCCTCTTTGAGCACGTCGGCGAACGAGCGGCCCTCCTCCTGCATTTGCGTGAGGATATAATTGCAGGTGCCGTTGAGAATGCCGTAGATGCGCCGCACGCGGTTGCCCGCCAGCGCTTCGCGCAACGTTTTGATGACAGGAATGCCACCGGCAACGGCCGCTTCGAAATTGAGCGCCACGCCGTGCTTCTCGGCGAGACCCGCCAAACGCGCGCCGTGCCGCGCCAAAAGGGCCTTGTTGGCGGTGACCACATGCTTCTTGGCCTTGAGCGCAGCCTCGACTGATTGCCGCGCCGGGCCCTCCTCGCCGCCGATCAGCTCGACAAATACATCGATCGATCCGCTCGTAGCGAGCTTGACCGGGTCATCGAACCACGCCGCGCCCTGCAGCGAAACGCTGCGTTCTTTGGTACGCGAACGGGCACACACGCCTGCCACAGCGATTTCGTGCCCAAGAAGCCCGGAGAAGTGCGAACCGTGAGATTGCAGCAGGCGCAGCAACCCCGTACCAACCGTGCCGAGGCCGGCAATACCCAACTTCAGCGGCTGACCCATGCAGTATCGAGAGCTAACGTGACGCCTTTTGCGGTATCGGGATCACGTTATGCATCGTTTCAGGAGATCGCGCGAGGAACTTTTTGATATTGCGGGCCGCCTGCCGGATGCGGTGCTCGTTCTCAACGAGCGCGATGCGGACATAGCCCTCGCCGTATTCACCGAAGCCCAGGCCGGGCGACACGGCAACATCGGCGTGATCTACCAGAAGCTTGGAAAACTCGACCGATCCGATCTCGCGATAAGGCTCCGGGATCGGCGCCCAGGCGAACATGGACGCGGGCGGCGCAGGGACATGCCAACCGGCCCGAGCGAAACTCTCGACCAAGCAGTCTCTGCGGCTCTTGTAGGTGCGGCGGATTTCTTCGACGCAATCCTGCGGGCCATTGAGCGCCGCCGCCGCGGCAACCTGGATGGGCGTGAAGGCGCCGTAGTCGAGATAGGATTTGACTCGAGCCAGAGCTTCAATCAAGCGCTCATTGCCCACGGCAAAGCCCATGCGCCAACCCGGCATCGCGTACGTTTTGGACAGCGACGTGAATTCGACCGTGATGTCGATTGCACCGGGAATTTGAAGAACAGAGGGAGGCGGATTGTTCTCGAAATAAATCTCCGCGTAAGCAACGTCCGAAAGGACGATGAGTCCGTACTTCTTCGCCTGCTGCACAGCCTCGGCGTAGAAATCAAGGGTTGCGGTCTGCGCCGTTGGATTGGACGGATAGCTCAAGACGACAGCCAGCGGCTTTGGAATTGAGTGTTTGACGGCGCGCTCGATGCCACGCAGGAACTCCGCGTGCGGATCAGCGCTCGTCTGGCCGGACGCATCTACGGTCGGGATGTGCCGGATCGCAGCCCCCGAAATGATGAAGCCGAATTCGTGAATGGGATAGGTCGGGCTGGGAACCAGAATGACATCGCCCGGCGCGGCGATCGCCTGGGCCATGTTGGCGAAGCCCTCTTTCGAGCCGAGGGTCGCGACCACCTGTGTTTCGGGATTGAGCTTCACCCCAAAGCGCCGCGCATAGTACGCGGCCTGGGCGCGCCGCAAGCCGGGGATGCCCTTGGAGGCCGAATAGCGATTCGTGCGCGGCTTGTTGACGGTCTGGACGAGCTTCTCAACGATATGCTGGGGCGTGGGCATGTCCGGATTGCCCATGCCGAGATCGATGATATCGGCACCGCGAGACCGGGCTGCGGCCTTGAGCCGGTTCACCTCCGCGAATACGTAGGGAGGAAGGCGTTTGACGCGATGGAATTCCTGTACCACGAGCGGGACCGTTAGCGTTACGTGAGGACCGAGAGAATTTTTCAGACGCTGTTAGCAGATATTTCGGAAAGCTTCACTTTCCCTTTTCGATCTGTTGGGCAGCCTCTTGCTGATGCGTCTGCCCCTTCTCGATCATATCGTTCACAGTCTGCTTTTGCTGATCCTTCGTGAGGAGGGTCTCGGGTGGCTTGGCGAAGTCGGGCAGTTTGACCATGTCCAGCGTCTTTCCACACCCACCCAATGCCAGGGGCGGGGCCAGGACAGCAAGCAAGACAAGCGACATTCGCGCCGACATCAGCTCCCCGCAATCACCGGGCCGAGGCCTTAATTCGGTCGGAAGGATTTAATTGTCGATTTGTGGGTGTGCGCTATCAGATTCTCATCTATTTAGGCATATAAATATGGTGTTTTTCCGGGCGCAGATGCAGCCCGGTCACTAACCAGGGCCCTCGACGCCCGCTTCCTTGGTGAAAGATGCTCAAGCCAGCTCCCGAGACTAAGAAGCCCCTCCCAACCGAGCTCGATTTTTCGGCGTACCGGATTGCCGATCCGGAGGCGTTCGGGCGCAATCTCGTTCAGCTATTGGACGAGGGCGGCAAGGTGATGAGCGGCCTCCTTGCCCGGGCCGACGGTGGCGGAACCGGTCCCTACAGCGTCGCCAATGAGCTCACCGAGGCCGGCAAGTTGTTTTCCGAGATTGCCCAGCACTGGGTTGCTGATCCAGCTCGACTTGTCGAGAGGCAGGGCGCGCTGGTGCGCGACTACCTCCAGCTCTTTAGCTCGACCATGCGGCGGACGATGGGCGCAGACGTTCTCCCCGTTGCTGAGCCGGAGCCCGGAGACAACCGGTTCAAGGATCCGGAGTGGAGCCGCAACCCCTACTTTGATTTTTGGAAGCAGGCCTACCTCATTGGGAGCCGCTGGCTCGAGCAGGTCCTTGACGATACCCATGGGCTCGACGAGCGCACCCGCCATCGTGCTGAGTTCCTGCTGAAGCAGATTACGAGCGCCCTGTCGCCCTCAAACTTTCCACTGACCAATCCTGAAGTGCTGCGCGAAACCTTTTCAACGAGCGGCCAGAACCTGGTCGCGGGCATGACCAATCTAGCCCGGGATCTGGATAAATCCGGCGACATGCTCAACATCAGTCAGACGGATGTGGAGGCTTTTGAACTCGGGCGCAACATCGCCACCGCGCCGGGCAAGGTCGTCTTTCAGAACGAGTTTCTGCAACTCATTCAGTACTCGCCGACGACCGAGAGCGTCTACGAGCGGCCGCTGCTGATCGTGCCGCCCTGGATCAACAAGTTCTACATCCTGGATCTGACGCCTCAGAAATCGTTCGTGCGCTTTGCCGTGAGCAAAGGCTTCACGGTGTTCATGGTGAGCTGGGTCAATCCAGACGGGAAGCTCGCTGAAAAGACGTTCGAGGACTACATGACGGGCGGCCTGCTCGCCGCCGCCGATGCGGTCAAGCGAGAGACCGGGTCCGACAAGATCAACGTTATCGGATACTGCGTTGGTGGGACGCTGCTGGGCACGACCCTGGCCTACCTCGCCGCGCGCGGCGAGGAGCCGTTCTCTTCCGCGACCTTTTTTGCCGCCCAGGTCGACTTCAGCAAGGCGGGCGATCTGCTGCTCTTCATCGATGATGCGCAGCTCAAGTATCTGCAGGAGATGATGGCCGAGCGTGGCTATCTCGATGGCTCGCGCATGGCGACGGTGTTCAACCTGCTGCGGCCCAAGGACCTGATCTGGCCCTACATCGTCAACAACTACATGCTGGGCAAGAAGCCGTTCCCGTTCGATCTTCTGTATTGGAACCAGGACTCCACGCGGATGCCGGCCGCGAACCACAATTTCTATCTGCGCGAATTCTATCAGCACAACAGGTTGGCGCGCGGGCAGCTCTCGATCGGCGGGGTCAAGCTGGATCTCGGCAAAGTAAAGTTGCCGATCTACGAGTTGGCCAGCAGGGAAGATCACATCGCACCGGCCAAATCGGTGTTCATCGGCTCGAAGCTGTTTGGCGGCCCCGTCACGTTTGTCATGGCCGGCTCGGGCCACATTGCGGGTGTGATCAATCCTCCCGACAAGCCAAAGTACCAGTACTGGACGAACGACAAGAAGGTGGCGACCCTGGAGGCCTGGGTCGAGAGTGCCGTCGAGCACCCGGGGTCGTGGTGGCCGCATTACGCGGAGTGGCTCGCCCGGTACTCGGGCAAGAAGGTTGAGCCGCGCACACCTGGCGCGCAGCTCGGGGTCATCGAGGATGCGCCCGGCAGTTACGTTCGGGTCAAGAGCTGACGCCGGCTAGTCTGCGAGCGCCTGATCCAGATCCGCAATAATGTCGGCAGCGTCTTCCAGGCCGACGGACAGGCGCACCACGTCGTCGCCGGCGCCCGCGGCCTTGCGCTGGTCTTCGGTAAGCTGGCGATGGGTCGTCGACGCCGGATGGATGATCAGGCTTCTCGTGTCGCCGATATTGGCAAGGTGGGAGAATAGCTGCACCTTCGAGACCAGTTGGATGCCGGCTTCGTACCCGCCCTTCAAGCCGAAGGTGAAGACGGCACCGGCACCTTTCGGGCAGATCTTCTCAGCGATCGCGTGATACTTGTTTCCGGCTAGGCCGGCGTAGTTCACCCAAGCCACCTTGGGGTGCTTTTCCAGGTGCTTGGCGACAGCCAAGGTATTCTCGCAGTGCTTTGACATGCGAAGCGGCAACGTCTCGACACCCGTCAGGATCAGGAACGCATTGAACGGTGAGATTGCCGGCCCCAAATCGCGAAGCCCCATGACGCGGCATGAAATGGCGAAGGCGAAGTTGCCGAAAGTTTCGGCGAGACGCATGCCGTTGTAGCTGGGATTGGGATCGACCAGCATTGGGTATTTCTTCTTGGCGGACAGCCAGTCAAAGGTGCCGCAGTCGACGATGACCCCACCGATCGAGTTGCCATGCCCGCCCATAAACTTGGTCAGCGAATGGACGATGATGTCGGCGCCAAATTCCTTTGGCCGGCACAGATAGGGTGTCGCCAGCGTATTGTCGACGATGAAGGGGACGCCGGCCTTTTTGGCTACGGCCGCAATCGCCGGCAGGTCAACGACGATTCCTCCTGGGTTTGCGATCGACTCGCAATAGATCGCTTTTGTCTTCGGCGTGATCGCCTTTTCGAAGCTTGCCGGATCCGTCGCATCGGCCCAGGCGACATTCCAATCGAAACCCTTGAATGCGTGGTTGAACTGGTTGACGGATCCGCCATAGAGCTGGCGGCCGGCGACGAACTGATCACCCGGTTGCATGAGCGATTGGAAAGCGATGACCTGCGCGGCGTGGCCCGACGCGACGGCGAGTGCAGCCGTACCGCCCTCCAGAGCAGCGATCCGCTGTTCGAGCACGGCCTGTGTCGGATTCATGATGCGCGTGTAGATATTGCCGAACACCTCGAGATTGAACAACGCTGCGGCATGATCGACGTCGTTGAAGACGTAAGAGGCGGTCTGATAGATCGGGGTGATGCGTGCGCCAGTCGACGGATCCGGCGCTGCGCCGGCATGAATGGCGAGCGTGGAGAATCCGGGGCTGGTTTCGGACGACATGGGCACTCCTTTCCTGGCCTGAGACACGGCTAGCGCTGGAGGAGTTAAGCATGCCAGCCGGACCGATGGCAGTCGGTTTTCACCGGCGCCAGAACTGTTTGGCTCTCGGCGACGGCTATGCTGCCTGCCTAAAGTGGCGGCGCGGAGACGTCGAAAGTTCTCTGAAAAACGATCGGACGTCTGGACGGGAGGCGCCAGACGTCCGAGGGGGGACCGGGTGCACCTATCTCGGCGAGTGCACCCAATCATTTCGAGGCAACGGAGCGGCCAATTGGTTTCCGTCGCTCTTATTGGCGCGTTAGCGCATGGCCCAGCGTGCGCGAACCCGGCGGCCATGAGCCGCGCGCAGCACCACACCGGCAACCGCCTTCTGCTCATCGCTCAGGGATGCGTAGAATGGCCTGAATACATCGGCGAATGCCTTCAAATCCGCCGCGCGCTTTGCCATGCGCTGGCTCGCGCGGTCGAGGCGATCGGGCAGCGGTGGAGCAGCTGCGCCCTGCTCGCGGGCCTGGCGCCATTCCGCGCGCGCCTGCTGGCGCGCAGTGAATGCCGCTCGGATCTGTGCTTCGACGGGCGCCCACAGCTTGAGCTGGTCATCATTCATTTTGAGCACGGCCTTCATCATGGCGATTCGCCCATCCTGGAGACGAGCAAGCGCGTCCGGGGATTGGCGCATAGATCTTTTCGTCTGCGCCGCGGGCCCACCTTGCCCTTGCGCCAGAACAGCTGTCGCGGGTATCAACGCCGCCACCAGGAGCGGCACAAGACGTGTGGACACAGGGATTTTCACGGTTACGTCTCCTCTAAGGGGCAAAGTTCGCCGAGCCATGTTCTGGCCAGTAAAACGGTGCCGCCCTGGGCTCCCCGTCGCCGCCCGCTTCAATTATAACCAGCGTGCCTGATGCCCCCACCAGCAGCTCCTCCTCTCGCTTATTGGCAAAATCCGCCGAAAGAGGTTAAGGACGTGGCATGCAATGCTGACGGAGCCACCTGAGAATGGCCGCTCGTATCTACAAACCGGCGCGGACCGCTATGCAGTCCGGCCCGGCCCGAACCAAGGAGTGGGTTCTGGACTTCGATCCAGAGGCCCCGCGCGAAATTGATCCGCTCATGGGCTGGACCAGTTCGCGCGATATGCGGCAGCAATTGCAGCTGACCTTCGACACGAAGGAGGAGGCGATTGCGTTCGCGGCAAAAGCCGGAATTCCGTGCCGAGTTATGGAACCGACGCCGCGGGCCGTGGTGCGCAAGTCCTACGCTGACAATTTCCGGTTCGGCCGCAAGGGCGCCTGGACCCACTAATCGTTCAGGATTGCGACCGCCCGCGTCCAGCCGGCGGATGCCGCGCGGATTTTCACGGGAAAGCAGGCGATCTCGAACCCGTCCGGTGGAAGGGCCTCGAGATTGTGCAGTTTCTCAAGATGGCAATAGCCGATGTGGCGTCCGGCTTTGTGGCCCTCCCAGATCAGCGCCGCATTTCCCGTCGCTTGATATTTTGTCGCGGTGTGAATGAAGGGTGCATCCCAGCTCCAGCCATCGGTGCCGGTGAGGCGAATTCCCCTCTCCAGAAGATACATTGTTGCGTCGTAGCCCATGCCGCAGCCGCGGCTGACATAGTCCGGTTTTCCGTACGCAGCGCCGGCGGCAGTATTGATGACGACGATCTCGAGCGGCCGCAGTTGATGGCCGATGCGCCGAAGTTCTGCGTCTACGTCGTCTGGCGTGACGACGTATCCGTCCGGCAGTGCTCTGAAGTCGAGCTTGACCGCGGGCTGAAAGCACCACTCCAGTGACACCTCGTCGATGGTGATCGACCGCTTACCGCGATCCATCGTCGAGTGGAAATGGTAGGGCGCGTCGAGATGCGTTCCATTGTGGGTCGAAATGTTGACCTGTTCGACGGCCCACCCCTCGCCGTCTGGCAAATCGTCCGGTGACAAGCCTGGGAAGTAGCTGGCGACCTCAGCCGCGGTCTCCTTGTGTGCGCGATAGTGGATCTCGGGACGCATCCGCGGAGGATCGGCGATCACGTCATTCTCAAGCGCCACTGAAATGTCGACAAACCGGCGAGCCATCACGTCCTCCTTGAGGTCGTCCCGCGACTATAGTGCCTCCGCTTGCGGGTAGGTACACGCGCGTGCCGCGCTGGAGGGCCGGATCAGACGGTCAACTCGCAAGGGTCGGAGCCGACGCCAGCCTTGCAAGCCCCGCGCAGAGTCGCAAGCGCGCCAGAACCCGCTCCGGTTACCATTCATTTTGCCAGGTCTCGTTGGGCGCCTCACCCCAAGGTGCATTACAGCCCATCCTTGAACGCCTCCAAGAGTGGGCCGCGGACCTATGCAGACCACACAACGAGCCTGTCGCATCGGAACAAATTCGAGGGATGGGTGTTGTTAAGCTTAGGCTTGGGGTGGCAGGGACAATGGATGCTCGCTGAAGTTGGACGCTACCATGGATTTCCCGCCGGTGAAGGCGAGATGTCCCAGCGCATACGCACCTTTGACTGGTCGCGAACCCCCCTTGGTCCGATAGGCGACTGGCCCCAAAGCCTGAGAATTGTCATCGATGTTATCCTGCGTTCCCCGGTGCCACTGGTGACGCTGTGGGGTCCCGATGGCGTCATGATCTACAATGACGCCTATTCGGTGTTTGCCGGCGGGCGGCATCCACTTCTCCTGGGTTCGAAGGTATTAGAGGGGTGGCCGGAGGTCGCCGATCTCAACCGCCGCGTCATGGAGGTAGGGCTTCGCGGCGAAACGCTTTCGCTTCGGAACGAGCATCTCATCCTCTACA
Organism: Hyphomicrobiaceae bacterium; assembly: GCA_035550075.1. Classification (GTDB taxonomy): domain Bacteria; phylum Pseudomonadota; class Alphaproteobacteria; order Rhizobiales; family Hyphomicrobiaceae; genus AWTP1-13. Next base: position 30,187 of record DASZQG010000171.1, on the reverse strand, counting down.
GGCCGAACCGTCCTCCCGACGTCTGGGTCGATCTCGACTACAGCCCCTTGCTCGACGAAAGCGGCAGGCCGGCAGGCGTGCTCGCGATCGTGGTGGAGACTACTGAGCGTGTGCTGGCAGAGAAGGCGGTGCGCCAGAGTGAGACGCAATTCCGCACTTTTGCAGCTGCCATGCTGCATCACGTGTGGGCGGCGACTCCGGACGGCAAGTTGGACTGGTTCAATGACAAGGTCACTGAATACACCGGCGCCGACCCTGATGTATTGCTCGGCGATGGTTGGACCCAGGTTGTCCACCCCGAGGATCTGACCACCGCCGTCGACGCGTGGGCGAAGTCTCTCGCGAACGGAACTGTCTATGAGGTAGAATTCCGACTCCGTCGTAGCGACGGAGTATATCGCTGGCATCTCGTGCGCGCCGTGCCGATCCGAGACGATGCCGGCGAGGTCACTCGTTGGATTGGCACCAATACGGATATAGACGACAGAATACAGGCGGAGCGCGCGCTGCGCGATCGGCAGGCCGATCTCGCGCGCGTCCAACAGATCGGCAAGGTGGGTGGCGTCGAGGTCGTCTTGACCGACGGCTTTCACAATCGCCGTTCGCCTGAGTATCTGGCAATTCACGGTCTCCCGCCTGAGGCGAAGCACGAGACCCATGAAGACTGGGTGCGTCGCATCCACCCGGAGGACCGGGAAAAGGCGGAACAACATTTTCTTGAGCACCTCACTAGCGCTGCAAGCGAATACAACGCCGAGTACCGCATTGTTCGGCCTAGCGACGGGCAGGTTCGCTGGATTGCGGTCAAGGCCGAGATAGAACGCGATGCCCAAGGCCGTGCGCTGCGCCTTGTCGGTGCACACATTGATATCACCGACAGGAGGATTGCCGAGGAGGCTGTTCGCGAGAGTGAGCAGCGCTTCCGTCTCGTCTCAGAGAGCGCTCCCGTCATGCTTTGGATGGGCGACGTTCAGGGCAAGTGCCTCTACCTCAACCGCACGCTACGCGAATTCTGGGGCGTGGCACCCGAGCAAGTGCCGGGCTTTGACTGGAGCCAATCTCTCCACCCCGATGATGCGCCTTCGCTTTACGCCGTGTTCGATGAGGCGATGCGCGAGCACAAGCCGTTTTCGGTAGAGGCCCGCTATCGGCGCAATGATGGCGTGTACCGGCTGATCCGCACGGATGCGCAGCCTCGCTTTGCCGCCAGCGGCGATTTTCTAGGCATGATCGGCGTCAACGTCGACATCACTGAAACCCGCCTAGCTGAGAAGTCTCTGAAAGAAAGTGAGGAACGCTTCCGTTTGATTGCCAACAGCGCGCCGGTGCCAATGTGGGTCAGCAGGCTCGACGGCAAGCGCGCTTTCGTCAATCAAGCCTATATGGACTTCCTCGGTCTCGGTTATGAGGATTGCCTGGTTTACGACTGGCGCAAGGCACTGCACCCCGACGACCTGCAGCGGATTTTGAGTGAGCAGATCGTAGGTGAGGGATCCAGAAAGCCCTTTGCGCTCGAAGCACGCTATCGGCGCGCGGACGGGGAGTGGCGCTGGCTGCGCTCAGAATCGCAGCCGCGCTGGGGACCGGCCGGCGAGCATCTGGGATTCATTGGGGTCGCTCACGACATAACGTCGGCCAAGCAGGCCGAAATCGAGTTGCGTGGCCTCAACGAGACACTGGAGGCGCTGGTCGAGGCGCGCACCCGTGAGCGCGACCGCATTTGGGACGTCTCGCAGGACATCCTGGTGGTCGCCGATAGCCAGGGCGCATGGCTGAACGTCAATCCGGCGGCTACGGCTCGGCTGGGCTGGAGCCAGGCGGAGCTGATCGGGCGAACGTGGGAGTGGATCGAGCACCCGGATGACGTCGCCCGCTCCCGCGCAGAAATTGCTCATCTCGCCGCTGGCCGGGTGACTCAACGGTTCGAAAATCGCTTGCGCCATAAGGACGGATCATATCGCTGGCTATCGTGGACGGCCGCCTCTCATGAGGGCCTGATATACGCGACCGCCCGCGACGTCACGGACGAGAAAGAAGCCGCTGAAACACTTCGGAGGACGGAGGAGGCGCTGCGCCAATCGCAAAAGATGGAGGCCGTCGGCCAGCTCACCGGCGGGATCGCGCACGATTTCAACAATCTGCTGCAAGGCATAGTTGGGTCGCTGGATTTGGTGCAGAAGCGGCTTGCAGACGGACGTCTCAGTGAGATCCAGCGGTACGTCAATGGCGCCTTGACGTCCGCAAATCGCGCTGCCGCGCTTACGCATCGGTTGCTGGCGTTCTCGCGGCGGCAGCCGCTCGACCCAAAACCGGTTCGCGCCAATCCTTTGATCGTGTCGATGGAAGATCTGCTGCGCCGGACAATGGGCGAGCGGATCGAACTCGAGTTGGCGCTCGCGGGCGATCTGTGGACAACGCTTTGTGATCCACACCAGCTCGAAAACAGCATCCTGAATTTGGCCATCAATGCGCGCGACGCCATGCCCGATGGTGGCAGGCTCAGAATCGAAACGAGCAACGCACTTCTGGATGAAAACGCGATTGCCGGTGACCGCGAGCTGATATCCGGTGAATACGTATGTATCACCGTCATCGATTCCGGGACGGGCATGACGCCCGACGTGATGAGCCGCGCATTCGACCCGTTTTTCACCACCAAGCCTACGGGACACGGCACCGGCCTCGGTCTCTCGATGATTTACGGGTTTGCGCGCCAGTCCGACGGCCAGATCAAAATATCAAGCGAGGTCGGGAAAGGCACAGCGGTCAAGCTCTATTTGCCTCGGCACGACAAGAAAGAAGATGTGAGCACAAGCGCCGAGCCGCCCGACGCCACCGAACGCGCCGCCCACGGCCAGACGGTGCTGGTGATAGAAGACGAACCGCTCGTTCGCCTCCTCATCATAGATGTGCTCGACGATCTAGGTTACAGGGCACTGGAAGCCAATGATGGGCCAAAGGGCTTACGCATTCTGCAGTCGTCCGAGCAGATCGACCTCCTGATCACGGACATAGGTCTCCCCGGCCTCAACGGGCGTCAGGTTGCCGACGCCGCCCGCGTTACTCGTCCAAATTTGAAAATCTTATTCATGACCGGCTATGCGGAGAACGCTGTCGCCGCCAAGGGCATGCTGGGACCCGGCATGCAAATTATCACCAAGCCCTTTGTCATGGACGTGCTCGGCAAGCGCATTCGCGAGCTTATGGACTCGGGCTAGCCTGCAGACACGCAACGGGTCCCGTGGGCCATCGCGCACCAGCTTGTTCGGCCGTTGAGATTAGCGGAGCATCTTGTAAGAACGGGCCACATCACGGACAAGCTGGCGTGTCCACGGCTGGCTCAGCAGATTTTCGATATCCGCCTTCTCTGAGTTCACTCCCAGCGTGTTGCGCGGCTTGAGCCAGGCTCGGCGGTACGCGAGCCCACCATCGCTGGTGTAGACGTGGCTGAAGCCTTCGGCCCGGACCTTTCCGATAACGCGCCGATCATAAGACCCGAAAGGTATCGCGACCTTCGTTATCGGCAAGCCGCACGCATCTTCCAATTCTCTGCGCGCCAGCGATATCTCGTCGATGAGTTCGGCCTCGTCGAGCATGCGCCAGTCGCGATGATGCATCCCGTGGCTGCCGATCCCCATGCCCGCAGCGACGAGTTCTCGCGCGGCGCCCGCGTCGAGATAGTTCCGACTCTGGAGCCGGCCGGAGCACAAGAAGAATGTGGCTGGCAGCTGACGCTTGCTCAGCTCCGGTAGGGCTATCGAGAGATCGCTCACATTGCCGTCGTCGAACGTAATATCGATTGGGAGCGTGCCCTCGGCGCGCAAGTCGGCAACACAATCCAAAAGCGAGACGAACCTCTCGTGGCTCATCCAGACGGGACGCTCTTCGGGGCGTACGCCAGCGTGCGGAGTACCTATGCCGTGGAAGTTGAAAACCACCTCTCGCCCCACCTGGCCACCCCAGAACATGAAACAACAGACCGCCTCTCGCAAAAACTGCGCTAGTTAACCCCAATGAAGAGCACATTGGTCAGCGCGTCACGTTGAAATTACGCGAGGGTGTTGTGACACCTGCGACGAACATCGAGTAACATGATGGGCAGTCTGCGTGTTTCGTTATCGCTCCTAAGGTAAATCCGCTTGACGAAGAGGTTCCCTGCCCTAGCTTTCGCGACATGGTCGATTTTGAAGTCGCGTACAGCCATGAGAGTCCAGCGGGTGCATTCGAGTCAGATCAGGCCTTAAACTGCAACCGGACAACTTTGTATGCGGTCGACCGTCCAAGCCACCGTCGTCGTCCCACATCTCAACCAGGCGGATGCTCTTGAAGCATGCTTGAAAAGCCTCGACGCGCAAACCCTCGACCGGAGGCTGTTTGAGGTCATTGTCGTCGACAACGGCTCCGGGGAGTTGCCGGTAGCGGTCGTAGCCCGACACCCGGGCGTTCGCTTGCTGCAGGAACTGCGCCCGGGGCCCGGCCCGGCCCGCAATCTGGGAATCAAAACAGCGTCCGCTGACGTATTTTGTTTCATCGACGCTGACTGCCGAGCCGATCCCCGTTGGCTCGAAAGCGCACTGGACGCCCTGTCCGTGGCGCCAACCCACACCGTGCTGGGCGGCGACGTACAGATTTGGAGAGACGATCCGTCAAGATTCACCGCGCTGGAGGCCTACGAAAGCGTCTTCGCGTATCGGTTCAAGTTGTACATTGAGCGCCACGGTTACAGCGGAACCGGAAACCTCGTTGTTCGGCGCGAGGATTTCGAAAGGGTTGGACCCTTTGTCGGCTTGGAAGTTGCCGAGGACGTCAACTGGGGTCAGCGCGCGCGGGCGGCCGGTCTCAGCTTTCGATACGTACCCAGCATGATTGTCTTTCATCCTGCACGCCCCAACTTGCGGGAGTTGTTCATGAAGTGGGATCGTCATTTGCAGCACGAGTTGAAGGCCGCGCGTGGGACCCGACTGTGGCAATTTGCATGGATAGCGCGTGCCTTTCTATTACTGATTTCTCCTCTGGTGGACCTCGGCAAGATCGCGGCGAGTAACAGATTAAATGGGCTGATGGCGCGGATCAAAGCGGCAGTAGTTCTTTTTGCAGTCCGGGCCTATCGCGCATGGCGGATGCTCGCAATGCTGTTTCGGACGGGCAACGTGGTCTGGAACAGACCTTCCAAAGCCTACTCATCCAATGAGAGGGGATAGGCAATTCCCGCCAGCCCGCATTGCATTGTCGATACGCGCTTTGGGCGCGGAGCCAGTTCTCCTCGTGCCAATGCGAGCGTTCATTGGGCAGCGATGATTTCAGTAGCTCGCTGCGCCTGTACAGACATTCACTTGGAAGGTTAACCCACCGAATGCCGGTTCCAATGTCTCATCTTCGGGCAAATGAGGGCCGTTCCGACACGCCAGGATACGTGGCCTGCAGATCGTCCCATGACGCCAGGAGAATTGGCGAAAACTTCGATCAGGGGGGAGTAGCTAGCTTGCTTGCGTTGTGCCAGTACAGGATGCGATGGTAGTGGGGCACCGTCCGGTGGGTGGGAGGTAAATTACCCTTTTTGAAAGACCAGCTTGCGTGACAACTCGTTGCCTGCTCGAACAGCCTAAAATGGCTGTAGCTGGCAGTGACAACCTCGTGGTTATGGGCATGCTCCACGTCAAGAACAGACAAGCTGTTGGGTATCCTCATGGCGAAGAAAGGTCGCCCCTCGAGCTGATAGATTTTTTCCGCGGCGTCCTGCGTCAGCAGCTTGCCCTCATACTATCCGTTGCGTTTATCGCCATCGTCCTGGGCGCGCTCTACCTTTGGCTCACCCCGCCAATGTATACGGCGCGCGCGACCATGATCATCGATAGAGGCAAGGTGCAAGCTCAGCTCGGTGGGATGTCGCGCGAACTTCCTCTGGACACCGTCGAGGTGGAGAGCCAGATCCAGTTGATCAGATCCGAAGGTGTTGCGCTGGCGGTTGCGAAGGCACTCAAGCTTGATGCCGACCCGGAATTCACCGGCCCGCCAACCGGCGTGGGCGGTCGGATTCATGAGCTTTTGTCGCGGCTGACTTCGGGCGATTCCACTGACGCCCACATCGATCCGTTCCGCCTCGCGTTGGGCCGTTTGGACCGCAACCTTACGGTAAATCGTGTCGGTGGTTACATCATCCAAATCGAATACCGCTCGCTGAGACCGGAGCGCGCTGCAGAGGTCGCAAACGCGTTTGCCGACTTTTACATACAGGACCAGCTGAATTCCCGCGCCGCAGCGGCTCGGCAGGCGGCTACGTGGCTCCAGGATCGAATGCAGAAATTGAGCGACCAGAGCGCGCTTGCCGACGAGGCCATCGTCCAGTTCAAGACCAAAAACAATATTGTGGCCGCCGGCGGCCGGCTGATCAACGATCAGCAACTTAGCGAACTAAATACCCAGCTTGTTCTTGCCCGGGAGAAGGCCGCGGAGACCAAGGCACGGCTCGACCGCATCGAAGAGATCACACGCGCCGGCTCGCCCGATGGCGGCGCTGTCGCGGATACGTTGAACAATCCCATCATAGTAAAGCTGCGGTCTCAGTATTTGGAACTAACTAATCGCGAGGCGGACTGGTCGCGTCGGTTTGGCAAAGATCATTTCGCAGTCCTCAATCTCCAGCGTCAGATACGGGAGATTCGAAACTCTATTTCCGACGAGCTCCGGCGGATCGCCGAGACCTATAAGAGTGACTACGAAATCGCCCGGCAGCGTCTTGCGGAGATCGAAAAGACGGTGGCGGCAGCCGTGTCCCGCTCGCAGGAGGCAAATCAAGCACAAATCGAATTGCGCCAACTTGAAAGTTCGGCCGATACTTACCGAGGCCTCTACAAGTCTGCACTCCAGCGGAACACTGAGCTGGTTCAGCAGCAATCCTTTCCCGGTACCGAGGCGCGACTTGTCACGCGTGCATCGGTCCCTGCCGGCAAGAGCAGCCCCAAAACTCTCATCATCCTTTTCGTCTCCACCGTTGGAGGTTTGATCGCCGGCCTGGGCGTGGGCGTATTGCGAGCTGCGCTTGATCGCGTGTTCCACACGCCGGGACAAGTTGAAGAATTGCTCCAAACAAACTGCCTTGCTCTTGTTCCCGCACTGAAGTCAGTAAAAGCGTCAGCCTCACGGCCTCCTGCACCAAGGACAATCGCCCGAGAAAGAAGCGTCGCGCGCGAGGTTGTCGACAGGCCGTTGTCCCGCTTTGCCGAGGCGATGCGGTCGATCAAATCGGCCGCCGACCTCAGCCGCCACTCGATCAAGGTCCTTGCGTTTACATCATCCGTCCCGAACGAAGGCAAGTCCACGATCGCGGCGGCCTTTGCGCTGCTGGCGGCGCAAACGAAGGCTCGCGTCGTGCTGGTGGATTGCGATTTCAGAAATCCGAGCCTGACCGCCACTCTGGCTCCGGGAGCGGAAGACGGAATCGTGGAAGTCATTTCGCGAAAGAAAGCGCTCGAAGAAGCGCTATGGAAGGATCCGGCAACGAGCCTCAACTTCTTGCCGGGATCTACGACGGCCCGCGTCGCCGATTCAAGCGAGATACTTGCCTCAGCTCCTTTGCGCGCCCTTTTTGGCGAGCTGCGGGAGAAGTTTGACTGGGTGATCGTGGACCTCCCGCCCGTCGCACCAATCGTCGATGTACAGTCGACCGCGGGTCTTGCAGATTCCTACGTGTTGGTCGTCGAGTGGGCCACGACAAGGATTGAAGTTACCGAACTGGCGCTTAGCAAGGCTTCGGTCATCCATGACAAATTGTTGGGGGCCGTGCTCAACAAGGTCAACTTCAAAATCCTGCGCCGGCATGAGGGACATCGCGGCGACTACTATTCCGACAAGTACTATGCGCAGTATGGAGACGCCGGCGTGTAACCTTAGCTGGAGCCTGTCCAGGGCGCGGCGCAGCAACCCCGACGGCAGAACGTCCGCAGGCAGCATTTGCTATTATCGATACGGCATCCGCGGCAATGGCGATTGTTCACCGCTTTAGAAGAATCTAGTGTGAGAGCTGCTGGCGAATCTGAAAATCTCCACGCCACGCACTCGCTTGATCGCTGAAACAGTTTGGACACTTGAATGACAATGCGCGTCGGCGACCTGGTGGAAGTCCGCTCGAAAGAAGAGATACTGGCCACCCTCGATAAGAACGGTAGGCTGGAGGGTCTCCCTTTCATGCCCCAAATGCTCAAGTATTGCGGTCAGCACTTCCCCGTTTACAAAGTCGCCCACAAAACGTGTGATACAGTAACGGGTCCGGCAGGCCTTTCTGTTCCCAACTGTATCCACCTGAACATCCGCTGCGATGGCGAAGCTTATGGCGGCTGCGACGCGGCTTGTTTGATCTTTTGGAAAGAAGCTTGGCTCCGGCCTGTACGCACGGGGCGGGCTCGCGATCCAGCAGAGGTTACGCCATCTCTAAGAACGCCCAAGTGCACAGAACTCGACCTGGCAAGGGCGACCTCCACTTCGGACCAATCCGGAGAGACGATTTATAGGTGCCAGGCCGTTTGCCTTCGTGACTACACATCTAGGCTGCCCTGGTGGGATTTCAGGCAGTACCTCAAGGATTATTTGTCCGGCAATCTAACACTGTGGGGCCTCTTTTCCCGCGCAGCGTTCGTGACTTATTGGCATGCAACGCAGGCAGCGCGCCATAGATTTGGAATCGGAGCGCCGGGACGATGGTTATATGACCGCTTCCAACAAATAGTCGGCGGCGTGCCATTTCCCTATAGGCTAGGGCTCATACCTCTTGGCCAAAAGACACCGACGAACTCATTAAACCTGCAACCGGGCGACTTGGTTCGAGTCAAAAGCCACAACGAAATATTGAAGACGTTGAATGTCAGGAACATGAACAACGGGATGTCATTTGATGTGGAAATGGTGCCATTCTGCGGGAAAACCTTCCGAGTCAAGTCCAGAATCAACACATTCATCGATGAGAAAACAGGTCGCCGGAAGGCGCTTAGAACGCCGGCTGTCATCCTCGAAGGCGTCTGGTGCCACGCTTGCTACAGCCCCGATCGCATGGGTTGCCCAAGAAGCATCTATTCCTGGTGGCGTGAGATCTGGCTCGAACGCGTACCGGAAGAGTCAACCCTTCGGAATGCGACACGCCCTGGCGAGTCGCTCGGTGCCGAAAGAGTTAGTTCCTCCGGAGCGTAACCGTGGCGGGACCTCCGGCAACCTCAAAAGCTGATCCTTGCTTTTTTGCCTAGGGTTCGCAGGAGGCAAGCTGCGCAAAGGCTAACGCAGGTTTCTCGCCCAAGGTTCGGCGCGCGAAAGCGCGCGCCATGATCCATGAATACCCCTTGCCCATTTTGCCCGCCGCGCGAAGCGGGCGTTCAACCGGGAGTGCGGCATAGACGTCGCCGCTCCGACGATAAGCACTAGGGGCCGGGAGCGAACCGAATCAATCGGGCTAGGCGACGACCTCGGCCGGCCATCGTGAGGAGCTGGCGGCGGATATACCATTGATGGAGGGCTGCCCTAGCCCTCCGTCGCTGGTCGACATCAAGATTGGCATTGTTTATCCAGCGTAGAGTCTCCAGACCCTGGAACGTGTTAGCGACTCGCGCCGTCCATACAGGTACGCCGAGCCGACGGGCCTGTTGGGTCCGATTTTCTGCGCGCCATCCACGACGGCCGAGGATTTCGCCCACATGCCCCCATGGTCCTGCAAGGGCAAGCTTTACGGCGAAGACCTGGTCCTCACGGAACATGTTGCGGCGTGGGATCGACTCGACCGCTGCCCTTCGCATCAGGGCGTAAAGGGGATCGATAAGCAGGTAGCTCTCATTGAGTAGTCGCAGTATTTCGCCGAGCCGCTCTATCGGATCGTCGGATGCGAGAGTTCGACTCGTATACTCTGCCGTCCTGGAGATCCCGTCGGTGCCGATGAACTCCACTCCCATAGTCACCAGGATCAGCCTGGCATCGCTCTCGAAGGCTTCCAGGCAGCGCGAAAGACAGTTTGGAGCGAGCCAGTCATCATCCCCTACCCAGCGGAAAAACTTGCCGCGCGACCGCTGCATTGCCGCCTGGAAGTTGTTGAGCAGGCCGATATTTTCAGCCTGCCGGATATAAACAATCCGGTCGTCGTCGCGGGCAAGCTTCCGGCAAAGATCTTCTGTTCCGTCCACGGAGGCATTGTCAGAAATCACCAGCTCGAGATTTCTATGATCCTGCGCCAGTACAGACCGAACGACGCGCTCGATAGACGAGGCACCATTGCGCACCGGCAGGCAGACCGAGACAAGAACGTCACTCGAAGGCATCTCGCGTCCCTCTCAACGCACAACCGCGGGTAACTGATCGTTGCGCAGCGAGTCCTTCAATCCCCTTAACAGATCAAAATAGAAAACTTTCTCGCCCATGACATAGAACAATATCGTCAGGTACAGGCTGCCCATAACGATGCCCGCCAGTGTGAGGCGCAACAACGGGAACTGCACGTCATTTAAGCAGAACTCCACAACTCCCAGTGCAAGGACCGCGGCGACCACGCTGGCAAGGAGTGGCCGACATATAACGAGCAGGAATTCGCGCGGAGAAACCGCTGTCCCGTGGAGACACCAAAATACGTGCGGAACCACCCACAACGTCATCGCGGCAGAGAAACCGGTTGCCACGCCGCGCGGCCCATACGGTAGCCCGATGATATAGGCGCCAATGGCAAGCGGTGCGATTACAACGGCAATCCAAAGGCTCCGGCGATGCAGGCCCGTCGATTGGAGCAGCCAGCCGGTCGGATTGATTATGCTAAACACGAGGATAGTGGGGGCCAGCAGGCGAAAAATGTTGGCAGACTCCGTCCACTTTGGCCCGAGAACCACGTGAACAATATCGTCCGCAAAGAACGCGGAGAATATCGTGATTGGAGCCGTGATCGAGATCAGGAGCAAGCAACCCTTCAAAAAATAGCTCTTCAATCGACCGGGTTCCTCCTGAAGTCGCGATAGGGCGGAGAACGCGACTGTGCCCACGGCACCAGTCAAATTTCGCGTGGGAACGTTCGCAAGCTGATAGGCGGTGCTGTACAAGCCCAGGGCACTCGGTCCCCAAAGTCGGCCTATGAGAAGCTTGTCAAAATTGTAGGCCGCATAAACAATGAGGTTGTTCAAAGTTATCGTCCCGCCGTACCCCAACAACGAGCTGATATCCGAACCCCGTCGTGGAAGCTTCGGTACCCAAGCGCCAAACGTCCACATCAGCGCGCTGCTCACCGCAGGGGTCGCGATAGCCGCGCTGACAAGAGCCCAGTAGCCGAAGCCGTAAGCAGCCAGGCAGATGCCGAGAGCGTAGCCGACCGTCACTGACGCCAGCTCGATCATCGTCAAGTCGACGTGACGCAACTCGCGCTGCATCAGTGCCGAATGCTGGATGCCCGCGGAGTTGAGAAGAAACCCGGCACCCATGACCACCGTGACCCAAAACAGGCGGGGCTCGTGGTAGAAGGTGACAAGGATAGGTGCAGTCGCGACGCAAATCAGACAAAGCGTCGACCCGACGAGAATGTTGATCCAGAACAGGTTCGATATTTGCTCTCTGGAAATACTTGCCCGCTGCACGGTAGCCAGGGAAAGCCCTGCAGAAGTGAATAAGTCATAGACGCCAGTCACCGCAACGACCATCGCCACAAGACCGAAGTCCTCCGGATGCAGCAATCGCGCCATGACAGCGGTGAAGCCCAGACGAAGTGCAAGGTTCGCGCCCTGGCCGAAAAGACGGGCAAGGCCACCACGCACCACCCTTTGCTTCAAATCCTGCACGAGCGCGCCCCTAGCGGGTCTTTGTTGCAGTGAATAGCGGCGAGAGAAGAAATCGCGCCATTGTGCCTAATAGGCAAAAGCGCGCTACCGTGCCGGTATTCTCGGGTCAGCCCGCCGCTGTCTGATTGTCCAGCCCCGACCGCCAGCTAGATCGTCTCGTCCACACCCCCCACCAAGTCTCCGCCCTCGCCTTCTTCTGGGAATCACGCGAGAGGCGCGCCGCCGCGCCGTACCCTATTGCTCGGACCAGAGGCAGTAGCGAATTGACAAACAGGCCCATTCGTTGCCCGAACGGAGCGACGTAGCGCTTGATCAGCTCGGCCCTCGCACTCAATCCTCGGATGATCTTATCGGTTTCGACTTGCTGAGAGGCGCCACCATAGTGGATGATCCTGGCATCGGGCGTAAAGACAGGACGAGCCCCGACGCTTGCCGCCCGCAGACAGAAGTCCGCCTCCTCACCATACATGAAGAATGCGCCGTCGAATCCGCCGAGGCGATCCCACAAGTCACGTGCGATAAGCATGAAGCAGCCGCAAATAATGTCCACCTCGCGTACCGAGAGGCGATCCCATCCACCGTAGCCTTCCACATTCAGAAGCCGGCTGTTGGGGAATGTCGTATCCACGCTCAATGTCCGGCAGAGAGCAGACCACAAAGTGACTCGATGCCAGCAAGAGGTCCGATCGATTGATTGGTCGCCACACAGGGACAGCCCGCCCCAAATTTTCGATTGAGGCCTTCGAGACGCAAATTCAATCAGCTTATCAATCGCCCGATCAAGTACGACCGTATCGGGATTCAGCAGCAGCAAAAACAGCCCCTTTGCGTGCTCGGCGGCAATATTGTTGGCCCGCGCAAACCCGACATTAGTCTGTAGGGGAAAGCATCGAACGCTTGGCATTTCCAATCTGACCGCGTCAATGACGCCATCGTTGGAAGCATTGTCCACGAGAAGTATCTCGTAACTCGCGTCTCCCGTTTCACGCACGATCGAACGCAAGCACTCAAGGGTCATCTCGGGCGTGCGATAGTTAACGACGATAATGCTGACCGTGGGACGCAATTGATCTGCCATATTCGCCGACCTTCGGATGCTGCAAACTCGCGATTCGTTTATTGCTCAATATTACTGTTCGTTTGAACCGCTCGATCACGCACGCGGTAGTTCACTATCGGTACGCATGGCTTCCATGCGACTGGACCCCTTTTGCAGTGCAAAAATCAGACCGGCCCAGGCGCGCAAAAAGCCCCTCACAATATCGGGTGCACAGCCTTTACGACGGGATGGGAAGACGGCCGGACGGACTATCCGCATGCGCCTGGGGAACCAAATGCGGTTCCAGAGCATTTCGCGTCTTGAGTTCGTCTGACATCGGAATTGATCCGCAGTGGCCGATTTGGCCAAAATTTGACCTAAAACCTTCATCAATGGCTGTGGATCAAGACGCTCCACGCTTGTCAGACTTCCAAATCTGAGCGACGAGAGAACGTTTTCAAAAGGAAGGGACTCAATGTTTTGGGCGGTCCTATTTGCGGGCGGGGTGGGCGGCCTCCTTGGACTCACGATGGTCCGGATCCACTGGGTCATAGTTGCGTCCACCATCGCTGCCGCCATTGGTCTCGCCATGGCTCCGCTGATGCAATGGTCTCCTCTTATGACCATCGTTTCAATGTTTAGTGCAGTCGGCACGCTGCAATGCGGCTACCTCGGAGGAATGATACTTTCCTCTGCGCGCAGCCGTGCGAAAGCCCCCCACGCGATTTTAAGGTCCAGCCACATCGACCAGTGGCGGACATAGTATCCGTCAAGCGAGGGGTCGGCGTTGCCGTTGGAGCGCCAATACCGAGCTGTCCGCGGACCAATTAGTCCCGGACGTGCGAGCAATACCTCCGGCGCTTCAGACAGCAGAGTTTGGGCCTCGAGGGGTGCAATCGCCTGCGGCCCAATGAAACTCATATCGCCCAACACTACGTTGACAAGCAGGGGGAGCTTGTCCAGATCAGAACGGCGCAAAAACGAACCGAGAAATTCCGTCCACACTTCTTGGTCGACGTCTTCGACCTCCCGGTTGCCCCTGGGGTTCGCGCCTATGATGGACGTGCGGAACAGATAACGGTTGAATTGCTTCCCGCCCAACCCAATGGCTCGCTCGACTCGGAAGACCGGGGCGCCAAACAGCGATCGGACCAGCATCGCGGTGACGATAAGGAGCGGTGCCGCGAGAACCAGGGCAACGACACCGACGGCAATGTCAAGAAAGCGCTTTGGGGCACCACCTAGAGCCAGTCGCCGGCCCAAACCGGAAGGTCCGCCTCTCGCGATACCGAGATTAACAATCGACTGACGCACAACTCATTCGCGACAATACGCGTCGCGCCCGCCCACGCACTTTCGATGCGTTAGTTACGGCACAGGCCGACCACCGAAAGCAAGCGGACGATTTGAATAGAATTAATACGACAATGCATTTTCCTCGCACTGCGTCTTGGCTGCAACGCCACGGTAAGCAACCATGTCCCGCGTGCGTCTTCCGCAGGCGTGGGACCAAGATGGTGGCCCCCGCATCGGCCGACAGTCCTCGGAGCGACCCTCCACCGCAGCGCCGTCGCTGCTCAATCAATACGCATTCATGCTTCGGGGCACGACCAAGCACGTGCGGATCAAGATCCACAAATCGAGCCAAATGCTCCAATTGTTAATATACCAGAGATCGAGATCTACCCGCCGCTCCATCAGCTCTAGGCGCGCCGTCTCGCCGCGGAATCCGCTAACCTGAGCCCATCCCGTGATGCCAGGTTTCACGTGGTGCCTGAAGGCATAGTTGGCGATCAGCTTCGAATACTCGTCGTCATGCGCAATTGCGTGTGGCCGAGGACCAACAAGCGACATCTCTCCCCTGAGAACGTTGATCAGCTGCGGCAGTTCGTCGATGCTGGTGGCTCTCAGGTAAAAGCCCAGGCTTGTCACGCGAGCGTCATTGCGCTGCGCCTGCCGGATGACTGGGCCGTCTTCGGCAACGGTCATGGTTCGGAACTTGTAAATCGTGAATTTGCGGCCGTTAAATCCCTTCCTATGCTGACGAAAGACAACCGGGCCTGAAGAGTTGAGCTTGATCGCGATGCTCACCAGCGCAAGAAGTGGCGAAAGAAGTATGAGCAACGCGCCCGCGCCGACAATATCGAAAGCGCGCTTTACCCCCCGCTCCAGTGGCGTCAGGGGGGCCCTTTGAAGTTCGATGGCGTAGTCCGCGCCGATTTCCACTCTCGGCTGAGACAGTATGGACCGTGCGGACCGATCCGGCAGTAGGAGCGCTGGCACAGGAAGCGCGCGCAAGTTCTGGCGCACGAACTCATAGCGCGCAGTATCAGTCCACGGCAAAGCTAACAAGACCATTTCGGCGTCGCTCGATCGAGCCACGCCGATCGCAGCGCCGATACTGATTTTGTCGTCAACGTCCATCGCCGATTTGTCGCCCGCATCCGTGGCGGAAAGCTCAAACCGTTCAATTTCCTGGACGCCATAGGTGCGCAATAGTTCAACGGCCGAGTAATAGGCCAACTCCTTCCGGTCCCCCAATAAGATGGCTCGCTGCCCTGTCAGATTTCCGGTCGCCACGGCATCGCGAAGTCTGTTCGCAATGACCGCACGCGAGCCAATGAGAAGCATCAGGCCGACAACACCAAAGCCGACCGTCGCGCCACGCGAATATTCCTCCCCAAGCTTAAGCAGAAAGAGGAGCGAGACGATTGCCAGGAGGACGACGCCCCATGCCACCACGACGCCCCGCACCTGGCGCATCCACAGCAGGGTCGAAGGCCGATACAAATGCTGAGATTTGGCCAGGAGGACAAACAACAGCCCGGCATGGCTGCCGATTCCGGCAAAGCCCCGGATGTCAACTACGTAACCAAGCGCGACCAAGTGATAGCCGACGCCTGCAAGGACACTCGCAGCGACAATCAGCAGATAGTCGGCAACTGCCGTGATCAGGCCAACGTTGCGATAGGATAGAAGTCGTGCAGATTGCCGCAATCCGGCACCGACCGGAATCGGCGCCTCCGAAATATAACTCATACGCAATACCCGCCCCGCGTGTACGCAGCGGCTCCCCGGCCAATCAGCTGCCGACACTCACATCCAAGCAAGTTCAACGCCAGGAACGCAGGGTTGTCTATGGCCGGCACGCTACACAGAGCAACATATTCTTAACTGTCGTTAACGCGCCTGCTCAAGTCTTCCTTACCAAACGATCTTTCAGTCTTGCTCGGCGAGGGCCTGCAGGTAGGCACCGTACCCGCTCTTCTTGAGGGCATCCGCAAGCGCGAGAAGTTGAGCGCGATTGATGAAACCGTTCCGGTAAGCGATTTCCTCCAGGCAGGCGATCTTCATTCCCTGTCGTTGCTCGAGTGTCTGAACGAACGATGCGGCATCGATCAAGGATTCGAAGGTTCCAGTGTCGAGCCAGGCGAAGCCGCGCCCCATACGCTCGACATGCAGCGTTCCCGCGTTCAGATACCGTGCGTTGACGTCTGTGATCTCCAGTTCGCCCCTCCACGAGGGAGTCACTTCTCTGGCATATCGAATGACATCATTGTCAAAGAAATAGAGACCGGTAACAGCCCAGTTCGAAGTGGGATTGCTTGGCTTCTCTTGGATCTCTCTTGCACGCCCACTATCGTCGAACGAAACCACGCCATAGCGCTGCGCGTCGCGCACCTGATAGGCGAAAATGGTGGCGCCCTGCTCGCGCGCTCGCGCACGTTCGAGCATCTGTGGCAAACCGTGTCCGAAAAAAATGTTGTCCCCGAGCACTAGGGACACCTGCGCTTTGCCGATGAAATCGGCCCCGATCAGAAAGGCTTGCGCCAAACCTTCAGGTTTCGGCTGTTGAGCGTAGCTCAGATGAATGCCCCACTGGCTTCCATCCCCGAGCAACCGGACGAACTGGTCGCGATCTTCTGGCGTCGTGATGACCAGGATGTCTCTAATCCCAGCAAGCATAAGGGTGGAGAGTGGATAGTAAATCATCGGCTTGTCATAGACCGGCAACAGCTGCTTGCTGATGCCGCGGGTGATCGGATAGAGCCTCGTCCCGCTCCCGCCGGCGAGCACAATACCTTTCATGGTCCCCTCCCGATCTCCGCACTGGCGACTGTGTCAAGACATTCGCCGAGCGAGTCCCGCCAATCGGGCAGGCGAATGCCGTACATTCTGTGAATCTTCGTACAGTCCAGACGCGAATTGGCAGGTCGTCTCGTGGGCGTCGGGTACTCCGACGTGCGGATTCGCCGGAGAGCGGGGACGCGGTGTCCGCGCTCTTTCCAACCATCGAAAATCGCGGCCGCAAAGCCGTACCACGTGGTGCTTCCGGCACTTGTGAGGTGATAGACCCCGCTTTTGCTTCCGTCCCTCAATATGCTCTGGGCGAGATCAAGAATTGCCGAGGCCAAGTCAGGCGCCGCGGTGGGCGTACCATATTGGTCATCGACCACGCTCACTGTCTCACGCGTGGCCGCCAACCCGAGCATGGTCTTGAGGAAGTTGTGGCCGTAAGGGCTATAGACCCAGGACGTTCGGAGAACGACAGCATCGGGATGGGCGTCCCGGACGGCGTGTTCACCTTCCAGCTTGGACTGGCCATAGACGCCGAGCGGATGCGGGTCGTCCTCTTCGACGTAAGGCATCGATTTACTGCCGTCGAAAACATAGTCACTAGAGATGTGGATGAAAGGAACGCCCGCTGCTGACGCCGCAGCGGCGATCCGTCCGGCGCCGTCACGATTGACCGCAAACGCGCGGTCAGCATCGGACTCCGCCGTGTCAACCGCGGTATACGCCGCGGCATTGACGACGATACTCGGCATGAATGCCGCGAAGGCACGCTCTATTGACTGAGGATCGGCGATATCAAGCTCCGGACGGCCGAGAGCAACAACAGGCAGCCCTAGCTTGCGCGCACCCTCCGCCAGGGACCGCGCCACCTGCCCCGCCTTACCGGCAACAAAAAGGGGATGTTCTCTGCTGATCCGCACCTAGGGATTGGCCTGAAGAAGACCAAGCCGTGCGCCGCCGTAGATCTGTTTCGTCAGCGGTTCCCACCAGGCTCGGTTCTCGAAATACCAGCGCACGGTTCGCTCAAGCCCGCTTTCGAAACTCTCGCGCGGGCGCCAACCAAGCTCACGGCCTGCCTTGCGCGCATCGATCGCATAGCGGTAATCGTGCCCCGGCCGATCAGCCACGAACGTGATAAGAGATCGCCGAGGCCGGTCAAAAGCCTTCAGGCTATCGAGCAGATCGCAAATGCACTCGACGACGGACAGATTGGTCCGTTCGCTAGCCCCCCCAAAGTTGTACTTGGCGCCCGGCTGGCCGACTTCGAGCAGCCTCACGAGGCCCTCCACGTGGTCTTCGACGTAAAGCCAATCCCGAACGTTGGCGCCCGTGCCGTAGACCGGCAAGGCCTCTCCGGCGAGGGCCTTGATTATGGTCAGGGGAATGAGCTTCTCGGGAAACTGCCGCGGTCCATAGTTGTTCGAGCAATTGGAAATAACTGTAGGCAAATCGTATGTCTTGAACCAAGCGTGCGCCAGGTGATCTGAGCCCGCCTTGCTGGCCGAGTAGGGTGAGCTCGGCCGATACGGTGTATCTTCGCTAAAGAAACCGTCGTCACCGAGCGTGCCATACACCTCGTCGGTCGACACATGCACGAAGCGGAACCGCCGGCGCAGATCGTCTGCCAAATGATTGTAATAATTTCGGGCGGCTTCCAGCAGATGATAGGTCCCTATCACATTGGTCTCGATGAATGCCGCAGCTCCCGTGATCGACCGATCAACATGCGTCTCTGCCGCAAGATGAAGGACACCCGTCGGCTGATAGCGCTCGAACACGGTGTTCAACGCCGCGCGATCCCGGATGTCGACGCGCTCGAAGGCGTAGTTGGCGTGATGGGCGATCTGGTCCAAGGAACTCTGATTGGCCGCATAGGTCAGCCGATCGACATTCACGACGCGCGCGCCGGAGCCGATCAGCCGCAAACAAGCGGCTGAACCGATGAACCCGCAGCCACCTGTTACGAGCACGCGCATTCGAGGAAGTTCCCACTCTCCGCCGCCCGCAAGCCCAACCGTGCCTACGGCCTGTCGTCCCGGCCGGGAATTAAGCCAGAACCGCATTCCTGCAAACTGAAAACCGAAGACCTAGTTTATGGCGCTCAACCTCAAATACGATGACTATTTGCACCAGCAACGCTGTATGCGGCCCGCCGCCAGCTGCACTCCGGTCACACCCGCCATAGAAGGCGATTGAACACCCGTCTGGGCCAGTTTCGGGCGGATCCGACCGGCAGCGCGCCCCAGCTGCGCTCGACCATCTTTCGGGTTACGCGGAGCACGCCGGAAGGTGAAAGAGGGCGCTCTATTGAGCCCTCGCAGAGTTCGATCTCGGCATCGGCGAACGCATTCTTGTAGCGTGCCCGTCCGCGGCCCAAATCAATCATGCGCAGGCCCATACTTGCACCGTGCTCTGCCATCCTGAGTAGGAGCAGAAGGCCTGGAGAATAGCGGTTGTAGTCCGCGTTATAAGCCGGAAACCAGTAGTGCCAGACCGACGATGATCGCATGCCGAAATGCACCGCAAGGAGCTCGTCGCCGGCGTAAAGGCTCGAGAGCATGCCGGAGAACTGCGCTGTCTTCATCTTCCGAATCGCTGCCAATGTACCCACGACCCATGGGCGGCTCAAAACCTCGACGACATTGGTGCTGCGATATTGCGCATTTTTCCATGCAATCAGGTTCTGCCAGGCAACATCGCTATCGTCATCGGGGACGAAGCGAATTGCGCCGACCTCCCGCTCCAACTTGCGTTGCTTACGCAGGGTTGTCGCAACCTCGCTGACACCTTGCGCCTTGCGACGCTCGATGTACTTCGAGTAGCCGGCGCTCAGATCAATATAGGGCGAATGACTGATCGTGGTGCTGTGATCTCTGAACAGCTTTTGTGCGGCAGGGACGTGATTGAAATCGACAACGTTCAGATGACAACCCTCGAGGAGCTCTCGGGCCGAAAAAGAATTGATCTCCCGTCCTATCAGGCCCTGGTAATCACAGATCGCCGCGCCAATCGGAAGTGCGCCACGGCCCCGACGTTGAAAGGGGAAGAAGGCGAGGATGTCGCTATTGCGCCTGATGATCCCTACGAATGCGTCGTCCCGCGCCTGCGCCACCGCGCAGGCGAACTCGGGTGAGAAGAATGGGCTCGAGAGCAAGGAATTCTGGTCCTGAATTTCGCGCCAGGCCGCGGCTTGCTGATCGGAAAGCTCAGTCGGCCTGATGACGTCGATGTTGAGCACCTTACCTCCGAGGGTCGCATCGCTTGTTCGGCCAGCTCTTCAGCTGTCGAATGTCAGGCGCGGCTTGAGGGTTCCGACCCTGCTGTTGATCCAGTGCGACAGTGCCTTCTTCCGCGCAAGCGCCGGCTCCTCGACCAGAATGCGCGAAAGGTAGGCCAGGATAAGCGTCGCGACAAAAACCAGCACTGCAAGTAGCCACCAGTGGCCAATGCCGGGAAACAACAAGGTGAACGCGACCACGACCGATGCGTGGATCAAATACACACCATAAGAGATATCCCGCTTCAGCAGCGATTTCCCTGGGAGGACCGAAAGGCCGCCAAAAACCGCAATGTATGGCAGGCAAATTGGCAAAAAAACGGGTCCCAGGCCTATGGGCAGCGAGACGAGAATGGCGAGCAGCGCGAACAGCGCGAGCGCACCCGAAAAGGGAATTCTATCGCGAATTACAAAAAGCGCGGAGCCCGCCACGAAATAGATAAACAACTCCATGAATGTGACGAACCTGCCCGGCAGCCACCGCGCAAAGCCGGGATCAAAGTGGATGGAGAGATAGACGACAAATGATGATAGTATGGTGACAGCCAAAATTGCGCGCGAACGAAGAATCCCGAGCACGCTCATCAGCGCCAAGGTGCCGTAGGCCAAGACTTCAAAGTGAAGCGTCCACAACGCGCCGTTGACGACAAGCGGCACGCCGCCCGCCGATGTCACGCCCGGCAAGTAGTTTGACGTGAGCGTGAGGATATTCTTTGCGTAGCGATAGAACAAAGGATCCGTGAAATACTCTCGATAGGAAACGGACGTAAGCAAGGGTCCAAGGCCGACCATGATCGCAAGAACCACAACGGCGAGGGCCGGGAATATTCTCAACACGCGATTGATCGAAAATTCAACGAGGTCTCCCGAACGCAACAAGCCAGGCGTGACAAGAAATCCGCTAATCGCGAAGAAAACGATCACAGCGAGCAAGCCGAAGTGAACGAAACCGCCACTATAGAGAAAGAGGGGATCGCGGATATCGTTTTGGGTGAGACGACAATGGTGGAGAAGGACAACGGTGGCAGCAACCAGACGGATCTGATCGAAACCAGGCCCCCTGCCGGACACCAACCCGAGACGCTCCTGCAGTGTCACGCTTCCGCCCTTTCGATCCTGGCAAAGGTAATCAGGATGGCTTTGCCCCGTGGCGGATCATACCGCGAGCGAACGATCCCGTCTCAACGAGGCGCTCTGATGGTTTCAGCGGGTGCCAGTGTAACGAACGCACTATCCGACTCGACGGGCAGCACGCGCGGACCAACGCTTCTGCCACGCGACGATGGCGCACGCCCAAATCGACGGTCAGCGAGCCATCCCCCCATACCGAGACAGAACATGAAGTGGATGCTTAGCGCACCCCAATAATGGACAGTCCCGCCAATAAGACACATGGTGAGGATCGTCGCGGACCAAGCGTATCTGGACGCGCGGCGCTCGGGGTCCTCTGACGTCGTCGGACGACGATTTGCACTGCGCAGAAGGGCGAGTATCGACAATATCTGCAAGCTTACCGTCGGCAGGCCTCCCCACATGGCGGTCACGAGCCAGTAGTTGTCGATGGTGTCATTGGGCATCCAGGCGGGCCTCACCCACGTGCCAAGGGGAACCCCAAACCAGGGATTGTCCAGCACGTTCTCGAAGCCGTAATCCCAAATCAGCATGCGATACCAGGCACTGTTGGAGTCCAAAACGAAGGTCGTGATCAAAATTTTGATGGGGGGGCGGTTTGTCAAAAGCGCTGCGAATCCATAGAGGATCGACATTAGGATAACGGTCAGCCAAACCCGATGTGGGACTTGCCGGGTTGTACGTTCCCATAGTGCGGCCATTAAAATAAATACGATACCTTGGATGGGCCCTGCCGAAAGAGAGAAAAACGCCGCTGCTGCTACTAAGCCGCCTCGAAACAATCGATTGGACAGCTTCGCTCCTGTAAACCACACCAGCCCAAACACGCTGGCACAGAAGGTGCCATAGTGGATCGGGTGGTCGAACACAGCCATCGCTCGAAGCAGGCCAAGCCGACTTTCCCCGGGCGGCCACTGCGGCGCACCGGAAATCCGCGCGGCCAAATTCTTCACAAAGTGCTGGAAGAACATCGATTCCGGTATCGCCATCGCGGCGAGTATCAGAACAATGATAAACAGCAACTTGACGGTCGACAAAAACTGAACTTTGTCTCTGATATATGCTCGAGCAATCAGGTAACCCCCCATCCCTTCAAGAAATAAAATCCCGCCGGTAACCACCGCTTTGTCAGCTGGCTCCTTTACGAAAGTAGCGAAAACATAATACGCGAAGGTGCAAAAGAAGAGGACATCGAAACTTCGTAGCGAGGCGTCTTTGCCCGCTATCATGCGCATGAACGCGGACGGCAGGAACGCAATCAGGACAAGGCGCTGGCAGCTCAGACGGATGGTACCCAGGTAGAAATCCAACTCGCCAGGGAGCAAGACGGAAATCAAAAGAAGCGCGACCGGCAAGGGCACATGAGTGAGCGTTGCTCGAGTTTGCGCGAATGAAGACTGGGGGCGCGAGAATGCTGCTAAGGGACGCGCCTGGATTGCACCAACCATTTGAATAGTATCCCCGTCTATGCGCGTGCTGGTCACCGTCCCAGCTATCATAAGCCGCGAAAGCCTTGGGTGCAGTCCTCAAAATGAACGATAGGTGTCTGCGGCTCCATTCTCTGCTGTCAGGCCGGCTCTGGTCCGGGCGAACGCCGCGCGTTTGACCGCGAGTGGTGTTCCGGATTTTGCGGATATCATCGCGGCGACGTCTGTGGAACGGAGGCCACGGAAGAATTCCGCCGCACTTCTTTCGTCCAATGATTCAGTTCCCCAGTGTGCGTGACAAAGCGGATCGTCAGAGGCAACCACATTGGCGGGAGGGCCAAGTATCTCATCAACGAATACGCCGTAGAGGGTCCATTCAGAGAAGTGGAGCTGGGCAGCGATCGCGGATGCCCAGAAACTTCGCGTGGTTTTCGACACGCGCTCAAGCATTTGACGGACGATTGCAGGATCCCAGGCGGAGAGAGATGATACATAGTCAGCGTAAGGCGGATCTGCAGACGGTAGGCCCAAGAGCGCACGAGCTGCGCGATGCCAAATCACATGCCGTGGCAACCGCTGATCAATCTCATTGGGCTTACGGTATAGCCGGACCGTTTCTTGTCGAACGAATGTTTCTGGTCCAAATGGCCGGACGAACTCGACATCGGAATCGACAAGAAGCGCCACCTTCTCTTCGAATGTCGCGGTCGCCGCCAACTTGATCACTTGCTGGAGGATCCAGCCGCGCACAGGAGGATATGGACGCCTGAGGTTGAGTGTAAACTTGGTGAGCGGCAAATGAACAAATGAGCCGGGAAGGAAATCTGCTTCACAGCGGATTTTTGTTCTCGGACCGGCAAGCCTGCTAAATAGTTCCATATCGCGTCGCGGCACAATGATGTGATGACTTACGTCACTTGGCGCGTAGCGAAGCACCGATCGGTTAAGGTCGGTGCAGAGTTCGAAGTCATTTGCAAAGCTTGGCGTTACAATTACCATCCCCGGCATTCGTTACTCCCCTGCGGTACCCGAAGCTTCCGCGGTCCAAAGCATTCTCGTCAGTTGTGTCGTTCGGGCCATGGAGCGAAAGCCACAGAACAACGCAAGAAGCATGTCATCAATGGCTCGCTACATTTACTCTTTTTGGTGACACTCTCGAAAAGCCGAGATGGAGCGAACGATGCCTCAGGCTGAACCAGACGCTCCATGCAGATTGCGGTCCGACACAGCCACGTTAACGATACGATCATGTGAGGCTCATGCCGTCCCGACAGGCGTTGGTGGAACCGGCGTTTCATGGCAGCTATGTCTCGAAACGGACGCGCCTGAGCAAACATGATGACCATCTTGTTGAACCAGGGTTCTTGTGTCCCATCTTGGCGCATTGGCCAGCGTCTTGCATCGCCACGGACGTCAGCAGAAATCTGAGTGGGCATCGCGCGCGCGTCGGGGGATCAACGTGAAGATCGCGATCTTTGGTCTGGGCTATGTCGGGATCACGGCGGCGGCGTGCCTGCTGAAGGAAGGACACATCGTCGTTGGCATCGAGATCAACGAGGAGAAAAGCAAGATCATCGCCGCGGGGCGCTCGCCGATCCACGAACCGGGTGTGGACAGCCTCCTGGCCTTGGGAATCGCTGAGGGCCGCCTTTCGGTCGTCTCGCATGCTCAGCAGGCCTTGCCCGCCACCGACATCGCACTCGTCTGCGTCGGGACGCCAAGTGCGCCGGATGGTTCGCACAATATGAGCTTCATTGCCGAGGTCTCGCGCCAGATCGCCAATGCCATCGAGGCGACGGCACGAACTGACAAGCTAACCGTTGTTTACCGCAGCACCATGCGCCCTGGCTCTATCGACGGGCTGATCCGGCCAATCTTCCGCGGGGTGCTCGGGACGCAGTGCGACAAGCTTGTCGAGGTCGTCTACAACCCCGAGTTCCTGCGCGAGTCGCAAGGCGTGAACGATTATTTCGACCCACCGAAAATCGTCATCGGGACAGCAGACGGCAAGCGGTGCGCGCGCTTGGATACTCTGTACAAGAACATCGACGCCCCGACGTTCGTCACGGGATACAAGGAAGCGGAGTTCACGAAATTCGTCGACAACTCGTTTCATGCCCTCAAGGTGTCCTTTGCCAACGAGATCGGACGCATCTGCCTGAACATGGGGATCAAGCCGCAGATCGTACATGAGGTTTTCGTCGCCGATCGAAAGCTCAACATCTCGCCGAAATACCTGCGCCCGGGAGGTGCCTTTGGAGGCTCCTGCCTGCCCAAGGATGTGCGGGCGCTGCACCACATGTCCGAGGACGTCGGCGCCAATAGTCACGTGATCGAGTCCCTGCTCCGCTCGAACGAGGCACACAAGCGCTTTCTGTTCGACCGCAGCATCGAAGGACTGCCCGACGGCGCGCGGATCCTCATGATCGGCCTGGCGTTCAAGCCGGATTCCGATGATCTGCGGGAAAGCCCGCATATCGACCTGGCCCGCCGCATCCTGCAACGCGGCTTCAAGCTGGCCATCTACGACCCGTCTGTGAAACCGCGACAGCTCATGGGCCAGAACCTGGGCTACACCTACTCGCAGCTGCCGAATATCGGGGAGCTCCTCATCTCGAAGGAAGATGCGGAGCGGCAGACCTTTGACCGCGTTATCGATACCAACGGACGCGCCCAGGACGTGGCCGTAAAGACAAAGAGCCTCGTCGATATCAATTCGCTGTAATGCGCCAGACGCGCGGCGGGGACCCATCCGGCAAGAACGAGAAAAGATGGGTGAGCGGATCGAAACAACACTTGAGGCTTCGCCGCCGGCTCTCGCCGGCCGCAAAGTTCTCATCATTGTCGAGAACCTGCCGGTGCCCTTCGACCGCCGCGTCTGGCAGGAAGCGCGAACGCTGCGCGACGCTGGTGCGCTGGTCTGCGTAATCTGCCCGGTTGGCAAAGGATATGGCGAGCGCTACGAGCTGATCGACGGCATCCACGTCTACCGCCATGCGCTGCCCGTCGAGGCCAACGGCGCTCTAGGCTTTCTCCTGGAATATTCCGCCGCGCTGTTTCATGAGCTGCGGCTCGCCCTGCGTGTGTTCCTGACGCATGGCTTTGACGTCATCCACGGCTGCAACCCGCCGGATCTGATCTTTCTCGTTGCCCTGCCGTTCAAACTGCTCGGGCGGAAGTACATCTTTGATCATCACGACATCAACCCGGAGCTTTACGAGAGCAAATTCAAAAAGCGCGGCTTGTTCTGGGAATTGTTGAGAGCGGCAGAGTGGCTGACGTTTAAGACTGCCAACGTCGTGATCTCCACCAACGAGAGCTATCGCCAGATCGCAATCTGCCGCGGCGGCCGACGGCCGGAGGACGTGTTCGTGGTGCGCAGTGGTCCCGACCTTTCGCGCGTCAGGGCAGTGCCGCCAAATCCCGCATGGCGACGGGGACGCGACTTCCTGGTGGGTTACGTGGGCGTGATGGGCGAGCAGGAAGGCATCGACCTGCTGCTCGAATCGGCGGCGCATGTCGTGCAAACGCTGGGCCGACGCGACATTCAATTCTGCCTCGTCGGCGGAGGCCCGAGTCTTGTTGATCTCAAAGCTCAGGCGGAGCGTATGGGACTCTCCGAGTATGTGACTTTCACCGGTCGGGCGCCCGACCAGACGCTGTTCGAAGTTCTCTCGACGGCGGATGTCTGCGTCAATCCGGACCGGGTCAACCCCATGAACGACAAGTCCACGATGAACAAGATCCTCGAATACATGGCGATGGGAAAGCCGATCGTTCAATTCGAAGTGACCGAGGGGCGGTTCAGCGCCGGCGAGGCCTCGCTCTATGCCAAGCCGAACGACCCGATCGACTTTGCCGAAAGGCTGCTCGCATTGCTGGCCGACCCCGAGGCGCGGAAAAGAATGGGAGCCGAGGGCCGGGCCCGTATCGAGAGCCGGTTTGCGTGGAAGTATGAGGTTCCGCATCTGCTGCGGGCTTATCAGCGGGCCTTGGGTCCACGCTGAGCACGACCGCCTCAGATCGTCCACCGGAGACGCTGGCGACGTCGCCGGCTCAGGTCAAGGTCGAGACCCGCGGGGCGAGGCGGTTGAACCCTGCGACGGCGCTTCCTCGACGTGGACATGGTCGTGGCCGACCGCGAGCAACGCGCGCGCACTCCGCGACAATTTGCGTTCGAAACCATACGGCCAACCTTGGCTTTACCCGCAAAACAAGCCAAGCGGATTCCCGACATGGCCGCGACGCACTCTGCTGAACACGAGCAGCCCTGGGGCCTGAGCCGGTGGCTCTACTCCACCAATCACAAAGACATCGGCACGATGTACCTGATCTTCGCCATCGTCGGCGGGGTGGTGGGCAGTGCTTTCTCGGTTCTCATGCGCGCGGAGCTGCAGGAGCCCGGCCTGCAGTTTTTCGTCAACGGGCACGACTACAACGTGGTCGTGGCCGCCCACGGGCTGATCATGATCTTTTTCACGATCATGCCAGCACTCATCGGCGGGTTCGGAAACTGGTTTGTGCCGCTGATGATCGGCGCGCCGGACATGGCCTTTCCGCGCATGAACAACATATCGTTCTGGATGCTGCCGGCCGCCTTCACATTGCTGATCATGTCTATATTCATCGAAGGTCCGCCCGGCCTCGACGGCGCCGGGACCGGCTGGACGCTCTACGCACCGCTATCGACGTCGGGGCATCCCGGCCCGGCCGTCGATTTTGTCATACTGGCGCTGCATATCGCCGGCGCATCGTCGATTCTGGGCGCTATCAACTTCATCACCACCATCTTCAACATGCGCGCGCCGGGCATGACGCTGCACAAGATGCCCCTGTTCGTGTGGAGCATCCTGGTCACCGCGTTTCTGTTGCTGCTGGCGCTGCCGGTGCTTGCCGGCGCGTTGACCATGCTGCTCACCGACCGCAACTTCGGCACCACCTTCTTCAGTGCTGCCGGCGGCGGTGATCCCCTCCTCTACCAGCACCTGTTCTGGTTCTTCGGTCACCCCGAAGTTTACATCATGATCCTGCCCGGGTTCGGGATCATCAGCCAGGTCACCGCGACGTTCTCGCGAAAGCCGATCTTCGGCTATCTCGGCATGGTCTACGCCATGGTCGCGATCGGCTTCATCGGTTTCATCGTGTGGGCGCACCACATGTTCGTGGCGGGAATTGGCGTCGACACGCAGGCATTCTTCTCGTTCGCAACCATGGTGATCGCAGTGCCGACCGGCGTGAAAATCTTTTCATGGCTGGCGACGATGTGGGGCGGCTCCCTTCAATTTCGCGTCCCCATGCTTTGGGCGCTTGGCTTCATTTTCATGTTCACGATCGGTGGTGTGACCGGGGTCATGATCGCCAACGCCGGGGTCGACCGGCTGCTGACCGACACGTACTACATCGTGGCGCATTTCCATTACGTGATGTCGCTTGGCTCAGCGTTCGCGATCTTTGCGGGCTGGTACTACTGGTTCCCGAAAATGAGCGGGTACATGTACAATGAAACCCTTGGCAAGTTGCACTTCTGGCTGACGTTTATCGGCACCAACCTCGCATTCTTTCCTCAGCATTTCCTCGGTCTCTCCGGCATGCCGCGGCGCTATGCCGATTACCCGGACGCGTTCGCCTACTGGCACTGGTGGTCGTCGGTCGGCGCCTACATCGCCGCGCTTGGCACACTCGTTTTCCTCGCCGGCGTTCTCGAGGCCTTCTTCGTCAGCAGGAGGCATGCCGAGGCAAATCCCTGGGGTGCCGGGGCGACGACGCTCGAATGGACGGTCCCGTCTCCGGCCCCGGCCCACACGTTCGAGGAGGTGCCCCACGTCGCCTGAAGACTAAGGCGCAACGGCCGGCCGACCGGGTTGGCGGCCGCGACGTCAGGCAGCAATCGGCTGAGTTGGGTACGCGAGCTGCTCGCGCGCGCGCCATTCCTCGGTGACGTAGTTGATGATGATCGACTTCCGGACGCCTTCGATCCGGCGGCGTTCGAAGCCGTGGAAGGTCGCGGACGACGGCACAAAGATCATAGCGTTGCCGCTGGCAAACGGCGAGCTGCCGACATGCTTTTTCTCGGCATCGTAGATGTCGGTGCCGAGCGACGCATGCTGGGGGTCTTTTGAGAGGTAGAGCAGAAAGGTGAAGGCCTTGACGCCGAGGTCGGTATGCGGCTCCAGCCAGAAGCCATCCGTATCCTGGGCATACTCCACGCGCAGATAGGTCCCTTTCAGCTTGGCGCCAAACCGGCTTGAAATCCGGTCGGTGACGCGCCGGTCCTGCAGTGCCTCACACAGCGCCTGGCACACCGGAAACCGGCCACGATTTTCCACGTCGAAGTATTTTCGCGTGGCGTTGTGAATTTCCCGCTTGCCGGAGACGCCCTCGAGAGCCGGCGGCTCGAACGGCAGGGACAGGAGCGGATCGACGGACTCGGGAGGAATACACTCCTCGGCAATCCAGTAACGGTAGGGGGTCTCGCTCTGCTTGGCCGCATCGAAGCTGCGCACCAGGGCGGTAACGAATGCATCTTTCGCGACAGGCATGGCAACCATCCTCATACCCGCGGTGAGCCAGGGGTAGTGGTAACGGCGCAAGGAACCAGGGCCAGTATCGAATATCACTCAGCGCTGTCAGCAAAGGCACGGCTGACTGGCACGCTGTTTCACTACAAGTATGGCAGGACGAGGAACATCCGCCAAGAAGCCGCGAAATGCGCGCTTTCGTCGTCCGGCCGATTGGCCAGCTAGGGTGCAGGCCCCGCGGGCAGGCTTTTCAGCCGTTGGGCGCCTACTCGGCAGCGTCCATGACGTGTGAGGATGCCTCGGCGCCCTCGTCGAGCATACCGAGGGCGTGCATGTAGACCTCCAGGATCGCCTCTTCCTCCTGGCGATCCGTCCTGCTCTTCTTGCGCAGGCCGACAATCTTCCGCAGCGCCTTGATGTCAAAGCCCATCGACTTGGCTTCGGCGTACTTGTCGCGGATGTCGCCGGCAGTCGCCTTCTTCTCTTCCTCCAGCCGCTCGATCTGCTCAACCAACTGGCGCAACTGTTTCTGGGCCGACACCTGCAGCGCTGTCATGTGCTCTTACCCCACCGATTCGACATGATCCCGTGCGGCCGAGCCAGTCCTTCCCTCCGCGACCGGTCTCGACGCGGGCGGACGCTAGCCGCGGTGGGCGGTGGCTTCAAGTTGCGCTACCGCACGATCCAGAGGTTTTTGCTGTGTGCTTCCGCTGAGCGGGCGTTCATGCCGCCAATAGCGGGTCTTCGGGCGGCAGCGGCGAATCGAATTTGATGCCGGCGCTGTCGTCTTTGGACCACACCACGGTCCCCGAGAGAAAGCGGCCGTTGTTCAGCTCGATAAGCACCACCTTCTGCGGCACGAGGCCCGAAACGCAATCGACCCGCACCCCGCCCATGGAAATGTCGGTGATGCTGGCCGGCGCGGTGCGGCC
>DASZQG010000170.1:0-10429 GCA_035550075.1 Hyphomicrobiaceae bacterium | reverse complement strand
CTTTCCCTCGCAACAGTGGCATCGCTTGCCTTAACCAATGCGCGTCTCCGCCAAGCCCATGCCGCTGCGCCGCACCGAGCCGGGCGCCACGCGCGCCGCGCCGCTCAGCCAGGCCGTTCTGCCGCCGGTCTTCCACGACTGGTTCGCCCGCCGCGGCTGGGCGCCGCGGCAACACCAGATCGCACTGCTCGACAAGGCGCGCGAGCGCCGCTCCACCCTGCTCATCGCCCCCACCGGCTCCGGCAAGACCCTGGCCGGCTTCCTGCCGAGCCTGGTCGCGCTTGCGGACCGCAACCCGAAAATCAGGCCACGCAGCATCCACACGCTCTATATCTCGCCGCTGAAGGCGCTCGCCGCCGACGTGGAGCGCAACCTGCTGACGCCCCTTTCCGAGATGAACCTGGCCGTCCGGGTCGAGACCCGCACCGGCGACACTACCGTCTCCCGCAAGGCCCGCCAGCGCCTCTACCCGCCCGATTTCTTGCTCACCACCCCGGAGCAGCTTGCGCTGCTGCTGTCGCACCCGGACGCGCGCCAACTTTTCGCCGGCCTGCAGACCGTGATCCTCGACGAGCTGCACGCACTGGCGCCGACCAAGCGCGGCGATCTGCTCGCCCTCGACCTCGCCCGGCTGGCGACGCTGGCGCCCGACCACATCCGCATCGGCCTATCCGCTACCGTCGCCCGCCCCAGCGAGCTGCGCGCCTATCTCGCCATCCAGACCGCAGGCAACAGCCTGCGCCTCGCCGACGTGGTGCGTGCCGAAGGCGGCGCCGCGCATGACATCTCGATGCTCAGCACCGAGGCCGAGCTGCCCTGGGCCGGCCACACCACGCGCTACGCCGTGCCCGACATCCTGAAAGCGATCGCCGCCCACAAGCTCTCGCTGGTGTTCGTCAACACGCGCAGCCAGGCCGAGCTGTTGTTCCAGGAGCTGTGGCGCGTCAACGAGGCGAGCCTGCCGATTGCGCTCCACCACGGCTCGCTGGACGCCGCCCGCCGCCGCAAGGTGGAAGCGGCAATGGCCGCCGGCACCCTGCGCGCCGTTGTCGCCACCTCCACCCTCGACCTCGGCGTCGACTGGGGGGATGTCGATCTCGTCATCAACGTCGGGGCGCCGAAGGGCGCGAGCCGCCTGATCCAGCGCGTCGGTCGCGCCAACCACCGCCTGGACGAACCCTCCAAGGCCTACCTGGTGCCCTCGAACCGCTTCGAGGTGCTGGAGTGCCGCGCCGCCATCGAGGCCGCGGCAGCCAACGCACACGACGCCGTCCAGGCGCGGACCGGCGCGCTCGACGTGCTCGCCCAGCACATCTGGGGCACCGCCTGCGCCGGGGCTTTTCAGCCCGACGCTCTCTTCAACGAGATCCGCACCGCCTCGCCCTACACCGGCCTCACGCGCCGCCAGTTCGACCGGGCGGTCGAGTTCGTGTCCACCGGCGGCTACGCGCTCAAAGCCTACGAGCGCTACGCGCGTCTGCGCCCGGCGCCGGATGGCCACCTGCGTCTCGCCCACCCGCGCCTGGCGCAGCGCTACCGCATGAACGCCGGCACCATTGTCGAATCGCCGATGATCAAGATCCGCCTCGTCGGGCGCCGCGCCGCCAAGGGCCGGCCAGGCACGGCGCGCCCCGCGTTGATGGGGGGTCGCGTGCTGGGCGAGCTGGAGGAATCCTTCATCGACCAGCTCACGCCCGGCGACACCTTCGCCTTCGCCGGCGAGGTACTGCGCTTCGAGGGTCTGCAGGACACCGACGCCTTCGTCACCCGCACAAGCGATCCCGAGCCGCAGATCCCCTCTTATGACGGCGGCAAGTTCCCGCTCTCCACGCACCTTGCCGAACGCGTGCGCGCCATGCTGGCCGACCGTCGCCGCTGGTCGGCGCTGCCCGACCCGGTGTGCGAGTGGCTGGGCTTCCAGCTCGACCGCTCGGTCATCCCGGCGGCCGGCGAGGTGCTGCTCGAAACATTCCCGCGCGGCGCCAAGCACTTCCTCGTCGCCTATCCCTTCGAGGGCCGCCTCGCGCACCAGACACTCGGCATGCTGCTCACCCGCCGCCTGCACCGCGCGGGCGCCAAGCCGGTCGGTTTCGTCGCCAACGATTACGCGCTGGCGATCTGGGCCATCGACGACATGGCTGCGCTCGCCGCCGCGGGCCGGCTCGACTTCGCCAAGCTCTTCGCCGAGGACATGCTGGGCGACGACCTCGACGCATGGCTTGCCGAGTCCAGCCTGATGAAGCGCACCTTCCGCATCAACGCCGTGATCGCCGGCCTGATCGAGCGCCGCCATCCCGGCAAGGTGAAGTCGGGCCGCCAGGTGACGATCTCCTCCGACCTCATCTACGACGTGCTGCGCCGGCACGATCCCGGCCACCTGCTGCTGGAAGCCGCGTGGGCGGACGCCGCCACGGGCCTGCTCGATATCGGCCGCCTCGGCGACTTCCTCCTACGGATCAAGGGGAAAATCCGCCACCAGCCCCTGGACCGCGTCTCGCCGCTTGCGGTACCGGTGCTGCTGGAGATCGGCCAGGAGCTCGTCTACGGCGGCAACGTCGGCGAACACATCCTGAGGGAAGCGGCCGAGGATCTCGTCCGCGAGGCGATGCAGAGGGGGTAGCATGCTGCAGTTGAAGCCGGAACGGCTGGACCTGTTGTCGGAGTCGATCTCCCAGCCGCTCAGCATCTGCGGCAAGCCGTTCACCGCCGACAGCTCCGGAGCGCTCTAGTGCGCGGCCGAGCACACCCTGCTGGTCGCCGACCTGCACCTGGAGAAAGCGTCGGCCTACGCGGAGCGCGGCGCGCTGCTGCCGCCTTACGACACGCGCCAGACGCTGGTGCGGCTCGCCGAGGTGATCGACCGCTACCAGCCGGCCCGCGTCATCGCACTGGGCGACAGCTTCCACGACATCCGCGCCGCCGACCGCATCCGCGCCGACAACCTGGAAATCCTGCACCTGCTGCAGGAGGACCGCGACTGGATCTGGATCACCGGCAACCACGACGGGGAAATCCACTCTTCGCTCGGGGGCCGGGTGGTGAGCGACGTCCAACTCGCCGGCATCACGCTCCGCCACCACCCTTCTCCCGCCGGCGTCACCCATGAGATCGCCGGCCACCTGCATCCTGCCGCGCGCCTTTCCATGTACGGCTACTCCATCCGCCGCCCTTGCTTTGTCGGTAACGGCCGGCGCGTGGTGATGCCGGCGTTCGGGACCTTCGCCGGCGGGCTCAATGTGCTCGACGATGCCTTCCAGCCGCTGTTCGGCAACGGCGG
Organism: Hyphomicrobiaceae bacterium; assembly: GCA_035550075.1. Lineage (GTDB taxonomy): Bacteria > Pseudomonadota > Alphaproteobacteria > Rhizobiales > Hyphomicrobiaceae > AWTP1-13. The sequence continues at coordinate 7,152 of DASZQG010000170.1, read as the reverse complement.
CTTCGCGGTGTGGATGCTGGGCCAGGAAGGGCTCTACCCCGTCGCCACACGCTTCCTGTGCGGCGATTGAGGCGCCAGCTTCCCCCTTTTCGGCGCATACCGTCCGCTCGTGCTAAAACTTCGTGATCGGGTCGGGCCTTTGACCGGGTCGAGCGGGCGGACAGCAGCTCATGACGTACCTCATTCTGAAAGCATTGTTGTCCGGCGTGCTCGTGATGCTGATTTCGGAGGTCGCACGGCGCAGTCCCGGCATCGGCGGGCTGATTGCGTCGCTGCCCCTCGTCTCGATCCTCGCTGTCATCTGGCTTTGGCGCGATACCGGCGACGCCAGGCGCGTCGCGGCCCAACTCGAATCCACCTTCTGGTTCGTGCTCCCAAGCCTGCCGATGTTTCTGGTGGTACCGGCCGCCCTGCGGCATGGCCTGGGTTTCTGGCCTGCCCTGGGCCTCGGCTGCGCCTTGACGATGGTGCTGTACCTGATGGTCCTCTGGCTGCTGCCCAGGCTCGGCATTGCCATCTAGGCCCCTATTGTCGCGGCCATTCTTGAAATCTTAACGCGGCTTCGATATATCCCGCCCCATGACCAGTCTGTGCATGGTGATTGCGCGAATTAACGCCCCGGCAGCCTAAGGGCGCCGGGCTTGAGCCGTTGTTCGTTTCGCATCTCCTGTAAGGACTGAAATCCCATGACTTCCCAAGCCGTTGCCGCCGCGGGCCTCCTTGCGCCGCGCGCCGCCGCCGCAACCGTCCGCGCTTTCTACTTCGTAACCGCCCCCGCCGACCCGGGCCTGCTGCCGCGCCTGATCGAGCCGGTTGCCAAGCTCGGCGCCGTGCCCTCGCGCGTGCATGCCAGCCGCGAATCCGGCGACGGAAGCGAGCTGACCGTCGATCTGCGGCTTGCCGGCGTTGCCCCGCGCACGGCCGAGCTGGTCGAGTTCGCATTGCGCGCCGTGGTCGGCGTGCGCCAGGTCATGACGGTGATCGAGCAGGAAGCCTGAGCGGCCCTGTCCGAGGTCCGGCCGGCACCCTATCTTCATCCCTGAGCGTGGGATCGTCGGGTGCGAGGCAAAGGGTGAGCGGCGGCAGACACTGGCAGCGCAGGCAGGCGCCGAGCCTCGCCGACATCGAGGCGCTGGCGGCCGCCGCGTGGCAGGGCCTGCCGGCCGACTTCCGCAACATGTGCGGTGATGTCGTCATCCGGGTGGACGACTTTGCCACCGAGGAGGTGCTGCGCGAGTTGAACATCGACAGCCCCTTCGACCTGATGGGCCTGTACCAGGGCGTCAGCCTCGACCGGCGCAGCGTCATGGACCTCCCGCGCGGGCCTGATATGATTTTTCTTTACCGCCGGGCCCTGCTTGACTACTGGGCCGAGCACGAGGAACCGCTGGATCGGCTCGTCTCGCACGTTCTCATTCATGAAATCGGCCACCACTTCGGTTTGTCGGACGCCGACATGGCGCGAATCGAGGCCGAGGCAGACACGTGATTGAAGGCGGCAACAGGTGCCGCGCAGAAGTCGCCGCGCGGCAAAGTAGCCGTTGCCAAGGCCAGGCCGGCGCGGGAAGGTATTTAGCGTTTTCAGAGGGATAATGCGGCAGGGGGCTGGATTGAGGGGCATCGCATTGGCAGCATTGGCCGTGGCCGTTGTCGCCGGCCCGATGCCCGCCAAAGCCGGCCCGACGCCGGAAGAATACGTCGCCCATGTCGGCGGCGACGCGAAGATCGTCCCCAGCGGAGATCTCGTCATCGACCATCGCAAAGTGCTCTGCGGCAAGCGGCCGACGGTGATCGACAACACGCTCGACGACTACGGCGCCGCCTACCCCGGCTTCCTCATCCTCAACTTCAAGCTGCTCGATAAGGTCTCTACTCCCGTCAAGTTGTGGATCCACGCCCACGAGTGCGGCCACCAGTATCGCGGGCCGGACGAGGAGACTGCCGACTGCTTCGCGGTCCAGCGCGGCCGGCGCATGGGCTGGCTGACGCCGGAGGGGCTGGAGGAGGTGTGCAAGTTCATCTCGCCCGCCAAGGGCGACAGCATGCACTTCCAGGGCTCGCACCGCTGCGAGGCCATGCGCCAGTGCTACAACGACCGCAGGGTCAGGTAGCGGCACGGAAACCAATCTGCCGGGACCTTATCCCCGCGCCCCCACCCTTCCGTAGCATGGGCGATCCGCCACGTTTCGCCGGCCTGCCCATGCGCCTTTTCGACTACACCTGGAAGCTGCTCGGCCTGTCCGAGACCATCCACCGCTGGCATGAGGTCCTGCTCGGCCTGGAAGCCGGCCGCCGCGAGAGCGTGGCGCGCTATGCCGAGAAGATCGCCGACACCCTGGCCCGCGCCGCGGCCGCCTTTGCCACGCTGGAGAAGAACCCGGCCGGCGCCCAGGCTGCGCGCGATGCCATTCGCGAGCTTGGCCGCATCGCCGGCTACGTCGAGGACATCGTCAAGGCGCTCGAGCATGATCTTGACGGACGCAAGCTTGCTGGCGTTAAAAAGCGGCTGGATCAGCTCGCCGGCAAGGCGCCGATCCGCACCGCCGTGCGCGCGGTGGACGCAACACGCGTCGAACGCCTGCTCGAGGCGGAAGGCTACTTCCGGGCGCTGGCCGACAGGCTGAGGGCCTGAACCAACTGGAGATACGGCACGGTCATGGAGAAATTCACGACGTTGACGGGCGTTGCCGCCCCCCTGCCGATGATCAACGTCGACACCGACGCCATCATCCCCAAGCAGTTCCTGAAAACCATCAAGCGCACCGGGCTCGGCAAGAGTCTGTTCTTCGAGCTGCGCTACGACGAGAACGGCAACGAGAAACCCGACTTCGTGCTCAACAAGCCGGCCTATCGCAAGGCGCAGATCCTGGTCGCCGGCGAGAACTTCGGCTGCGGCTCCTCGCGCGAGCACGCACCCTGGGCGCTGCTCGACTTCGGCATCCGCTGCGTGATCTCCACCTCGTTCGCCGATATTTTCTACAACAACTGCTTCCAGAACGGCATCCTGCCGATCAAGGTCTCGCCGGAGGACCTCGAGAAGCTGATGGACGACGCCAACCGCGGGGCCAACGCCACACTGACGATCGACCTGGAGAAGCAGGAGGTGCGCGGCCCCGACGGCGGCGTCGTGAAATTCGACATCGATGCGTTCCGCAAGCGCTGCCTGCTCGAAGGCCTCGACAACATCGGTCTCACGCTCCAGAATGAGAAGGCGATCTCCGCTTTCGAGAGCACCGCGCAGGCTGCGCGTCCCTGGGCATAGACCTTCGCAGCACGCCCGCAAATTTTTGCCGCCTGGAATAAACCCTGCGCGGCATTTTGCGATTCGTGGGTTGCGATTAGAAATTTGAGGCTGTTGAATGCTCGGCGCTGGGCCCAGGCGGCATAGGCTGGACTGGGTAACAAGCAGGAATTGAGAGGAAACGTCTATGCTGAACCGTGTTTTGACCACCGTCGCCGCTGTCGCCCTGATGGGGATGACGGCCTCTTCGGCATGGTCGGCCGACCCCATCGAGCTCAAGTGGGGAACCCCTCCCGTCGGATCATCCGGCCACAAGGCGCTGGTCGCCTTATCGAATATCCTGAACAAAGAGATGCCGAAGTACCGCATCTCCGTCCTGCCGACCGCCGGCGCTATCACCACCGTCAAAGGTTTCGCGACCAATGAACTCGACGGTTTCTACGGCTCGGACGTGGCCTATCACGAATTCGCAACCGATACGGCTCGCTTCAAGGGCTTCAAGGCGCGCGTGCAGCGGATGCCCATGCAGTCGTTCTGGTCGAACACCATTGAGGTTGGCCTCGCCGTGCACGTGCGCAACAAGGACAAGATCAAGAAGTGGGGCGATCTTGCTGGCAAGCGCGTGTTCACGGGCCCACTGCCATTCGATACCCGCGCCCAGACGGAGCGCGGCCTGCGTGCGTTGAATGTCGATTTCAACTACGTGCAGGTGGACTTGGCGACGGCCGGTTCACAGCTCGAATCCGGCGCCATCGACGCGATGACGATCTACACTGGTTCTGAGAGCGCCCCACCGCCGTGGCTTTCGGAGGCCTCACTGGCAGCGGACTGGGCGGTGCTCAACCCGAGCCCGGAGGAGATCGCCGAGCTGAAAAAGAAAGGCTTCACCATCGCCGAGGTCGATCCCAAGGTCTTCCATCGCGACGTGCACGGCGACAAGGTGATCGAGCTGCCGTTCTACTACGGCTTCAACGTTGGCCTGAACGTATCCGAAGCCGACGTCTACCAGATGCTGACGATCATCGAGAAGAACGCCGTTGACCTGGCGAAGGTGGACCCGACCTTCGCGCAGATCGCCAAGGACATGAAGGGTTTCGAGCGGCGCGGCGTGGAATCGTCGGTGGATCTCGTGCCCGTGCACCCGGGCCTTGCCAAATGGATGCGCGAGAAGGGCGTCTGGGACGCGAAGTGGGATAACAGGATCGCCAAGTAGCGAACCCGGTCCGCTGAAGACGCGAGACAACCAGCGGGCGACCGGTGGGCGCCCGCTGGCCCAACTCAATTGCACGAGCGCGCCATGACAGCCCAATCCGCCGCCCGCCCGCACGTCGTAGTCGACTATGCCTACTACGCCGTGGCGATCTTCTTCTTCGTCTATCTGTTCCACTATTTCTGGACCAGCGACGGCGGCCCCACGCTGCTGGCGATGACACTGGTTCCTGTCGCCTTCGTGCTGTTCGTCCTGTTGTCGCTGCGCGAGAACGACCTGTATCCGGGCCTGCCGATGGTCGCCAATTATGTGATCGCGGCACTCTACATCGGCCTTGCGTTCGCTGTTTCCTATTACATGCACACGGAATACTACGCACTCGGCACGGAGCGCGCAGGCGACTGGAACGGAACTGACCTGCTCATGGGCACCGTCATGACGCTGCTGGTGCTGGAATATGCGCGCAAGCGGCATATGCCGCTCTTCATCCTCAACATCATTCTGGTGCTGTATGCGGTCTACGGCTACCTGGTGCCCGGCATGTTCGCCCATGGCGGGCTGAGCTGGTGGCGAGTCGGCACCGCCATGAGCGTGGAGACGGCGACCGGCGTCTTCTCCAACCTGCCGCAGATCGCTCTCACCGTCATCGCCGCGTTTCTGCTCGTGCTCGGGACCCTGAGCGGGTTCGGCTGCATCGATTCGCTGCTGCGCGCCACCAAGCGCGTTGCACTCCGTTCCCCCCACGCCCTACCGCAGTCCGCCGTGGTCGGCTCGATGTGCGTCGGCACGGTGAGCGGCAGCGGCGCCGCCAACGCCATCACCATCGGATCGGCCACGATCCCGGCCATGATCGGCGCCGGTATGCCGCGGGCGACCGCGGCGGCCATCGAATCCGCCTCCTCGCTCGGCGGCCAGCTGATGCCGCCCGTCATGGGCGTTTCGGCGTTTCTGATGGCCGAATTCCTGGGCAAAAGCTATTTCGAGGTGGTCGCGCGCGGCTACGTGCCGGCGTTGATCTATTACGTGACGGTGGCGACCTCGGTCTATCTGCTGGCGCTGCGCTATCGCCTGCGCATCGTCGCCGGGCTCCGTCAGGTTCTGTCCTGGCGTGATGTGGTGAACCTCGCGGCGTTCCTGGGCGTGATGATCGGCCTGATCGGCATGATGGCCGCCTGGAACCTCGCGCCGCAGTTCGCCGCGCTTTACGTTTTCATCGCCGTCGGATCGTTCCTGTTCGTCGTCAACGCGCTCTTCATGCTGGTCGAGAACGGATGGTCGCTCGAAGAGTTCATCCGTCCGGTGCGCAAGTTCCTCGATGCCTACATCGAGATGACGTCCGACCTGACGCTTCTGCTGGCCACGCTCGCGATCATGACCGGCGCCCTTGTCATCACCGGCGTGCCGACCAAGCTCGGCTCGATCCTGATCAACCTGGCCGGCGTCAACCTCGCCGCCATGGTAATCCTCGCCTTCCTGTTCGGCGCGCTGCTGGGCACCGGCCTGCCGCCGGCGCCGACCTACATCCTGGTCGCGATTGTCATTGCGCCGCCCATGATCCGCGCCGGGGTCAACCCGTGGGTCGTGCACTTCTTCGCGTTCTTCCTGGGCGTGTGGGGCGAGCTCACCCCGCCGACCTCCCTGGTGGCCGCCGTCACCGCCAAGATCGCCAACGCGTCTTTCTACACCACGCTCAATCGCGCGTTGCAGATCTGCGTGTCGCTGTTCACGCTGATGGCCGGCGTTTTCGTGCATCCCGAGCTGGTGATTGAGCCGGGCGTGGACCAGTTCCAGGCCGCGGGCCTGATCCTGGTGTCGACCGTCGGCATCACTTTCAGCCTGCAGGCGACTTTCGCCGACACCAAGGCGACTGACATCGTCATTCGCCTCGCTCTGGCGGGCTTGTCGCTCTTCATCCTGCTGAGGCCGGACGAATTCCTCGGCACCATCACCTGCATTCCGGTGCTGCTGCTGATCGGCTACTGGCTCCTGGTCCGGCGCGAGCGCTACGACATCGGCCACGCGCCTGCCCAGCCGCTCGCCGAGCCGATCCCGGTTCCCCAGATCGTGGACACCGAGCGCGGCCGCATGCAGTAGCTTGTGGGGACTGCACCCGCGATTCGCGCTGGCAGGTAGGCAGCGACCGCCTGGGCGCCAGGGAACGGTGAATGCCCCCGCGTGCGTTATGCTGTCGGGGGCACGCCGCGCGGCGGGCGCGTTTGGCGTTCTCGGAAGAGGAGCGCGTCATGCAGACCCTGCCAAAAGCGCCGCCCATCACCGGCGGCCGGCTCGAGGTCACCGATCCGGACGGCCGCCGGCACGTCCTGGAAGGCCCGGCACCCGGTCCGCGAGCGGCCATCGCCATCACCGACGCCCGGGCGTTCCGCCGCATGCTGGTGGTGCCTGACCTCTACATGGGCGAGGCCTACGTCGACGGCACGCTGACCGTGGAGGAAGGCACGCTCTACGACGTGCTCGACTTCTTCGCGCTCAACCTGATGCCGCGCGTGCGCGACACCAGCGCAGTGGTGCTGCCGAGCGCCTACCAGGCCAATGTCGTCGGCCGGGCGCAGGCCAACATCGCCCACCACTACGATCTCAACCGCCACCTGTTCGAGCTGTTTCTCGACCGTGACCTGCAATACTCGTGCGCCTATTTCACCGACCCGAACGAAAGCCTGGAGGAGGCGCAGGCCAACAAGAA
>DASZQG010000169.1:0-11174 GCA_035550075.1 Hyphomicrobiaceae bacterium | reverse complement strand
TCGGCGCGCTCACCACTCACGCCGAACTGGCGCGCAACACGCTGATCTCCCGCCACGCCCCGCTGCTGGCAGAGGGCGCGAAGCTGATTGCGCATGCGGCAATCCGCAACCTCGGCACCATCGGCGGCTCGCTGGCTTTCGCCGATCCCGCCGCCGAGCTACCCGCTTGCTGCGTGGCGCTTGAGGCGACCATCCTCACCCGCAGCGCAAAGGGCGAGCGGCGCATCGCGGCGGATCAGTTCTTCACCGGCCTTTACACCACCGCGCTTGCCACCGACGAGCTGATCGTCGCTGTCGAAGTGCCGAAGGCGCGCGCGGATGAACGCAGCGCCATCGACGAGGTGACGCGCCGCAGGGGAGACTATGCGATGGCCGGCGTGGCGGTGCGCGCCCGGCTCGCCGGCGGTGCGTTTGCCGGCGCACGCATCGCCTTCTTCGGCGTGGGCGACGGGCCAGTGCGCGCCGATGGAGCCATGCAGGCCCTCGACGGCAAGTCCGCCAACGCCGGCACCATCGCCGCCGCGCAGGCGGCGCTCGACCGCGATCTCGACCCGCCGGGCGACCAGCACGGTACCCCGGCCACCAAGCGCCATCTGGCGCGGGTGGTGCTCGGCCGCGCGCTTAGCCGTGTCGCCGGCATTGGCGGAGCGGGAGGACCGGCATGAGCGCCGAGGTCGCCATAACACTCACTGTCAATGGCGAGCGCGTGTCGCGCCGCGTCGAGGCGCGCCGGCACCTGATCGACTTCCTGCGCCTCGACCTCGGCCTGATGGGTTCGCACACCGGCTGCGAGCACGGCGTGTGCGGCGCCTGCACCTTGCGGGTGAATAGCCGCATCGTGCGCGGCTGCCTCGTTCTCGCCGCCTCCCTCGACGGCGCCGTGGTGGAGACCATCGAGGGTGTTTCGGACAGCGGAGAAATCCGCGATTTGCAGGAGGCGTTCGTGGCGCGCAATGCCTGCCAGTGCGGCTACTGCACGCCCGGCATGCTCATGACCGCCGCCGACCTGCTCAAAACCAACCTGCAGCCGACGCGGGAGGACATCCGCGACCACCTCTCCGGCAACTACTGCCGCTGCACCGGCTATCACGCCATCATCGACGCGGTGGAAATGGTCGCCCGCCGACGTAACGGCAAGGCGGTGCCATGAGCCGCGTCATCGATTCAGGGTCCGTCGACCGGCCCAACTCCTACATCGGCAAGTCGATCCCGCGCCCCAACGCCGGCAAGCTGGTTCAAGGCCGCGGCCAATACGTGGACGACGTCGTCTTGCCGCGGATGGTAAATGTCGCCTTCGTCCGCAGCCCGCACGCCCACGCCCGCATCGTTAACATCGACGCCGCCGAAGCCCTGAAAATACCGGGTGTCGTCCGGGTTTTCACCGGGGCCGATCTGGTCCCCCACTGCTCGCCGTGGGTGGCCGTCCTGGCGCACCTCAAGGGCATGAAATCCGCGCCACAGAGGCCGCTGCCGGTCGACAGGGCCACCTGGGTAGGGGAAGCCGTGGCGGCCGTCCTGGGCGAAACCAGGGCCATTGCGGAGGATGCCGCCGGGCGCGTCCAGGTCGACTATGAGCCGCTACCTGCGGCGGTGGACATGGAAACTGCACTCCAGGCGGGAACGCCGGTGATCCATCCCGAACTCGGCGACAACCTCTGCTTCGAGCGGGTCAACCAGAGCGGCGACGTGGACGCGGCCTTCGCGGCCGCCCACAAGGTGGTGGAGGCGACCTTCCACACGGGCCGCCATACCGGCGTCACGCTCGAGCCGCGGTCGGTGCTGGCCGACTACAACCGCGCGTCCGGCCGGCTCACGGTGCACATGTCTACCCAGGCCCCGCACATGATGCAGGCGGTGCTGGCGCAGCACCTGGGAATTGCCGAGGGCGACGTGCGGGTAATCTGCACCGACGTCGGCGGTAGCTACGGCATCAAGGTGCACGTCTACCCCGACGAGGTGGCCGTCGCGGCGATCGCGAAGATCGTGGGCCGGCCGGTGAAGTTCATCGCCGACCGCTTCGAGAGCTTCGCCACCGACATCCACGCGCGCGACCACCGCATTACCGGGCGCATGGCCGTGGACGCGCAGGGGCGCATCACCGCCATCGACATCGATGACCTCACCGGCATCGGTCCCTATTCCGTCTATCCGCGTACCAGCGCCGTCGAGGGTAATCAGGTGGTCGGCCTGGTCGGCGGTCCCTATGACTTCCCCAACTTCCGCGCCAAGACCACTGTCGTCTTCCAGAACAAGACGCCCACCTGCCAGTACCGTGCCGTCGGCCATCCGATCGCGGTCGCGGTGACCGAAGGCCTGGTCGATCTGGCCGCCGAGGCCGTCGGCCTCGATCCCGCCGAGTTCCGCCGCCGCAACGTCATGCGCGACGGCACTTACCCGCGCACCTCGCCAGCGGGCATGAAGTTCGAGGGCCTCTCGCACGAAGCCTCGCTCGCCAAGCTGCTGGAGATGATGGACTACCAGGGCCTGCGTGCGGAGCAGAAACGCCTGCGCGCCAAGGGCATCCATTGCGGCATCGGGTTGGCCTCCTTCATCGAGCTCACCAACCCAAGCCCCTTTATGTATGGCATCGGCGGCGCGCGTATCTCCGCGCAGGACGGCTGCACGGTGCGCATCGATCCCGACGGCTCGGTGGTCGCCGCCTCCGGCGTGACCGAGCAGGGCCAGGGCACGGAAGCGATGCTGCGCCAGATCGTAGCGGAGGGTGTCGGCGTGCCGATCGAGCGCGTGCGCATCATCACTGGCGACACCCTCACCACGCCTTACGGCGGCGGAACCTGGGCCGGCCGCGGAACCGGCATTGGCGGCGAGGCGGCGCTGCAGGCCGGGCTGGCCGTGCGCGAGGCGGCCCTGAAGGTCGCCGGCGCCATGCTGCAGGCGCAGCCGGACACTTTGGACCTCATCAACGGCGAGATCGTCGACCGCGCCACGGGCGCGGCGCGCATGCCCCTCACCGAGCTGTCGCGCATCGTCTATTTCCGCGGCGACACGCTGCCGCCGGACCTGCCGCGCGAGCTCATGCAGACCCGCCATTTCATCACCAAGCAGTACCCGTTCGCCTTCACCAACGGCGTGCAGGCGTCCTGGCTGGAGGTGGACATCGACACCGGCCTTGTGAAGCTGCTGAAGCACTGGTGCGTCGAGGACTGCGGCCGCGTCGTCAATCCGATGCTGGTGGATGAACAGATCCGTGGCGGCATCGTGCAGGGCATAGGCGCTGCCCTTTACGAGGAGTGCCCCTACTCGCCGGAAGGGCAGCTCATGGTCGGCTCGATGGCCGACTACCTGGTGCCGATGGCCGCCGAGATGCCCGACATCGAGGTCGGCCATGTCGAGACCCCGACGCAGGAGTCCCTGCTGGGCGCCAAGGGTGCGGGCGAGGCCGGCACTGCGGGCGCGCCCGGCGCCGTGATGAACGCCATCAACGATGCACTGCGGCCGTTCGGTGCCAAGGTGTTCGCCCAGCCTTTCACGCCGGAGCGGATTCTGGAGGCGCTCGGCAAGGTCGGGCGAGGCTGATGGTGGCGTAGAGGCATTCGCAACACGCAGGGGGTCACTGCCCTCCCGAGGGTTGAAATCGGCAACGATCCCGGGCTTCAATGGCGCGCAACCGGGCGGCAGGCATCATGAGAAATCTGAAGACCGACGCGGAGCGGCTGTGGGCCGTGCTGATGGAGACGGCCGCCATCGGTGCCACGCCCAAGGGGGGCATCTGCCGGCTGACGCTCAGCGACCTCGACCGGCAGGTGCGCGACTGGTTCCGCGCCGCTGCCGAGGCGCTCGGCTGCACCGTCACCGTCGACGACATGGGCGTGATGTTCGCCCGCCGCGAGGGCCAGCGCAAAGACATTCCGCCCATCGCCATCGGCAGCCACCTCGACACCCAGCCCACCGGCGGCAAGTTCGACGGCGCGCTCGGCGTTCTCGCCGCCCTTGAAGTGTTGCGCACGCTGCATGACGCTGGCTACGAGACATTCGCGCCGATCGAGGTCGTCAACTGGACTAACGAGGAGGGCGCGCGCTTCTCCCCGCCGCTGTTGTCGTCGGGCGTGTTCGCAGGCGTGTTCCAGCCGGACTGGGCGCTGGGCCGCGCCGACGCCGACGGCGTCACCTTCGGCGAAGCTCTAAAGACCATCGGCTATCGCGGCAGCCAGCGTTGCGGCGATCATACGCTCTCGGCCTTCTTCGAGCTGCACATCGAGCAGGGTCCGATCCTGGAGGCGGAGGGCATCGACGTCGGCGTCGTCACCGGCGTGCAGGGTGTGCGCTGGTTCGAGGTCACCATCAGCGGCCAGGATGCCCACACCGGCGCCACGCCCATGAACCTGCGGCGCGATGCGCTGTTGGGCGCCGCGCGCCTGATCGATCGCATCGAGGCCATCGCCCATCCGCCCGGACAGAACGGCGCCGCCACCGTTGGCTCGATCCGCGTCTCGCCCAATTCGCCCAACGTCGTGCCGGGCGAGGTGTTTCTCACCGTCGATCTGCGCCATCCGCACATGGAGCCGCTGCAGCGCATGGAGGATGCGCTGCTCACCGCCGTGCGCGAGGTGTGCGAGCCGCTGAAGCTGGAGGCCAAGCCGATCAAGATCTGGGACCAGCCGCCGGTCGTGTTCGATCCGGATTGCGTATCGGCAGTGCGCCGCGGCGCGGAAATTTCCGGGTACACCGTGCGCGATATCGTGTCGGGTGCCTCCCACGATGCCTCTTATGTCTCGCGGGTGGCGCCCACGGCCATGATCTTCGTGCCGTGCCGCGGCGGCATCAGCCACAACGAGGCCGAGTACACCTCCAAGGCGCAGTGCGCGGCCGGCGCCCAGACGCTGCTGCAGGCGGTGCTCGACTACGACCGCATGCTGGCCGACCGCCACGGCACGGGCACGCCCTCGCGGGGTGCCCGCCATGGCTGATCTCAAGTCGCTGCTGTGGCCGCAGACGGTTGCGCTGATTGGCGCCTCCAACGATGCCGACGGCCTGCGCGGCCGCATCCTGCACGTGATGAAGAGCCACGCCTTCGCGGGCAACTTCTATCCCGTCAGCCGCAGCCAGACGGAGGTGATGGGCCTCAAGGCCTATCCCTCCATCGACGCGCTGCCGCATCCGGCCGACCTCGCGGTGCTGATCATCCCGGCGCAGTACGTGCCGGCGGAACTGGAGCGCTGCGGCAAGGCCGGTGTCAAATCGGCCATCATCCTGAGCTCCGGGTTTGCCGAAGCCGTGGGCGGCGAGGGCTCGAGCCTGCAGGACGAGATCCGCGCCATCGCGCGCCGCTACGGCATGGCGGTGATGGGCCCGAATTCGGAGGGCTACGCCAACACGGCGGCGCTGCTGTGTCCCACCTTCAGCCCGGCGATGGAGGCAAGCGCCCGCCCGCTGCTGCCCGAACGGTCCCCGCGCGGTCAGGTCGCGGTGATCGCCCAGAGCGGTGGCATCGGCTTCTCCTATTTCGATCACGGCCGGGCGAAGGAGATGTCGTTCCGCTACATCGTCACCACCGGCAACGAGGCCTGTCTGGAGACGCTCGACTTCGCGGACTTCATCGTCGACGAGGGCAAGACCGATGCCCTGATGCTTCTGCTGGAGGACGTCAAAAATCCCCGGATGTTCCGGAAGGTCGCCGAGAAGGCGCTGCGCGCGGGCGTGCCGATCATCGTCAACAAGATCGGGCAGTCGGAAGCGGGCGTGCGCGCGGCGGCCTCGCACACGGCGGCGCTGGCAGGCTCCTACGATGCCTATCGGGCGATGTTTGCGCGCTACGGCATGATCGAGGGGCGCGACACCGGCGAGATGGTCGACATCGCCGACGGGTTCGTGGCCTGGAAGCACTGCCTGCCAGCCGGCCGGCGGGTTGCCATCTGCACGGCCTCGGGCGGCGGCGGCGGCTGGATGGCGGATGCCTGCGCCGCCGCCGGTCTGGACGTGCCTGAGCTCGATGCCGGCACCCGCGCTCGCGTGGACGTGCACCTGCCCTCCTATGGCACATCGCAGAACCCGGTCGATGCCACGGCGCAGGGCGTCTACAAGATCGGTTACGCCGGCCTGCTCGACCTCGTGCTGCCGTCGCCCGCCATCGACGGCGTCATCGTGGTGATGACAGCGCGCTCGCCTGCCAACATCGAACGCCAGCGCGAGGCATTGGAGCGCCTGGCGCGTGAAACCGAAAAGCCGATCCTGCTGTGGACCTATACGCTGCCCGCGCCGGCCTCCGTCAGCCTGCTCGCCGCCGCCGGCTATCCGCTCTTCACCAACATCCAGAATTGCGCGCGGACCTTTCGCGCCCTGGCCGACTACAAGGCGATGCGCGAGCGGTTTCTGCGCCCAATCACGGTGCGGAACGAACCAGCGCCGGAGACGGCCCGCGCGCGCGACCTGCTGGCAGCCGCAGGCACCACGCTGTGCGAATGGGAGGCGCGGCCGATCCTCGAGGCCTATGGCCTGCGCTGGGGCCCCGCGGGCGTGCTGGCGACCTCGGCCGACGATGCCGTCCGCGCCGCCCGTGAAATCGGCGGCCCGGTGGCGCTGAAGGTGCAATCGCCCGGCCTCCCGCACAAGACGGAAGCCGGCGCGGTCGCGCTCAACCTGTCCTCACCGGACGAGGTCCGCGCCGCCTACGCCCGCGTCCTCGATGGCGCGAAACACCATGCGCCCGCGGCCGACATTCTCGGCGTGCTGGTGCAGCCGATGGCGCCGCCGGGACACGAAGTGATCCTCGGAATCAAACGCGACGCTACGTTCGGGCCCATGCTGATGGTGGGCCTCGGTGGAGTCCTGGTCGAGCTGCTGCAGGATGTGGCGCTGGCGCCGGTGCCGCTGGACGATAGGCAGGCGCGCGACCTGATCGAAAGCCTCAAGGGCGCGCGGCTGCTGCGCGGCTACCGCGGCACGCCGCCCGCCGACGTCGGGGCGCTTGCCACGCTGATGGCGCAGCTTTCGCGATTGGCGGCCGAGCATGTCGAAGACATTGCCGAGATCGATCTCAACCCCGTGCTCGTTCATGAGCAGGGCAGGGGGGTGACGGTGGTGGACGCGCTGATCGTGAAGAGCGCCAGCTAGAAGAGGAGCGTCACATGCGGCTCGCCGGCAAGATCGCAATCGTGGTGGGTGCCGGGCAGGGACCCGGCGAAGGCATGGGCAACGGCCGGGCCACCACCATCGTATTTGCGCGCGAGGGCGCCAAGGTGCTGGCGCTCGACATCAAGCCGGAGCTGGCGGAGGAGACGGCTGCCATCGTGAGGAAAGACGGCGGGGAGTGCGTCGCCTTCGCTGCCGACGTGACCAGAGAAGCTACCCTCAAGGCCGCGGCCGGCGAGGCCGTCAAGCGCTGGGGTCGCATTGACATCCTGCACAACAACGTCGGCGTCAGCCTGGCCGGCGGCGATGCCAATCCGCTCGAGATCACTGAGGAGGCGTTCGACCGCATCTCGGCCATCAACCTGCGCGGCACCATCATGGCCTGCAAGCACGTGCTGCCGGTGATGCGTCAGCAGCGCTCCGGTGCCATCGTCAACATCTCATCGATTGCCGCGCTGTCGGCCAACTATGCCACTGTCTCCTACAAGGCGACGAAGGCAGGGATGATCGCCTATACCGAGCAGCTCGCCTGCCAGAACGCGGAATACGGCATTCGCGCGAACGTCATCCTGCCCGGCCTGATCGACACGCCAATGGCGGTCGATACGCGCGCCCGCACCTGGAACCAGACGCGCGCCGAGGTGGCTGCCGCCCGCAACGCGCGCGTGCCGCTACGCCGGCAGATGGGCACCGCCTGGGATGTGGCCAACGCCGCCCTGTTCCTCGCTTCCGACGAGGCCAACTTCATCACCGGCGTGGCGCTGCCCGTTGACGGCGGCTCCAGCCTGCGCCGGGAGTGACACCGGCCGGCCTTTCAAAAATCAAGTATCGGCGTCGCCGCTTTTGGCGGGGGCTTGCTCCCGGTTCGGCCCACGTTTAGCGTGGGTGCAGAACAAAGAGACCGCGATGCCGTCCGCCCGACGGACGTCTGCGGAAACCGGGAGGAAAGACATGCGCTCGAAGCTCGCCTTCGTTTTCGCTCTTGCGTTCGCGTCGTCCGGATTGGCGGCGGTACCCGCGCTGGCCCAGAAGCAAGGCGGCGTCCTGCGCATCTACCACCGCGATAACCTGCCCAGCCTGTCGATCCACGAGGAGGCGACCATCTCCACCGTCATGCCGGCCATGGCGGTGTTCAACAACCTCGTCCTGTTCGATCAGCACAAGGAGATCAATTCGCCCGACTCCATCGTGCCCGAGCTCGCCGATAGCTGGAGCTGGAATGCCGACAAGACCGCGCTGACCTTCAAGCTGCACGAAGGCGTCAAATGGCACGACGGCAAGCCCTTCACCGCCAAGGACGTGAAGTGCACCTGGGACATCCTGCTGGGCAAGAACCCCGACGTGCGCAAGAACCCGCGCGCGATCTGGTGGCAGAACCTGAAAGATGTGGTGGTGAAGAACGATCACGAGGTCACGTTCCAGCTCAACCATCCGCAAGGCGCATTCCTGTCGCTGTTCGCCTCGGGCTACTCGCCGGTCTATCCCTGCCACGTCTCGGCCAAGGACATGCGCACCAACCCGATCGGCACGGGCCCCTTCAAGTTCGTGGAGTTCAAGCGCGGCGAAGGCCTCAAGTTCGTGCGCAACCCGGACTACTGGAAGAAGGGGCTGCCCTATCTCGATGGCATCGAATGGCGCATCATTGAGAACCGGTCGACGCGCATCCTGGCTTTCGTCGCCGGTGAGTTCGACCTGACCTTCGCCGCCGACGTGAGCGTGCCGCTCCTGAAAGACGTCACCAGCCAGGCGCCGAAGGCCATCTGCCAGATGGCGCCAACCTACGTGTCGACCAATCTGATCATCAACCCCAAGGTTCCGCCCTTCAACGACGCCAAGATCCGCAAGGCGATGGCGCTGGCGCTCGACCGCAAGGCCATCATCGACATCGTCAGCCAGGGCAAGCACGACATGAGCGGCGTCATGCTGCCGCCGCCGGAAGGGCGCTGGGGCATGCCGCCCGAGAGGCTGGCGAAGCTGCCCGGCTATAGCGCCGATGTCGCCAAGAGCCGCGCGGAAGCCCGCAAGATCATGGAAGGCCTGGGCTACAGCGCCGACAAGCCGCTGAAGGTGAAGATCTCCACGCGCAACATTGCCATCTACCGCGACCCTGCAGTGATCCTGATCGACCAGCTCAAGCAGATCTACATCGACGGCGAGTTGGAGGTGGTCGACACCAGCATCTGGCACGCCAAGGTCACGCGCGGCGACTATTCGGTCGGCCTCAACCTGACCGGCGTCGGCGTCGATGACCCGGACGTCAATCTGTACGAGAACTATAGCTGCAACTCGGAGCGCAACCTGACGCGGTACTGCAACAAAGAGGTCGACGCGCTGATCGACAAGCAGTCGCAGGAGTCCGACGTCGCCAAGCGCAAGGAGATCGTGTGGCAGGTCGAGGAGAAACTGGCCGAGGACCTGGCGCGGCCGATCATTTCCTACGAGCGCGCGGCGACCTGCTGGCAGCCGCAGCTCAAGAACTTCACGCTACACCACAACGGCATCTACAACAATTGGCGCCTAGAAGACGTGTGGCTGGACAAGTAGCCGGTCGCGCACGCTGGGAGAGCGGCTTTGGGAGCCTATCTCATCCGCCGGCTTCTGCTCATGATCGTCACCCTGTTTGGGATGTCGGTCCTGATCTTCGTGATGCTGCGCCTGGTGCCGGGCGACATCACCGACATCATCTTCGACAGCGCGGGGTTCGTTAATCCCGCGCAGAAGAAGAGGATTGAGCAGCAGCTTGGCCTCGATAAGCCGATCGTCACCCAGTACATCACCTGGATCAACGGGTTGGCGCACGGCGATCTCGGCTATGCGTATGTGTCGGAAAAGCCGGCCATCGATGAGATCCTGCCGCGCATCCCGGTCACCGCCAAGCTGGCCGGGCTGGCGCTGCTGTTTTCAGTCCTGTTCGGCGTCCCGCTGGGGGTGATAAGCGCGGTGCGGCAGGACACGCGCCTCGACTACATCCTGAGGGTGGTAAGTTTGAGTGGGCTCTCGCTGCCCTCCTTCTGGCTAGGGCTGCTGATTCTGATGGCATGCGTGCAGTGGTTCGGCTGGATCCCGATCTACAAGACCTCGCCGGGCAATGTCTGGGAGGAAATCTGGCTGCTGTCCATTCCCGCTGCCGCGGTCGGCTTCCGCAGCTCGGCGCTGGTTATGCGGCTCACGCGCTCCTCCATGCTGGAAGTGCTGCGCCAGGACTATATCCGCACGGCGCGCGCCAAGGGCGCCTCCGAGCGCGCGGTTAACTACGACCATGCGCTACGCAATGCCGTGCTGCCGGTGGTGACCGTGATTGGCATCGAGGCTGCGTTCCTGATCGGCGGACTAATCGTCACCGAGACCGTGTTCAACATCCCAGGTGTGGCGCGCTTTCTGGTCGAGGCGATCCGCTGGCGCGACTATCCGATCGTGCAGAACCTTGTGATGTTCATCGCCGTCGTCGTAGTGGTCATGAACTTCATCGTCGACATGCTCTACGTCGCGCTTGACCCGCGCATCAAGTACGGGGAGTGACGTGCCGTGGCGGTGATCGATCACGAGGTTGAGCTGGACCGGGCGGGCGCCAACGTGCACGGGTGGCTCGGCGGCCTGCTTTTCTTCGTGCGCCGCTATCCGCTCGGCGCCATCGGCGGCGTCATCATGATCGCGTTCGTCGCCATCGCATTCTTCGCGGGCTGGATCACGGCCTTCGACCCGCTCTCGACCAATCCGCGGGCCTCGCTCGCCCGTCCCAGCGAGACCCACGTGCTGGGCGCCGACTTCATGGGCCGGGACGTGTTCGCCCGCATCGTCTACGGCGCGCGCATCTCGCTCGCTGTTGGCCTCGGTGCCACCGCGCTCGGCTGCCTGATCGGAGTCGCCGTCGGCCTGCTGTCGGGCTTCTACGGCGGCTGGGTCGACCTGCTGGTGCAGCGCCTGATCGACATCATGCAGGCCCTGCCACTGCTCGTGATGGCGCTGGTGATGGCCGCCTCGCTGGGGCCGTCCCTGACCAACACCATCATCGCCATTGCCATACCGCTGGTGCCGAACGTGGCACGCGTGATCCGGTCGAACACGCTGGCGCTGCGCGAGATGCC
>DASZQG010000168.1:0-13419 GCA_035550075.1 Hyphomicrobiaceae bacterium | reverse complement strand
ACCGAGCAGGATGAAATCTCGCGGTAGGTGTTCTGCCCCGGCAGCCACACCTCGATGTCGTAGGTCTTGCGCGAGGCAAACCCCATGTCGCCGGTGCACAGCAGCATGGTGCGGTAGGCGAGCCCGAGCCGCTTCAAGACTTCCTCCGCGCACGCCGTCATGCGCTCGTGCTCGGCCATCGACTGCTCGGGCGTGGTGATCGACACCAGCTCCACCTTGGAGAACTGGTGCTGGCGGATCATGCCGCGCGTGTCCTTCCCCGCCGCGCCGGCCTCGGCGCGGAAGCAGGGTGTGTAGGCCGTGACGCGGATCGGCAGCTCGGCCTCGTCCGTGATCTTCTCCCGCACCAGGTTCGTCAGCGGCACCTCGGCGGTGGGGATGAGCCAGAGTCTAGTCTTTGCGCCGTGCTCCGCAATCTCCTCTTCAAATCCTTCAACAACCATATCTTCGAACGTTGACTGATGTTTCCGCTGAATAGCGCTCGGATCGGACGAGCCAGAATCCTTTACCCACTGCTGGAACGCGTCCTGGAATTTAGGCCACAGGCGGTCACGGACTCTGTGACCAAGCAATCGCGGGTCGAGATGCTCAGTCGCAAACTGGTCCTCCCTAAACTTCGGCAACTGCGCGGTGCCGTACATCACATCGTCGCGCACCATCAGCGGCGGCGCGATCTCAGTGTACCCGCCGACCCCGCCCTTCTCCGGCGCCGTATGCACATCCAGCATGAACGCCCCCAGCGCCCGCTCCAGCCGCGCCAGCATCCCCTTCAGCACCACGAACCGCGACCCCGACAGCTTCGCCGCCGTCTCGAAGTCCATCAGCCCCAGCCGTTCGCCGATCTCGAAATGCTGCAGCGGCTGGTTGATGCCCGCGAGCTTGGGCGGCGTGCCGGCTCGCCGCACCTCCTTGTTGTCCTTCTCGTCCTTGCCTTCCGGCACCTCGTCCAGCGGCAGGTTCGGGATGGTGGAAAGCGCATCGTGCAGCGCCTTGTCGGCCGCCTTCTGGTCGGTCTCGCCCTTGTCCAACGCATCCTTGAGGTCCGCCACCTCCGCCATCAGCGCGCGGGCCTTGTCCTCGTCCTTCTTCGCCTTGGCCTGCCCGATCTCCTTCGACGCCGCGTTGCGCCGCGCCTGCGCCTCCTGCAGTCGCGTGACCACCTCGCGCCGCTTCTCATCGAGCGCGATCAGCTCGGCTGAAAACTTCACCTCGCCGCCCGGCACAATGCCGCGCTTCCTGAGCCCCGCGTCGAATGCGTCCGGGTTGTCGCGTATCCACCTGATGTCGAACACGGCCGCCTGCCTCTCGCTGCCACGTCATCCCGGCGTCATGCCGAAGGCACGCAGTCCGGGGGCCAGTTCACGCGCGCCGGCATCCGCCGGGACCGGCAAACTGATGGCCGGGTTCGTATCGTCGTCCCGCCCCATTGTCCACTTGGGCAGCGCGACGGGGCGGAATTGTCCGCAATTGGTGTGGGTTGCATCAAACGAACCGGCGCACCCGCCTGTCCGTCCCTAGGCCGACGGCGTCTGCGCCTGGGCCTGCGCGGCGGCCTCGGCGGCCATGCGCGACTTCTCCACCCTGTCCACGGCGAAGATCGAGGCTTCGTAGAGCAGCACGGTCGGCAAAGCCATGGCCACCATGCTGAACGGGTCCGGCGGCGACAGCACGGCGGCCACTGCGGTGATGGCAACGATGGCATAGCGGCGAAAGCCGCGCAGTTGCTCTGCCGTGATGATGCCAACGCGGGCGAGCAGCGTCAGCACCACCGGAAGCTGGAAACAGATTCCGAATCCCAAAATCAGCGTCATGATCAGCGAGAGATATTCGCTCACCCGCGCCTGCAGGTGGATCTCCACCGGGCCGCCGGTCTGCTCCATGCTGAGGAAGAACTTCATCGCCAGCGGCATGACGACGAAATAGACGACGCACGCTCCCAGCAGGAACAGCAGCGGCGTGGCGATGAGGTACGGCAGAAACGCCTGGCGCTCGCTCTTGTAGAGGCCCGGGGCGACGAACCTGTAGACCTGCGTGGCGATCACCGGAAACGCCAGGAACACCGCGCCGAACAGCGCCAGCTTGAGCTGGGTGAAGAAATACTCGTGCGGCGCGGTGTAGATCATCTCGATCGGCTGGTTGCCGCCGCGCGCCCACCGGTAAGGCAGCACCAGGATGTTGTAGATCGGCTTGGCGAAGAAGAAACAGACGAAGAAGGCGATGCCCACCGCGATCAGCGCGTTGATCAGCCGCGCGCGCAGTTCGATCAGATGATCCAGCAGCGGGGCCTTCGAGGCGTCGATCTCGTCCTGCCCGTCGTTGTCGACGCTGTCTTGCGCCACGCTTAGGCTCCGCTTTTCTCAGCCGCCTCGCCGGCGGGTCGCGGCTCGGCGACCGCAGATTGCCCGGCGGCGTCATCACCGGTGCCGGGATGCGAGGACCCGTTGAGGCTTCCCGCGGCCACCGGCTCGGGCAGGGCGGGCTCGGTCGTTTTCGGCGCCTCCAGCTCGGCAGCCGTACCGGTCTCAATCGTCTGGTGTGCCTCGGCGATGGAACGCTCCGCCGCCAGCTCCGCCGAGCGCATGGTGGACTCGGTATCGCTGCCGATCGTCTCGACCTCCTTCTTGAGCTGGTCGAGATCGGATTCGCGGATGGCCTCTTCGAACTGCGCCCTGAAGTCGTTGGCATGCCGCCGGATGATGCCGACATATTTGCCGAGCGTGCGCAGCAGGCCCGGCAGGTCCTTCGGCCCGATGACGAGCAGGGCCACGATGCCGAGAAGCAAAAGCTTGCTGGAGGTGATGTCGAACATCAGCTCACCTGGTTACGGACCGGCACCGCGCAACACTGCCGCGCCCTGCGCGGAGCGCCTGGCCAGCACGGCAGTGCATGTCACCGGGGTGCCGGTTAGCTCGCCTTGTTGGTCTCGACGCCGGTGCGCTGCTCTGCGGACTTGGGCACACTCTCGAGAACCTTCGGGGACTCGTCCTTCTTCGCCGTGTCCTCGTCCTCAGCCATGCCCTTCTTGAAGCTCTTTATGCCCTTGGCAACGTCACCCATGATCGAGGAAATCTTGCCACTGCCGCCGAACAGCAGCATGGCAACGGCCAGAAAGATGAGCCAATGCCAGACGCTCAAGCCACCCATTTCGATACCATCTCCCTTGCAGCCACGGCTGCAGTCCTTGCCTCGCACTATCGCAGAAAGACCACGCAGGGGCAAGTTTGGCCGGCCCGCTGAGCCGACGCTCGCCGCCCGCAAATGCGTTGTTTTCGCCGGGCGGAGATTAACTCCGCTTCACGTTGCAGCAGCCTGATTTGCGCTGCGCCGCCCTCCGCTGTTCATGCGGGGAAGCAGCAGCCTGCGCGCCGGTGTCGCGCGTATTGGCGCCTCACGCCGCCCGGCCGCCGTCATCGTCATCGGGCGGATCGGCCATATGGCCGAACATGTCATCCTCCTCCGCGTCGAGCGGCAGCTCATCGGCCATCAACGCTGCGGAATCCGAGGGCTCCGGCACCGTGAAGTCAGGCGGCAGGTTGCTCTCCAGCAGCCCCGACGCCTTCAGCTCCGCCAGACCCGGCAGATCCTTGATGCCGTCGAGCCCGAAATGTTCCAAGAACTGGTCGGTGGTGCCATAGGTGATGGGACGCCCCGGCGCGCGCCGCCGTCCGCGGGGGCGGACCCAGCCGATCTCCATCAGCACGTCGAGCGTGCCGGGCGAGACCGATACGCCGCGGATCTCCTCGATCTCGGCGCGCGTGACGGGCTGGTGATAGGCGATGATCGCCAGCGTCTCGGTCGCCGCCTTCGACAACCGCCGCTGCTCCGTCGCGTGCTTCTCCAGCAAATAGGACAGGTCCTCCGCGGTGCGGAACGCCCAGCGGCCCGCGACCTTGGCCAGGTTGATGCCGCGGCTGGCATAGAACCCCTTCAACTCCTCCAGCAGCGCCGCGACGTCATCGTTGGAGCGCAGATGCTGCGCGAGGTAGGCCTCGGCCAACGGCTCGGCCGCGGCGAACAGCAGCGCCTCCAGGATGCGGAGCTGATCGCGGCGATCGGCCGACGGCAGTTGGGCGATGTTGGACGGCAGGCCGCGCCAACCTTCGTGCGCCAGCACCTCTGTGGGGTCCGCAACGCCATCGGTATCCGGCTCGCTGGTGCGAACGCGGTCGTCGTCGCGGGTCTCCTCCGGCTCCGGCCCATGCGGGACCACGTTGAGCTTCGGCGGAACCATGCCTGTTCCCTTCTTCTTCTGCAGCTTTGAGCTCCGACCCACTCGACCTGTTACGAAACGCGCTGCCACTCCGCGCCATCCTCGCGCCTGCGCATATAAATGGGCGCGAAGGGCTCCGCCTGCGTCAGCTCGATCAATCCTTCCCGCGCCATTTCCAGGGTGGCGGAGAACGAGCTGGCGACGGCCGTGCGGGCGATCGCCGGAGTGGCCAGGTAGGCCTGCAGATACTTGTCGAGCTGCAGCCACTGCCCGGTCCACGTGCCGATCATGGCCTCCAGCCGCTCACGCGCCTCCTTGATCGACCAAACTGTGCGCCGCGGCACCACGTGCACGTGGCGTACCGTGCGTTTGCGCTGGTCTGCGTAGGCTCTCAGGAGGTCGTAGACGGTGGCTGTGTACTGGCGCACGCGGATGGTGCGCACCCCCTCGGGCATGCCGCGCATGAAGACGTCGCGCCCGAGCCGCTTGCGGGTCATGAGGTCGGCCGCCGCCCGCCGCATGGCTTCCAGTCGCTTGAGGCGGAACGCCAGCCGCGCCGCCAGCTCCTCGCCCGTGGGCTCGTCCTCGTGGCCCTCCTCGCGCGGCAGAAGCAGCTTGGACTTGAGGTAGGCCAGCCACGCCGCCATCAGCAGGTAGTCCGCCGCCAGTTCGAGGCGCAGGGTCTGCGCCTGGGCAATGAACGCCAGATACTGCTCCACCAGCGCCAAGACCGAGATGCTGGCAAGGTCGACCTTCTGCGTGCGCGCCAGCGCCAGCAGGACGTCCAGCGGCCCCTCGAAACCGACGATGTTCACAACCAGCGCGTCGGCCGGCCGGGGCGCCTCGTCGACGCTCTCCCAGCCTTCCACGACAATGCGCTGATCTGTCGAACCGGAACCGGACATGCGGTGGAAAACCTGTGAATTTGCGGCGACACTACACTGATTCAGGCATCAGCACGCAGAATGTGGGCCAGCCCGGCCTCAGCCTCGGCGATGTCGAAAGGTTGCTGTTGCCGGAACACAGCGCACGCCCGCTCGAATCGTTGCCGCGACGCACCATTGAGCGGGGGCATCACCCCTGCCACGCTCTCGGTCTCGGCCAGGTCGCCGCTGCACAGCAGCGCCAAGTCGGACCCTGCACGCAGCACCGCCTGGGCCCGCTCCGCGATGCTGCCCACAAGGGCCTTCATGCCGAGATCGTCACTCATCAAGAGCCCGTCAAAACCGATCGAGCGGCGGATGATATTTTTAACGACACTGGGTGATGTGCTGGCCGGATGGGCCGGGTCGATCGCCGAGAACACCACGTGCGCCGTCATCGCCGCCGGCAGATGCGCCAGCCGCCGGAATGGCTCGAAGTCGGAGGCTTCGAGTTCCTCGCGGGTGGCCGCCACAACGGGCAGCTCCAGGTGGCTGTCGGCCGTTGCCCGGCCATGACCCGGCACATGCTTGACAACCGGCAGCACCCCGCCCGCCATGTGTCCTTCCGCCACGGCACGCGCAAGCGCGACCACCTGATGCGGGTCTGTGCCATAGGCCCGGTCGCCGATGATCTCGTGGCCATCCGGTGCAGGCAGATCCACGACCGGGGCGCAGTTGGTGTTGATGCCCACGGCCCGCAGCTCCATGGCCGTGAGCCGGGCGGCCAGCGCCGCAGCACGGCACGCCCCTGCCGGGTCCCGGGCGTAGGCGGCCGCGTAGGCGGCACCCGATGGCAACCGTCGCCAGTGCGGCGGCTTGAGCCGCTGCACGCGTCCGCCCTCCTGGTCGACGAGCACGAGTACGTCCTCCGCCCCGATCGCGGTCACGGCCTCCTCGACGAGGCGGCGGAGCTGGTCGGGATGGTGCGCATTTCGGGCGAACAGAATGATGCCGGCGGGCCGCGCCGAACGTAGCACCGAGGCCTCGCCGTCGGTGAGTTCAAAGCCGGCCAGAGCAGTAATGAAAGAGGCAAGCATGTGCGTGGAAGCTGTGCCTGCGATCCCGGCCGCGCAAGCGCGACGCCTGCGGCCCAAGGTCGCCTACCGCGGCCGGCTGTCAACCCGGCTTCAGTACGCTGTCACCCAGCAGCCCGAGTAGCCCGCTGACTTGAGCTGGCTGCACAGGCCGGACGCAGCCTCGCGCGAGCCCGGCGGGCCGACCACGGCGCGATACCAGACTCCCTTCTCGCCAAGATTGGCCTCCTGGACGTCGGGCGTCTTGCTCGACAGCACCTCGCCGTACTTCTGTTGCATGTCGGCAAACACCTTGAGCGCGTCCATGCGCGACTTCTGCGACGACAGCACGGCAACATAACCGTTTGCGCCGCTCGCTTGGGGTGCGGCCGGCGCGTGCGCCTTGGCAGTCTTCGTCACGGGCGCTTTCGGCGGCGCGTGTACCACCTTGCGGGCCGGCGGCTCAGGCGTGGGCGCCGCGGCGGCAGGCGGCTGCACGCTGACGATCTTGACCGGGGCCGGCGCTTCCCGCGCAACCGGAGCGGCGGGCGGCACCGCTTGCGCGCCGAGGCGGGACGGCTGGGCGTCACCGGGGTCGCTGGGGGTGGGGAATGCCTGTGGCATTGCCTCGCGTGGCGCGCTGGCCGTGGTGATCGGCACGGCCGGTGGAGCGTTGCCGCCCGGCGTGATCGGGATGATGCGGACGCGGCGCGGACGGCTCGGATCCTCGTTGGCATCGCTCGGCAGCGGCGCCGCCTCCGCGCGCGCAGGACCTGCGCCTTCACCCAGCCGATCGAACAGCGTCTTGTCCTGATGCGGGATCGGCCGGCCGCCCGGCTCGGCCGGCCGCACCTTGTCGGGGCCGAGGTTTGCGGCTCGCACCAGCGGGGCATGGCCGCCGCGGTGTCCGAACAGGGTCTTGTAGCCGTAGGCGCCGGCGCCGCCGAGTACGATGGCCCCGACCAGCGCGCCGGCGATCATGATGGCGCGACCGCCGCGGCGCGGCTCGTCTTCGAACTCGGCGTAGGCGTCGTCGTATTCGGCATCCGCCTCGCCGTAGTCGGCGTGCGGCGCGAACTGCGCGCCGGGCTGGCCCGGCGCCTGGAACGGTGGCGGCTCGTGCGCGCCATAGCCCTGCGGCTGCCCGGCCGGCATGTAGGTGCCGAGATCATATCCGCGCGGGTCGGGCTGTTGCTGCTGATGGCCCCAGTCCGAAGGCTGCTGCGGGGGGTAAGCGGGATCGCCCTGCGGCGGATAGTTGTAGTTCGGATCCTGATGATCCTGGGCCGGAGGAAAGTAGTAGCCCTGCTGCGGATGGGCCGGAGCCTGGCCCGGATAGCCTGCACCTGCGTTGGCGGGCGGCCAGTGGCCGTTGGCGTGCTGCGCGTAGGGATCGTGCTCCGCAGGGTGCCGCCGTGGTGGTATGCGCCCCGCAGCACTGTTCGACCGAGACATGCGCGAAATCCCCTGTTGCGGCCGGCCTACCCCACGAATCGCGATGCTATCGCATCTCATCCGGCGCGTGTACGCCTAGAATGGCGAGACCGGATGCCAGCACCTGCGTGTTGGCTCCGATCAGAGCGAGGCGAGCGGCGGTTAGAGTCCCGTTGTCCGGCTGGATAAAACGCAAATGTGGCATTTCATTGCCCTTGGTCCATTGCGCGTGGAAAGTTGAAGCTAAATCATAAAGATAGAAGGCCACGCGGTGTGGCTCGTGCGCCACTGCGGCCCCTTCCACCAGCTTGGGGAAGGCCGCCAGCCGCTTGATCAGATCGAGCTCGCCGGGGTCGCTCAGCAGCGAAAGATCCGCGTTGAGAACGTGTGCAGAGCCGGGGGAGAAAGCCGGGAAGACCTCCCTCACCTGCCGGAACACGGACGCGCCGCGTGCGTGCGCATACTGAACATAGAACACCGGATTGTCCTTGGACTGCTCCAGAACCCGCGCCAGATCGAAGTCGAGCGGCGCGTCGTTCTTGCGGTAGAGCATCATGAAGCGCACAGGATCGCGGCCGACCTCGTCGACCACGTCCCGCAGCGTGACGAACGTGCCGGCCCGCTTCGACATCTTCACCGGCTCGCCAGCGCGGAACAGCTTCACGAGCTGGCACACCTTCACATCCAGGTTCGCCTTGCCGTCCGACAGCGCGCTGACGGTCGCCCGCACGCGCTTGATGTAGCCCGCATGATCGGCGCCGAACACGTTGATGAGATTGCGGAACCCGCGCTGGAGCTTGTCGCGGTGATAGGCCACGTCGGCGGCGAAATAGGTGTAGCTGCCATCTGCCTTCTGCAGCGCGCGGTCGACATCGTCGCCGAAGTCCGTTGACCTGAACAGAAGCTGTTCGCGGTCCTCCCATTCCTCGTCATCGTGTCCTTTCGGCTTCGGCAGGCGGCCCCGGTAGATCAGCCCTTTGCGCTCCAGCTCGGCGATGGCGGCCTTGATCTTGTCCTCCTCGCGCGTGAGGTCGCGCTCGGAAAAGAACACCGCGTGGTGCACGTCGAGGGCGGCGAGGTCCTGCCGGATTGTCTCGAGCATGGCCGCGACGGCGAAGTCGCGCACCAGTGGCGCGCGCCGCTCTTCCGGCCAGTTCAGCAGGGCCGAGCCGTATTCCTTTGCCAGCGCCTCGCCGACCGGCACCAGGTAATCACCCGGATAAAGACCTTCCGGGATCGCGCCAATGTCCTCACCCAGTGCCTCCCGGTAGCGCAGAAACGCCGAGCGGCCGAGCGCCTCCACCTGCGCGCCGGCATCGTTGATGTAGTACTCGCGCGTGACGGCATAGCCGGCGAAGGCGAGCAGGTTAGCGAGCGCATCGCCGAACACCGCGCCGCGGCAATGGCCGACGTGCATCGGCCCCGTCGGGTTGGCCGAGACGTACTCGATGTTGACCTTCTCGCCATGCCCGAGGTCGGCGCGCCCATAGTCGCCGCGCTCGCGCAGGATGTCCGCCACCACCGCGTGCCACACGGCCGGCTTCAGCGCGATGTTGATGAAGCCCGGCCCGGCCACCTCGACCTTCTCGATATCCTCCGCAGCGCGCAGCTCGGCCGCGATCTTCTCCGCGATTTCGCGCGGGTTCGCCTTGGCCGGCTTGGCAAGCACCAGCGCCGCGTTGGAGGCGAGATCGCCGTGCGCGGAATCGCGCGGGGGTGCCACCTCGCCGGCCGAGAGGTCCAGGCCGGCTGGCAGCGCGCCGGCTTTCTCCAGCGCGGCGAGAGCGGCGCGGATGCGGCTTTGCACGAGCGCGTAGACGTTCATGGGACCCAGGCGGCTGGATTGATGCGCCGGGCTAACGCAATTCCGGGGTAGCGTCAAACAGGCGCCGGTGCTCCTGCAGCGCGAAGCGGTCGGTCATCCCGGCCACGAAGTCCGCTACCAGCCCGGCGCGCTCGAGGTCCGCTGCCTCTGCCACCGCGGCCCGCCAGGAGGCCGGAAGCGCCGCGGTTTCCGCCATGTAGCGTTCGAACAGGCCGTGCACGACGGTTTCGGCGTCCTCCATCACCTGCATCACCCGGGGGTGGCGGTAGACGTGCGCGAAGAGATAGTCCTTCAGGCCCATCACCTCCGGCTGACGCTCCGCCGAGATAGCGATCACCGGACGCCCCGCCGCCCGCACGCCGGCGAGGCTTTGCGACGCCAGCGCGACGAGCCGACGGCGCGATTCCGCCACCACGTCCTCGATCATCACGGTGATGATGCGGCGGTTGACCTCGTAGATGATGCGCTGCGTATCCTCCGCTTGCGGCGCGGCGCGCACAAAGGGCCCGGCCAGGGGAACGTCGGCGAGGTCATCAAGAGCGAGCAGCCCGGCGCGCAGGCCGTCGTCCAGGTCGTGGCTGTTGTAGGCGATGTCGTCGGCGATGGCGGCGACCTGCGCTTCCGCCGGCGCATACTCGGCAAGATGAAGCTGCACGGTGAGCCCGGCGCGGTCGATGGCATCGCGCAGAACACGGTTGCCGCCGTCGGCGTTGCCGGACACCACCGGTCCGTTGTGCTTGGCCAGTCCCTCCAGCGTCTCGAACGTGAGGTTCAGGCCATCGAAGGCGGCGTACTTGCGCTCCAGCCGGGTCACCACCTTCAGGCTCTGCGCGTTGTGGTCGAAGCCGCCCCAGCGCGCCATCGCGCGCGCCAGTGCGCGCTCGCCTGCATGGCCGAACGGCGGATGGCCGAGGTCGTGCGCCAGCGCCAGCGCCTCGGCGAGATCCTCATCGAGCGCCAGCATGCGCGCAATCGCGCGCGCGATCTGCGCCACTTCCAGGCTGTGCGTCAGCCGCGTGCGGTAGTGATCGCCCTCGTGGAATACGAACACCTGCGTCTTGTAGGTGAGCCGGCGGAATGCCGTAGCGTGCACGATGCGATCGCGGTCGCGCTGGAATACACTGCGCATCGGGCAAGCCGGCTCCGGGTACATCCGGCCCGCGCTTTCGGCGGCATGAGTTGCATAGGGCGCGAGCGGCCGCCCGGCCTTCACGTCTTCGCGCTGCCTGGCCTCTTTCGTGCTCTGCGCCATGCTCCGGTCCCTGGCCGCCGCCATTTGACAAAAGGCCGTCCCGCCCTATCTTTCCAGGTAGGACTCAAGGCCCCAAAGGCCAATGATTTAACGAAGATATATCAGTATGACCGACATGGCAGTCACCGTGACCGAGCGGGCGGCGCGACGCATCGCCGAGATCGTCGCCGGCGAGCCGCAGACGCCGCTGCTGCGCGTCAGCGTCGAGGGCGGCGGCTGCTCGGGGTTCCAGTATCGCTTCGACTTGGTCGGCGAGCAGGCCCCGGATGACGTGGTGATCGAGCGCGCAAACGCCCGCGTCCTGATCGATCCTGTCTCGCTCGACTACCTGGCCGGCTCCGAGATCGATTTCGTCGATGACCTGATCGGTTCCTCGTTCAAGGTCAACAACCCGAACGCGACCGCCTCCTGCGGCTGTGGGACGAGCTTCTCGCTCTGATCCTTCGGCGCACGCCCCTTCCCCGGTGGCCCCTAGATCCACCCCCGCGCGGCAAGCTGCATCTTCAGCTCGTTCTCCGCTTCCGCCAGGCGCCCCGCATCCGTCGAACGCAGGACAAGCTGGGTGCCGGGCCGGCCGTCGCGGATGAACGGATAACTGCCCATCGGCACGTCGGGATACTTCTTCTGCAGGTTGCCGAACAGCTCCGCGATTTCGCCCTCGGGTCGGTGCAGGTCGAGCGCGGCCGACAGCATCTTCTTGCCGGTCTTAAGCCGCTTGCTGGCCGCATCCAGCATCACCTGCATGATGGCGGGGATGCCGGCCATGACGATCACGTTGCCGAGCATGAACCCCGGTGCAATTGAAATGCTGTTCTCCACCAGCTCGGCGCCAAAGGGTATGCGCGCCATGCGCAGGCGCGCCGGGGTCATCTCCACGCCCCGGCGCGCGAAGTACTCCCGCATCGGCTTCAGCGCGCGCTCGTCCACCTCGATGCCGACGCCGAACGCCTTGGCAATGGAATCGGCCGTGATGTCGTCGTGCGTGGGGCCGATGCCGCCGGTGGTGAACACGTACGTGTAGCGCGTGCGCAGCGCGTTGACGGCGGCGACAATCTCCGGCTCCTCGTCCGGCACGATCCGCACTTCCTTGAGCTGGATGCCGATGGCGGTAAGGTGATCGGCGATGTAGCCGATGTTCTTATCCTTGGTGCGGCCTGATAGGATCTCATCGCCAATGACGATCAGGGCCGCCGTCACGATGTCTCCGGCCGCCTCCCCATCGCTGCTCATCGGGGCATTCCTTCTGTCATTGCCAACGGCGCTAAGCCGCGCTACGCAGCCCGGGCCCGATGTCGGGCAGCCAGGGTGGGGCGGCACGCTTTCGCGCATGGTCCTCCTACATGCTAACGGCGGCTGTGCCAATGGCGCAGCATGGCACCGCAGGGCTTGCTGAGCGGTCGGCGGCGGCATGCGCTTCCCCTCCCCGCTCGTGCGCGGCACGCTTATCCAGCGCTACAAGCGCTTTCTGGCGGACGTGCGCCTGGACGACGGGCGCACCGTCACCGCCGCCTGTCCCAACACCGGCTCGATGCTTGGGTTAACCGCGCCGGGCGCGGTGGTGTGGCTGTCGCAAAGTGACCGGCCCACCCGCAAATACGCGTTCACCTGGGAGATGGTCGAAACCGACCTCGGCAAGGGACCGCTCCTCGTCGGCATCAACACGCAGCATCCCAATGCCCTGGTGGCCGAGGCGCTGGCGGCCGGGCGCCTCGCTGCGCTTGCGGACTATCCGGTCGTGCGGCGCGAGGTGAAATACGGCCGCAACAGCCGGATCGACATCCTCCTGCAGTCGCCCGCGAAGCCCGATTGCTATGTCGAGATCAAGAACGTGCACCTTTCCCGCCGGCATGGCCTCGCCGAATTCCCCGACTGTGAGACGGAGCGCGGCGCCAAGCACCTGGAAGAGCTGGCGGCCATGGTGGCGGCCGGCCACCGGGCAGTGATGATCTTCCTCATCCAGCGCCAGGAGGCACGCAGCTTCGCGCTTGCACGCGACATTGCCCCCCGCTTTGCCGCTGCCTTCGACCTGGGCGCGGCCGCCGGCGTGGAGATGATGGCCGTGCGCTGCCGCATGAGCCCCGAGGCCATCACCGTCGACCGGCCGGTGCCGATCGCGGGACCCGGACGGCTCAGCCCACGCATTCTTGATGCGCGGTGAGGACGCCGCACCTCCCGCGCCAGGCAGGCTTGCCCTATGTTTGCAAAAAGACCCGCGGGGCGCCAGGGAGGAAGCCAGCATGCTGAACCGTCGGCATTTCGCGGCCATCGGCCTGACCGGCGTGGTCGCCGCCATCTCTGCCTACTTCCAGCGCTCGGGCGCAGACGGCGCGCAGGCCGCAGAGGGCGAGGTTTTCGAGGTGACGAAATCGGATGAGGAATGGCGCAAGCAGCTGACGCCGGCGCAATACTACGTCCTGCGCCAGCACGGCACCGAGCGCGCCGGCTCGAGCCCTCTCGACAAGCAATATGGGCCCGGTGTTTACGCGTGTGCGGGCTGCGCTCTGCCGCTCTTCTCCTCCGCCACCAAGTTCAACAGCGGCACGGGTTGGCCCAGCTTCTACGCGCCGCTTGAAAACGCTGTCGCCACCTCCACCGACCGCAGCTTCTTCATGACACGCACCGAGGTCCACTGCCGCCGCTGCGGCGGACATCTCGGACATGTCTTTGACGACGGACCGAAGCCGACCGGCTTGCGCTACTGCATGAACGGCGTCGCGCTCGCCTTCCTGCCCGGCCAGAAGCCGGCCTGATGTACCCGCATA
>DASZQG010000167.1:0-4742 GCA_035550075.1 Hyphomicrobiaceae bacterium | reverse complement strand
GGCCTCGCACGCATCATACGGATTGTGGTGTGATCGGCCCGCTCAACCGTGATCAACGGGTGCTAGCCCGATTGAGGCGGGCCGTGCCCTCGCACTCGGCGAGGGCGAGATGACTGTCCGGTGGCGTCATGCTCTCTCCTTGCCAGTTGATCCCTGCGGCGACCGCCCTCACAACACGCGGTACTCCCGACTGAGCCACGCACCGCCTGCAGACCGGGGGCTCAAAAATCGGCAGCGACGGCCGCCACACTCAAATGTTGGCGCTTGCCGAAACGAAGTCAAGCGTTCTGGCCACATTTGATCGGACATGTTGAAGATGTGGTCACGCAGGCGGCCAAATGGCTCATTTTCGGGCGCATTGCCGCTCTGCAGCGTGGTATTTGCCGCCCATCCCGGTTTGGTCTAGACGAGGCGCCATGAGCAAGGCCGGCAAGCCGCGCGCCCGCGAGGCTACGGTGCGGGCGGACGATGCGCATCGCACCATTCACGTCCGCGGGGCACGCGAGCACAACCTGAAGAATATCGATCTCGAAATCCCGCGCGACGCGCTGATCGTGTTCACGGGGCTGTCGGGCTCGGGCAAGTCGTCGCTCGCATTTGATACGATCTACGCGGAAGGGCAGCGGCGCTACGTGGAGAGCCTGTCGGCCTACGCGCGCCAGTTCCTGGAGATGATGCAGAAGCCGGATGTCGACCACATCGACGGGCTGTCGCCGGCCATCTCCATCGAGCAGAAGACCACCTCGAAGAACCCGCGCTCCACCGTCGGCACGGTGACGGAGATCTACGACTACCTGCGCCTGCTGTTTGCGCGCGTGGGCGTGCCGTATTCGCCGGCAACTGGGCTGCCGATCGAGAGCCAGACCGTGCAGCAGATGGTGGATCGGGTACTGGCGCTGCCGGAGGGCACGCGGCTCTACCTCTTGGCGCCCGTCGTGCGCGGCCGCAAGGGCGAGTACCGCAAGGAGCTGGCCGAGCTGCAGAAGAAGGGCTTCCAGCGCGTCAAGGTCAACGGGCAGTTCTTCGAGATCGGCGATGCGCCCAAGCTCGATAAGAAATACAAGCACGACATCGACGTGGTGGTTGACCGGATCGTGCTGCCGAAGGGAAGCGACGAGAAGGCGCGCGCAAGCATTGCCACGCGGCTCGCCGACAGCCTTGAGACGGCGCTGGAGCTGGCGGACGGCATTGCCATCGCGGAGTTTGCGGACAGGCCGCTGACTTCCCCCTCTGCCCGTTCACGGGGAGACGGCCGGGGTGAGGGGCGGAAGCAAACGCTATCGTCAGAGGCTGCCCCTTACGAGTCCAAAGCTGCTCATCACCCTAACCCTCTCCCCGCAGGCGGTGAGAGGGGACAGGTCGCTGCCGGCGAGAAGGAAGTCCTCAAGAACAAGAACGAAACCCACGAGCGCATCATCTTCTCCTCGCGGTTTGCCTGTCCCGTCTCCGGGTTCACGATCGAGGAGATCGAGCCCCGGCTGTTCTCCTTCAACGCGCCGGCCGGCGCCTGTCCCAAGTGCGACGGCCTCGGCACGGAACTGCGCTTCGAGGCCGACCTTATCGTGCCCGACCCGGCGCTGAGCCTGAAGCAGGGCGCCGTCTATCCGTGGGCCAAGACCGGCAGCACCTCGCCCTACTACGAGCAGACGCTGGAAGCGCTGGCGCGGCACTTCAAGGTGCCGATGACGACGCCGTGGGGCAAGCTGCCGAAAAAGGTGCAGGACGCCATCCTGTGGGGCACCGGCGATGAGGACGTGGAATTCGTGTACGAGGACGGCGTCCGCAAGTACAAGACCACCAAGCCGTTCGAGGGCGTGGTCAACAACATCGAGCGCCGCTACCGCGAGACCGAAAGCGAATGGGTGAAGGAGGAACTCTCGCGTTACCAGATGGCGCATCCGTGCGACGCCTGCGGCGGCTACCGGCTGAAACCGCAGGCGCTGGCGGTGAAGATCGATGGCCTCCACATCGGCCAGGTGACGGATATGTCGATCCGCGCTGCCAACGCGTGGTTCGCCGGCCTGCCGGACAAGCTGACGGCCAAGCAGAACGAGATTGCGGTGCGCATCCTGAAGGAGATCCGCGAGCGTCTGCAGTTCCTGGTGGATGTCGGGCTCGACTACCTCACGCTGTCGCGCTCCTCCGGCACGCTGTCGGGCGGGGAGAGCCAGCGCATCCGGCTCGCCTCGCAGATCGGCTCGGGGCTGACCGGCGTACTATACGTGCTGGACGAGCCCTCCATCGGCCTGCATCAGCGCGACAACGCCCGCCTGCTGGAGACGCTCAAGCACCTGCGCGACATCGGCAACACGGTGATCGTGGTGGAGCACGACGAGGATGCGATCCTGTCCGCCGATCATGTGGTGGACATCGGGCCGGGCGCGGGCGTGCACGGCGGGCAGATCGTGGCGCAGGGCACCCCCGATGCCATCATGGCGAGCCCGGACAGCATCACCGGGCAATATCTCACCGGCGTGCGCCAGATTCCGATGCCGAAACTGCGGCGCACGCCCAACGGCAAGTCGCTGAAGGTGACCGGCGCACGCGAGAACAACCTGAAGAACGTGACGGCGGAGATTCCGCTGGGCCTGCTCACCTGCATCACAGGCGTGTCGGGCGGCGGCAAGTCCACCCTGCTGATCGACACCGTTTACAAGGCGGTGGCGCGGCGGCTGAACAATGCGCGCGAGCATCCCGGCGCCTTCGACAAGCTGGAGGGGCTGGAGCACCTCGACAAGGTGATCGACATCGACCAGTCGCCGATCGGCCGCACGCCGCGGTCCAACCCCGCCACCTACACCGGCGCCTTCACGCCGATCCGCGAGTGGTTCGCCGGCCTGCCGGAAGCCAAGGCGCGCGGCTACCAGCCGGGCCGCTTCTCGTTCAACGTCAAGGGCGGACGCTGCGAGGCCTGCCAGGGCGACGGCGTCATCAAGATTGAGATGCACTTCCTGCCGGACGTGTATGTCACCTGCGACGTCTGCAAGGGCAAGCGCTACAACCGCGAGACGCTGGAGGTGAAGTTCAAGGAAAAGTCGATCGCCGACGTGCTGGACATGACGGTCGAGGAGGGCGCGGAGTTCTTCAAGGCGGTGCCGTCGATCCGCGACAAGCTGGAGACGCTGGCGCGCGTGGGGCTTGGCTACATCCACATCGGCCAGCAGGCCACCACGCTGTCGGGCGGCGAGGCGCAGCGCATCAAGCTGTCCAAGGAGCTGTCACGCCGCGCGACCGGGCGCACCCTGTATATTCTGGATGAGCCGACGACGGGTCTGCACTTCCACGACGTCGCCAAGCTGCTGGAGGTGCTGCACGAGCTGGCGGACGCCGGCAACACGGTGGTGGTGATCGAGCACAACCTTGAGGTCATCAAGACCGCCGACTGGATCATCGACATGGGCCCCGAGGGCGGCGACGGCGGCGGGCGCGTCGTAGCGGCCGGCACGCCGGAGGACGTGGCACAGGTGGCCGAGAGCTACACGGGGCAGTATCTGCGCGCGCTGCTGGGGCGTCGTGCCGGAGGCGCGCAGAAGGAGAACGGTGCCGGCGCGCAGAAAGCCGCGACCGGCAACGGCCGGGGCAAGCGGCAGGCGGCAGAGTAGCGGCGGGCCGCCACCACAGCGTCTCATTCCGTGCTAGGATGAACCGTGCACGGATGGAGGCCCGCGATGAGCAGCACCTCACGCCACGACGCCTGGCAGGCGGGCGCCAGTTACGACCAGTACATGGGGCGCTGGAGCCGCCGCATCGCCCCGCGCTTCCTCGACTGGCTCGCCCTGCCACCCGGCCGCGATTGGCTCGAGATCGGCTGCGGCACCGGCGCGCTGTCCGCCGCCATCCTGGAGCGTTGCGCGCCGGCCTCCCTGGTGGCGGTCGAGCCGTCCGACGGCTTCCGCGCGCAGGCCCGCGCCAGCGTGCCCGACGCGCGCGCCACGTTCCTCGCCGGCGACGCGCAGGCGCTGCCCGTCGAGCGGGCGAGTGCGGACGCGGTGGTATCCGCGCTGGTGCTCAACTTCGTTCCGGACAAGGCCCGTGCGCTCGCGGAGATGCGGCGCGTGCTGCGCCCCGGCGGTACCATCGGCTTCTACGTGTGGGACTATGCCGGCGGCGGGCTCGAATTCCTGCGCGCATTCTGGACCGCGGCGGCGGCGCTCGACCCGGCCGCGGCCGATCTGGCGGAGGACAAGCGCTTTCCCTACTGCACGCGCGAGGGCGTGGCGGAGCTGGCGCGCGGCGGCGGGCTGGCGGGCGTGGAGGTGGCGGCGCTGGAGGTGGACACCGTATTCGCCAACTTCGACGACTTCTGGCAGCCGTTCACGCTGGGCACGGGACCCGCGCCGGGCTATTGCAGCGCGCTGTCACCTGACGCGCTGGCGCGGCTGCAGGATCGGCTGGCGCAGGATCTGCCGCGCCCCGCCGATGGCGCGATCCATCTCAAGGCCCGCGCGTGGGGGGTGCGGGGGCAGGGGTGAGTGGCGAGTCTAAGAACCAGCTAGGAGACTGCCGTCGAGTGTCAGGTGTTCGCAGGTTTAGAGCGACAGCGCCGACAATACGCGAACGTCATCCTCGGTCATTTGCGCCTCTTTTTTTTGCCTTTCGAAGTGACGAGTAAACATTCTATACTGGATACCAAGTTCCGCGACGATTTGGTCAATATCTGATGATTCTTCCTCAGTGCTGGCTCGCCGGACTATCGTGGCCACCGCTGCGCCATAGTACTCCCCTAAATTGGCGACTAGAGA
>DASZQG010000166.1:0-4619 GCA_035550075.1 Hyphomicrobiaceae bacterium | reverse complement strand
GTGACGTGGCCGGCCAACGAGTCGATGCCCGCGGGCAGCGGACCATCCGGGCCCGGCTCCGGGTTGAGGCGCCAGTGCACCGGCGCTTTGGCACCGGCGGGTGCCTCGAGATCGTCGCCGAGCGCGGCAGCGAGCGCAACCTCATAGCCCGGCTCCACCTTTACGCGGTCGAGCACCGGGGGCAGGCCGCTGTCGCCGGCAGGCCGCAGCAGCTTGGTCAGCGTCTCGATCTCGGTCTTGAGCTGGCCGGCCGCGAGCACCACGCTGGCGGCGGCCTCGCTCTTGGCCTTGGCCTCGTCGGCGGCGTCCTGCACCGCCGCCTCGGCGGTCAGCGTCTGCGCCTCGATTTCGACGAGCGCGGCCATGAGCTGCTGGCCGGTCTCCGCCGCCGCCTTGAGCTTGGAGGCGTCGGGTGCGCGGCCGATGATCTCGCGCGTCTGCGCCTCCAGCGCGGTCAGCTGGCGCTCGAGCTTGGCCACCTGTTCGGCCCGCTCGCGCCGGGAGCTTTCCAGGCTCTGGCGCTGGGCACGCGCCTCGGCCGCCGCCAGCGTCAGGCGGTTGAGGCGCTCCTCTGCCGTCTTCAAAAGCCCGTCCGACTTGTCGTAGGCGGCAAGCGCCGTCTGCTCGAATTCATCGGCGAGGCGGTTAGTCTTGTCGATCGTGGCGCTTTCCTCATCGAGGCGCGCCAGCGTCTCCTTGGCTTCCGCGATCAGCGACTGCTCACGGGCGAGGTCGCGCTCGAGCTGCTCCACGCGCCGCTCGAATTCCGCTTGCCGGTCGGCGGTGCGCTGCGCCTCGCGGTCCAGGTTCTCCTGCTCGATGCGGAACCGCTGCACCACGGCCGCCTTCGCGGCCTCCGCCTCGCGCAGCGGCTGCAGCGCGGCGGCCGCGTCGGCTTCCGCGGTGACCGCCTTGGACTCGGCCTCCGTGGCGCGGGCCGTCCTCTCCAGGGCGGCCGTCAGGTTGGCTTCCTCGCCGTCGACCTGCGCCTGCGCATCCTGCCAGCGCAGGTGGAAGACGATGGCATCGAGCTTGCGGATCTCGGCGGAGATCTCCTTGTAGCGCCGCGCCTGCCGCGCCTGGCGCTTGAGGCTTTCGATCTGCGTGTTGAGCTGGCCCAGGATGTCGTTGACGCGCGCCAGGTTGGCCTCCGCCGCGCGCAGCCTGAGCTCCGCCTCGTGGCGGCGGCTGTGCAATCCGGCGATGCCGGCGGCATCTTCCAGGATGCGGCGGCGCTGCTCCGGCTTGGCGTTGACCAGCTCGCCGATCTGCCCCTGGCGCACCAGCGCCGGCGAGCGCGCGCCGGTGGCGGCGTCCTCGAACAGGATGCGCACGTCGCGTGCACGCACCTCCTTGCCGTTTATGCGGTAGGCTGACCCTGCCTCGCGCTCGATGCGGCGCGTCACCTCCAGCGTTTCGCCGTCGTTGAACTCGGCCGGCGCCTTGCGGTCGTTGTTGTCGATGAACATCGTCACTTCCGCCGTGTTGCGGGCGGGGCGCGTGCCGCTGCCGGAGAAGATGACGTCGTCCATGGCGGCAGCACGCATGCTCTTGTGCGAGGTCTCGCCCATCACCCAGCGCAGGGCTTCCAGCAGGTTGGACTTGCCGCAGCCGTTTGGGCCGACGACGCCGGTCAGGCCGGGCTCGATCACGAGCTCGGTCGGCTCGACGAACGATTTGAAGCCGAGAAGCCGAAGCCGGGAAATATGCATGGGGCCAGGGTCTCTTCAGGGTAGCTTACGGGCGGGACACGGGGCTAGGGCATGCGAGTTGCTGCGCGCCTGGCCCGCCTTCCGTGTCCTTGCCGGGGGCCGGCGCCAGCTCAGTTGGGTGTGGGACCGGTGCCGGTGGCGGCCACGCGACCGGCCAGGATCGGGTCCACCATCTCGCGGATTTCCTTGATCCCGATCACCGTCTTCACGCGCTTGCCCTGCACGAAGAAGTTCGGCGTGCCGATGATACCGAGCGTGCGGCCCCGCTCCTTGACCCAGTTGAGCTGCTCGATCATGCCGCGATTCTGACGGCAGGAGTCAAACTGCGCGCGCGTCATCCCCACCTGCTGGGCGACCTTGAAGATCGGGTCGGGCCTGACCTCTTGGCTGACCCAGGAGCCCTGCTGGGCCATGAACTTCTCGTAGAGCGTGAAATATTTCTCCGGCGGCGCACAGCGCAGGGCAACGGTGGCGAGGCCCGACTGCTTGCCGATCGGAAACTCCCGCAGGATATAGCGCACCTTGCCGGTGTCGATATACTCGCGCTTCAGCACCGGGAAGGTCTCGAGCTGGAAGCGGCGGCAGTAGGGGCAGGTGAGCGAGGCGTACTGCACGATGGTGACCGGCGCATCCGGTCGGCCGAGCGCCATCTCCGGCAACCCGCCGGTCTTCATGATGTCGGCGATGGTGGGGTTCTCAATCACCTCGCGGTGCTTCAGCGCCGTCTCCGGACCGCTGGCAAACGGGTTGAAGCCGGGCGTGTCGGGCGTTGCTTCGCCCGCGAGCGCCGCGGTGGTGGCGGTCGTGGCCGCCGGGCTGCCGCCGAGCAAAGGCACATCGCCGCTGCAACCTGCGAGGGCGGCAGCGGCGAGCAGAACGACAACCTGGACGCGTCGGTACAACCGGCCCCTCAGCTCTTCAGGATCGGCGCGAACGCCTTGTCGAACTCGGCGAGTACGGGGGCGGCGGTCATCCGCTTGCCGTTGATGAAGAAGGTCGGCGTGGCGTTGACGCCGAAGTCCTTCGAGGCGTGCTCGCGGATGCTGAGAATGTCCTTCTCGAGCTTGTTATCGCTCATGCATTTCTCGAAGGCTTCCTTGGTGAAGCCCGCCTGCTGGGCGATCTTGAACAGCCCGGCGCGCATGTCGCCGGCCATCCACTCGTCCTGCTTGTCGAACAGCACGCCGGTCAGCGGCAGGGTTTTGCCGTCGCCCGCGCAGCGCGCCAGCATTGCCGCCGCCGTCGCCTCGTCGTTCAGGGGAAATTCGCGGAACACGAAGCGCACCTTGCCGGTGTCCACATATTTCTTCTTGAGGTCGGGGAACACGGTGGTGTGGAAATGCGCGCAGTGCGGGCAGCTCAGCGAGGCATACTCCACGACCGTGATCGGGGCGTCGGCGCTGCCCATCTCCAGCTCTGGCAGCGGACCGGGCTTCATCAGCTCGGCGACCGGAACCTCCGCGGGTCCGCGCCGGCGCTGGGCGATCGCGGGTGAGCTGGACAGGCCCCAGGCCGCGGCGAGGGACAGGGCAACCGCGCCTGTTGACAGCAGAAGCGCGTCGCGCCGGGTCATCGGCCGGCCGAGCGGGGCAAATGACGGTTTGTTGGTCAAATCAAGCGTTCCTTGTGATCGTTCGGCGTGAGCTGGGCCCATGCGGCCCGTGCAGTCGTCCAGATACCATAGGTCCTGCCGGAAATAAGGCAATTCAGCGTGATCGTCGTCCATTCTGAGCATCGCGGCGCTCCTGCGGCGAACGTCGATCGCCTTCTACATTGCAAGGTAAGCATTTTCGGGGCGCCCGGGCCGACAGGGCTCGCGGGCAGGTGCCCCTGGCCGTGCGGCGATGGTCGGGCCGGCCGCTTCAGCGCGCAGCGAGGGAGCCGATCGCGGTTGTTTCCCGCTGCCTGATTTCGGCGCCGAGCCGCGCCAGCGCGCTGCGCAGTCTGGCATCGGGCACTGCCGCCACTTCGCTGATCAGGGGCGCTGCGGAAGTTGTGGCCGGTCGCGCATAGCCGCTTTGCCGTGCCGTCCGGCCGACCGGGGCCTGCACGACGCGCAGTTCCGCCACCGCGGCATAGCCGAAGAATGCGTTGATCCGCTCGATGATCTGGCGAGCGTTGTATTGCACGTCGAGCGCCCTGGCGCCGTCCACCCGCAGGACCAGCGTTGCGCCGTCCCGCCGGCCCTGGCGTACCGAGCCGGCCTCCGCCGTGTCGTCCTCGGTTATCTCGGCGCTCCGGCGCGGCGGCCACTTCAGCCGTTCCGGCGCGGTGCAGGCGGCAAGGCCCGACCCGACGATGGCCGGCCAGTCCGTCACCAGCCCGGCAATGGAGAACCCGTATTTGGCGAACGCCTTGGCGGTGAGGCGCGGCACCAGGCTTCCAACGCGCCTGCCGGCGTACGCAGCACCCGCGCGCCACGTGCGCGCGGCATCATCCCAGCGCAGCCCGAGCGCGCCCGGCGAGGAATGGTCCGGCCCCGGAAGTGTCATGACGGCGTCCCGCACGCGGTTTCCACCTGATCGCGCGAGCCTTACCATGGGGCAGCTGATTCGGGCGGGACCGGCAACGACACCATGCCTGCTGTGGCCAGGAAGCAACTGCGGTTCCGGATGCCGGGCCCCGAAAGCGTCGCGGCCGTACTCGACTGGTACGACCACGAGCGGCGCGAGCTGCCCTGGCGTGTGCCGCCGGGGACCGCCGCCGATCCCTACCGCGTGTGGCTGTCGGAGATCATGCTGCAGCAGACCACTGTCAAGGCGGTCATCCCCTACTACGCGAAATTTTTGGCTCGCTGGCCCACCGTCGAAGCGATGGCCGGCGCGCCGCTCGATGATGTGCTGGCTGCGTGGGCGGGCCTTGGCTACTACAGCCGCGCGCGCAATCTGCACACCTGTGCCCGCATCG
>DASZQG010000165.1:0-6463 GCA_035550075.1 Hyphomicrobiaceae bacterium | reverse complement strand
TTTGGTGCCGGCCCCTATGCCACGAGGGCATCGGCCGGCTGCCTTGAGCCGTTCGGCGGCCTGCGGGTGAGGTGTTGGCGCCATTGCTGGCGCTTCACCGCAAGCGGTCGGTCCGGGCCTCCTGGAGCTTGAACCCTCCGTGGGCTCTCCTTCCAGGCGCCGGCCGCCGGCCACATGCGAGACGGATGCATCACACGTCCCGTCGCAAGCCGGCAGCGCGCGCATCATGCGCCCACGGCCAGGGTGCGGGGATAAGCGGGCCGCGCTGTTGCGCACCCGGCGCCCGACGATTTTTCGGGACAAGGTGAATCGCACCTTTCTCCGCAGCGCCGCCCGATCCCCTCTCCCCGTTCTGTCATCCCGGACTTCGCCGGAGGCGATGATCCGGGACCCAGAGTTGAGGGTGCGCGCGCGGCCCTTGGGTTCCGGCTCTCGCTGCGTTCGGCCGGGATGACAGGAGGGTTGGCTATTTGCGGCCCTGGGTCAGGCGCTCGCGTCATGCCGAAGGCATGCTTCCGTGACGCTCAGTCGGGATGAGAGAAGCGACACGCTGGAATTTCACGCGTACACCTCAGGTGTAGATCATCTTTCGCGTCATGCCGCCGTCGACGATCAGCTCGGCGCCCGTCACGAACGCCGCCGCATCCGACAGCAGGTAGGCCACCGCCGCCGCCACGTCCTCCGGCCGGCCCACCCGTCCCACCGGATGCTGGGCGTGATCGCTCGCCTTCAGCGCCCCCTGCTTGCCGGTATCGATCCACCCTGGCGACACGCAGTTCACCCGCACCTGCGGCGCCATCGTCATGGCCAGCGCGTGAGTCAGCGCGACCAGCCCGCCCTTGCTGGCCGAATAGGCCAGCGTGTCCGGCTCCGACATGTGCGCCCGCGTCGAGGCGATGGTGACGATGGCGCCCCGCGCCCGCGCCAGGTCGTGCGCCGCCGCCTTCGCCAGCAGGAAGGTCGCCGTCAGGTTGGTGGCGAGCACGGCATTCCAGTCGGCCAAGGTGGTCTCCGCCATTGGCTTGAAGCGGCCGATGCCGGCATTGGATACGATGGCGTCGATGCGTCCGAGCCGCGTGCGCGCCACCGCGACCAGGTGTTCGACGTCGCTTTCGCTGCCGACATCGCACGCCACCGCGACGCCGCCGATGCCATCCGCCACCTGCGCCGCGCCGTCGCCGTCGAGGTCCGCGCAGGCCACCTGCCAGCCCCCGGCTGCCAGCCGCCGCGCCGTCGCCGCGCCGATGCCGTGCGCCGCACCGGTGACGATCACGCCACGAGTTCCGGTCATTTCCGCCATGGCCGAGAGAGAGCAGAAATCGCCACCCTTGGCGAGCGTGACCCAGGCGTTGGGTAAAGAGCCCTCTCAGGCCGGCTTGGCCGCGGCCGCGAAGTAGTTGACGTCGATGTCGTCGCTCAGCGACCACGCATCCGAGAGCGGGCTGTAGACGAGCCCTTTGACACGCGGGGCGCCAAGCCCGGCCGCGGCCAGGTACCGCCCGAGCTCCTCCGGCGTGATGAACCGTTCCCACTGATGCGTGCCTACCGGCAGCCAGCGCAGCAGATACTCCCCGCCGATGATCGCCAGAAGATAGGCCTTCAGCGTGCGGTTGAGGGTGGAGAGCAGCAGCAGCCCGCCGGGCCGCACGAGGCTTGCGCACACGGCGAGAAACGCGGCTGGGTCGGGCACGTGCTCGATCACCTCGAGGCACACCACGGTGTCGAACGCGCCCCCCTCCGCCGCCAGGTCCTCCACCCGTCCGGCCCGGTAGGTGATCTCAAGTCCCTGGCCGTCGGCGTGCCGCCGCGCCGCCTCGATGTTCTCGGGCGCCGGGTCCAGGCCCGTGACGCGCGCGCCGAGCCGCGCCAGCGGCTCCGCCACCAGCCCGCCGCCGCAGCCTACGTCGAGCACGCTGAGGCCCGCCAGCACCCGCAGCCCCTGCGCGGCCGGCGTGAAATGGCGCACCATCTCGTCGCGCAGAAAGGTCAGCCGCGCCGGACCGATCCGATGCAGCGTGCGGAATTTGCCGTTGGCATCCCACCATTCCGCCGCGAGCCGGCCGAAGGCTGCCGCCTGCGCGGGGTCGAGGGTGCCGGCCGGCGCCGGTTGCGGAGCGCTGTTCATCGGCCATTTGGGCCTCGCAACACTTTTTGTGTCAATGCCGCCGGGCGCTGTTGCTTGCCCTCCCGCCAGTGGCTAAGAGTTGCCCGGTTTCCGGCACATGTAGCTGGCGGCGCGGCTTGAGCGCCAGGGATACGACTGAGGGCATCCGGCGGGCGGCCATGTCGCACATCGTCATGAAATTCGGCGGCACGTCGGTGGCCGACCTTGGCCGCATCCGCAACGTCGCCCTTCACGTCAAGCGCGAGGTGGAAGCAGGCAACAAGGTGGCCGTCGTGGTGTCCGCCATGGCCGGCGTCACCAACCAGCTTGTCGCCTGGGTGCGCGAGGCGTCTGCCTTTCACGATGCGCGCGAATACGATGCCGTGGTGGCGACCGGCGAGCAGGTTACCGCCGGCCTGCTGGCGATCGTCCTGCAGTCGATCGGCGTGCCGGCCCGCTCCTGGCAGGGCTGGCAGGTGCCGATTCTCACCGACAGCGCCCACGGCGTTGCCCGCATCACCGACATTCCCGGCGAGCTGATCCGCGCCCGCCTCGACCAGGGCGACGTCGCCGTCGTCACCGGCTTCCAGGGCGTGGAGCCCTCGCGCAACCGCATATCAACGCTCGGCCGCGGCGGCTCCGACACCAGCGCGGTGGCGATCGCCGTCGCCATCAACGCCGACCTGTGCGACATCTACACCGACGTCGACGGCGTCTACACCACCGACCCGCGCATCGTGCCGCGCGCCCGCCGCCTCGCCAAAGTCTCCTACGAGGAAATGCTGGAGATGGCCTCGCTCGGCTCCAAGGTGCTGCAGACGCGCTCGGTCGAGCTGGCCATGGTACACAGGATGCGCCTGCGCGTGCTGTCCAGCTTCACCCCGCCCGCCGACCTGAAGCCCGTGCGGCCGGACACCTGGGA
Source organism: Hyphomicrobiaceae bacterium (assembly GCA_035550075.1). GTDB lineage: Bacteria > Pseudomonadota > Alphaproteobacteria > Rhizobiales > Hyphomicrobiaceae > AWTP1-13. The sequence goes on along the minus strand of DASZQG010000165.1, from coordinate 3,437 downwards.
CGAAATCGGCACCATCATTTGCAGCGAGGAAGAGATCGTGGAGCAACGGGTCGTCAGCGGCATCGCCTACGCCAAGGACGAGGCGAAGGTGACGCTCCTCAAGATCGCCGACAAGCCGGGCGTGGCAGCCGCCATCTTCGGTCCGCTGGCCGAGGCCAGCATCAACGTCGACATGATCGTCCAGAACCTGTCCGCCGACGGCAAATTCACCGACATGACCTTCACGGTGCAGGAATCCGAGCTCGCCCGTGTACTGAAGGTCCTGAACGAGGTGAAGCAGAAGATCGGCCCGTTCCAGATCAAGAGCTCGAGCGATGTCGCCAAGGTCTCGGTGATCGGCATCGGCATGCGCAGTCACGCGGGCGTTGCAGCACAGATGTTCAACGCGCTTGCCGAAAAAGGCATCAACATCCTCGCCATATCGACGTCCGAGATCAAGATTAGCGTGCTGATCGATGCGGCCTATGCCGAACTCGCCGTGCGCACCCTGCATACTCTATACGAACTCGGCAAAGACTGATTTCATGGGTCCGGCGGAAAGGGCCGGGTCGCAGGGAGCGCCTTCGGGCTGCGGGCAACGCAGGCTTCAGGGCGTGCCTGGCTGATGCGGGCGCGTGTCCCGCCGGCCATACCGTCAAGGTGCAGCGGGAACCATGCAGGAAAGGGGTGGCGACAGTCCCAGGATCGCTCCGTCGGAGCCCGCGCTGCGCATTCTCATGCGCCGCTTGCGCGAGATCATGGCCGAACCGTCCGACGGCCAGTCGCGCCTCGACAAGATCGTGCGCCAGATCGCCGGCCTGATGGTGGCCGAGGTGTGCTCGATCTATCTCAAGCGCCAGGACGGAACCCTCGAATTGTTCGCCACCGAAGGCCTCAACCCCGGCGCGGTGCACAATACCTTCATGAAGCGCGGCGAGGGCCTGGTCGGCCGCTGCGCGGAGCTGGCCGTGCCGATCAATGAGCCGGACGCTCAGAACCACCCCGCCTTCTCCTACCGCCCGGAGACGGGCGAGGAGATCTACCACTCGTTCCTGGCGGTGCCGATCCTGCGCAGCGGCGACCTGCTGGGCGTGCTCACCGTCCAGAACAAGGCCTTCAAGGAATACACCGACGAGGACGTCGAGGTGCTGCAGACGGCCGCCATGGTGCTGGCCGAGCACCTGCTGTCGGGTTCCGTGGCCGGCGCCAACACGGCAGCCGATTTCGCCACCGTCGTCGGCCAGGTGATCCGCGGCCAGCCGCTGTCGGAAGGCATCGCGCTTGGCCACGTCGTGCTGCACGAGCCGCGCGTGGTGGTCACCGAGCTGACGGCGCAGGACCCGGAGGCGGAGAGCCGCCGCCTGGAGGCCGCCGTCGAGGAGCTGAAATCCTCGATCGACGAGCTGATCGAGCAGGGTGAGCTGGCGCAGACCGGCGAGCACCGCGAGGTGCTCGAGGTCTACCGCATGTTCGCCCACGACCGCGGCTGGCTGCGGCGCATGAAGGAGGCCGTCAAGCGCGGCATGTCGGCCGAAGCCGCCGTCGAGCGCGTGCAGAACGACACCCGCGCCCGCATGCTGCGCCAGGCCGACTCCTACTGGCGCGAGCGCCTGAAAGATCTCGACGCCCTGTCCGACCGGCTGTTGCGCATTCTGTCCGGGCGGCCGCGCCCGCACGCCGCCGACATCAGCCGGCTGCCGCACGACACGATCCTTGTCACCCGCAGCATGAGCCCGGCCGATCTGCTCGATTACGAGCGCTCGCGCCTGCGCGGCCTGGTGATCGAGGAGGGCGGCGGCCAGAGCCATGTCGCCATCGTCGCCAGGGCATTGGGGATCGCCGCGGTCGGCAACGTGCGCGGCGTCACCGACCGCGTCGCCCAGGGCAATCCGATCATCGTCGATGCCGACAGCGGCGAGGTTCACATCCGCCCCACCAGCGAGGTCATCACCGCCTATGGCGACAAGGCCCGCTTCCGTGCCCGCCGGCATCGCAAATACCGCGCCCTGCGCGACACGCCGGCCATCACCAGGGACGGCCAGCGCATCGAGCTCCACATCAACGCTGGCCTGATGATGGACATCCCGCATCTCTCCGAGTCGGGCGCCGACGGCATCGGCCTGTTCCGCACCGAGCTGCAGTTCATGGTCTCCGCCACCCTGCCGCGCCTCGATCGCCAGACCCAGATGTACCGCGCCATCGTCACCCAGGTCGGCGACAAGCCGGTCGTGTTCCGCACCCTCGACGTAGGCGGCGACAAGGTGCTGCCCTATCTGCGCCAGCCCGACGAGGAGAACCCGGCGCTCGGCTGGCGCGCCATCCGCCTCTCGCTCGACCGGCCGGGCCTGTTGCGCACCCAGGTGCGGGCCCTGCTGCGCGCCACCGCCGGGCGCGAGCTGCGCCTGCTGCTGCCGATGGTCACCGCCGTCGGCGAGGTCGACATGGCGCGCGCCTTGATCGACCGCGAGCTGGAGCTGCTGCGCCGGCGCGGAATGCCCGGCCCAAAGCGCGTGCTGCTCGGGGCCATGATCGAGGTGCCGTCGCTGCTCTACGAGCTCGATGCGCTGATGCCGCGGGTGGATTTCGTGTCGGTCGGCAGCAACGACCTGCTGCAATACTTCTTCGCCTCCGACCGCAACAATGCCCGGGTTGCCGCCCGCTACGACGGGCTGTCGGCCGCGCCGCTGAGAGCGCTCGGCGCCATCGCCGACGCGGCCAAACGCCACGGCAAGCCGTTGAGCCTGTGCGGAGAGATGGCCGGCCGGCCGCTCGACGCGATGGCCCTGATCGGCCTGGGCTACCGCGCGGTATCGATGTCGCCCGTTTCCGTCGGCCCGGTCAAATCCATGGTGCTTTCGCTCGACGCGGGGCTGCTGGAGCGCTGGCTGCGGCAGGAGCTGGCCAAGAGCGCCGGCAACCTGCGCGCGCTTCTCAAGCGCTTTGCCGAGCAACATGGCGTGGAAATCTAGCGGCCCCGCCACGGGCCCGGCCAATTTTGACAAGAGCCTGGTTTTTCTAAAAACTAGCCTGACCTTCAGCGGTGAGTAGCGTTCCACATGCGTATGCGAAAGGAACCGGTGACGCGGCCTGATGTCCGCCCGAGCGCGCGCCGTGCAGCGCCGCCGCGCCATCCGCTGGGCCTTGTCACGGCGCCTCCGCCGGGTCATCTGTCCCCCGCCGCGCCCGCTGCCGGCCGCGACGAAGATCTTGGCAGCATTTTCCGCAATATGCGCCTGGCCCTGCGCGTGCCGCGCGAGACCATCGCGCGCCGCCTGGCCACCAGCCCGCGCACCATCGAGGACTTCGAGAACGGCGCCGTCGCCGCGCTGCCGCACTGGAAGGAGACGGTGCGCATCGTGCGCGGCTTCTGCGAGCTGCTGCGGCTCGACCCGGAGCCCATCCTTTGGCGCCTGGAGCGGCAGATGCGGCAGGTCAGCCAGCCCATGCCGGCGCCGCCG
>DASZQG010000164.1:0-20310 GCA_035550075.1 Hyphomicrobiaceae bacterium | reverse complement strand
GCCCTCCATGCGCGTCTCGCCGTGCGCGAAGGCGGCGACCGCGGCCAGAACCGGATATTCGTCAATCATACTCGGCGCGCGCGCAGCCGGCACCACCACGCCCTTCAAGGGGGAGAACCGAGCGCGGATATCGGCGACAGGTTCGCCGCTCTCCTCCCGCGCGTCGCCGAGGGTGATGTCGGCCCCCATCTCCTGCAGGGTCTGGTAGAAGCCGGTGCGCGTCGGGTTGACAAGCACGCCCTCGATGGTCACGTCCGATCCCGGCACGATCAGAGCCGCGGCGGCAAGGAACGCGGCCGAGCTCGGGTCGCCCGGGACAGTAATGTCGCCGCCCGCAAGCTCGGCGTCACCCCCGACAGTCACCGCCCGCATCCCGCCGCGCTCGCCGATGCGCACTTCGGCACCGAGGTGACGCAGCAGGCGCTCGGTATGGTCGCGCGAGGGCTGCGGCTCGATCACGGTGGTGGCGCCGGGGGCATGCAGGCCAGCGATCAGAACGGCTGATTTGATCTGCGCCGACGGCACCGGCAGCGTGTAGTCCATCGGCATCAGGTCCGACGAGCCGCGCACCGTCAGCGGCAGCGTGGTGCGACCCGCTTCGCAAATCTCCAGCCCCATTTCCGACAAGGGCGACAGCACACGCCCCATGGGGCGCCGCGACAACGAGGCATCGCCGGTCAGCCGCACGGTCATGTCGTGGCCGGCGATGGCGCCCATCATCAGGCGCACGCCGGTGCCGGAATTGCCGAAATCGAGATCACCTCGCGGCTGCTCGAGGCCGCCGACGCCCCGCCCCAGCACCTCCCAGGCGTCCCCCGTCTTGCGGACGGGGCAGCCCATGGCCTGCAGCGCCTTGGCCGTGTTCAGCACGTCCTCGCCTTCGAGCAGGCCCTTGATGCGGGTGCGTCCGGTCGCCAACGCGCCGAACAACAAGGCGCGGTGGGAAATGGATTTGTCGCCCGGCACGCGCAGGCGGCCACGCAGGGCGCCGGACGGACCGGCATAAAGCGGCGATGAGGGGACGTGGGGCACGTCGGGCGCGGCCTCGACAGGACAAGGGGAACGGCCCGCACCGGGCCGGCGCGTTGTAAAGAGCAAGCCGGCTGAACCCTGTCAACACGCCGGCACCAACACTATATACCGGCGGATCCCCCCGCCCGCGGCATTTGCTTTTGACAGCCGCCAGGGCGCGTGGCATGGACCGGAAAACTCTCACTCAAGGGCGAGCATCATGTCTGCCACAGCCGGACGCGGCACCAAGCGCACGTGCCAGAACCCCGATTGCGGGTCGCGCTTTTATGATTTGAACAAGAACCCCATCGTCTGCCCGATTTGCGAATCGGTCTACGAAATCGCTCGCGGGCCGGCGGTGCCTACGGCGGCCGCGGCTGACGCCAAGCAGGCACGCAAGCCGAAGAAGCCCGTCTACGAGGTGGCCGATAGCGTCAAGCCGGAGGACGCGCCGGAGGCCGAGGGCGAGGAAGCGCTGGCCATCGAGGCTGACGAGGAGGCCGCCGACGCCAGCGACGACGAGACCTTCCTGGAGGAGGAAGAGGAGGAAGGTCCGGACGTGTCGGGCATCATCGGCGGCCCCGTGGCGGAAACCGACGAGTCGCAGTAGTCGCGACCGCATCTCCTGTCACAGCAGGTTTTTTACGTGGATTGGCGGCGCCGCGCGAGCGGCGCCGATGGCGCCTCAACGCGTCTCCGAACACCAATCGAGCGCGGAGTCGGCGGTGTCGCCGCGGTGGCCGAGACCGCGCCAGCGGGTGACGGCGGCGAAATGCGCGCACAGCTCCTGTGCCCACACCGCCTCCCGTTTCCTGCGGCGCATGGGTATCGATTTCAGGATTTGCAGTCCCGCACGGATGTCCGCCTGGATGACAGGGTCGAGCCGGCCCTGTGCCAATTGTCGAATGAGATTGTTCTGATTTTGCACGCGCCACATCTCCCTTCACCTGGAGGGGCGGCGCATAAACGCCTGGCACGATGGAGCCCCTCCGTTTGGCCCGAAACGCGATGCCGGGCCCGCAGTTCCGCAAATAAAATTATTGCTACCGGTCGACACGCGCGGCTCCCGCTGCGACGCTCCATGCCTCCGGCCATGCTTTCACCGGCCCGGCGATGAGGCGCGACGTGAGCGCAGACAAGAACGTCATCACCACCGATATTCCGGCGCGGCTCGACCGATTGCCGTGGGGGCGCTTCCATTCCCTTGTTGTGGTCGCACTGGGCATTACCTGGGTGCTGGACGGGCTGGAAGTGACGCTTGCGGGCGCGGTCGCCGGCGCGCTCAAACAAAGTCCGGCGCTGCAGTTCACCAACACCGAGATCGGGATCGCCAGCAGTGTCTACCTGATCGGCGCGGTGCTCGGAGCGCTCTTCTTCGGCTGGCTCACGGACCGGCTGGGCCGGAAGAAGCTGTTCTTCATCACGCTTACCGTTTACCTCATCTCGACCGCGGCCACGGCGCTGTCATGGAATATCTGGAGCTTCGCGCTGTTCCGCTTCTTTACCGGCGCGGGTATTGGCGGCGAGTACACCGCCATCAACTCCACCATCCAGGAGCTGATTCCGAGCCGGGTGCGGGGTTGGACCGATCTCATCATCAACGGCAGTTTCTGGATCGGCGCCGCGCTCGGCGCGGCGGGGTCGATCGTGCTGCTCGACCCGGCGCTGCTGGCGCCGGATCACGGGTGGCGCGCAGCGTTTCTGATCGGCGCCGTGCTCAGTTTCGTCATCCTGTTCATGCGCCTCTGGATTCCGGAAAGCCCGCGCTGGCTCATGACGCACGGGCGCGGCTCAGAGGCGGAAGCGGTGGTGGCGGGCGTCGAAGCGCGCTTCCAAGCCGATGGCTTCGCGCTGGCAGACGGGCCGTTCCCACGCCGGCGGCTGCGCAGTCGCACCCATACGACTCTTGCCGAGGTCGCCGCACATTTGTTTCGCAACCAGTCGCGACGGACGCTGGTTGGACTGGCGCTGATGGGCTCGCAGGCGTTTTTTTACAATGCGATCTTTTTCACATACGCCCTGGTGCTCACGGACTTCTACGGCGTGCCGGCCGCAGACGTGGGCTGGTACATTCTTCCCTTCGCCGCAGGCAACGTGCTGGGACCGGTCGTGCTGGGCCACTTTTTCGACAGCTGGGGCCGCCGGCCGATGCTGGCGCTGACGTATGCGGTGTCCGGCCTCCTGCTGGCGCTCACCGGCTATCTTTTTGCGCTTGGCGTGCTGTCGGCTGCCACTCAGACCCTGGCGTGGACGGTGGTGTTCTTTTTTGCATCCGCCGCGGCGAGCGCCGCGTACCTGACCGCGGGAGAAACGTTTCCTCTCGAAATCCGCGCGCTGGCGATTGCATTCTTTTATGCAGTTGGGACCGGAGTAGGCGGCGTGATCGGGCCGTGGCTGTTCGGCATCCTGATCGATACGGGCTCCCGAGACAGCGTGTTCGGTGGCTACCTGCTGGGCGCCGTTTTGATGCTGGGGGCGGCGTTTGCAGCCGGCCGCTGGGGCGTTCCGGCCGAGCGCCGGCCGCTGGAAGAGGTGGCCCCGCCGCTGGCCTCAGTGGATTGAGCCCGATTGCCCTTGCCCCTCGCAGGCGAGGCATCGCATTATCCGGTTGTCGAAGGGACTGCGGACGACGCTTCCGAAAGTATGCCGTTCCGCGTCCGGGGTTCAGGGGCTGATCGATGCTGTCAGCGGTTTCCGCGCTGGTGGTCGCTGGCGTCATGGCCACTTCGGGGGGCATGACGGGTCAGGAGCAGCACGCCGGCGTAGCGCTCGGCTGCAAGTCGCTGGATGCTTTGAAACGCTACAGCAAATACCTGGAACAGAACGACTATGACGCGCTGCGCCTGGCGCGTCAGCACGATGTGCTGCGCGGCGAGTGCATTCGCATCCATCGCGGGCAGATGGTCCAGGCCACCGGCGGCAGCCAGCTGGTGCCGCGCATCAGGCTGCTCAACGACTCGCGCCAGTGGTGGCTGTCGGTGATCGAGGTGATGGCACCTGACGAGCTGCGCGAGATGGAAAAGAGCCTCCAGGACCTGGAGCGGGGATCGGCGGCCCCGGTGCGATAGCGCCTGCGGCTTTCTAAGCAGCAGGCAGTCCTGCCCTTGAATGGCCGCGGGCGGGTCCTAATGTCCCTTTCGCCCTTCCACCCGGTCCGCCGATGCGCATGCGGCGGCTTCCCCTCGGACAATCGAGCTCCTCCATGTTCCACCGCCCTGCGACCGCCACCGTCCGGCAGGTTCGGCTGATTCCCGCGCTCCTCGTTGTGCTGGCGGCCATTTGCCTGGCCGCAAACCTGGCCTCGGCACAAGAAGGCGCTCCGGCGAAGGGCAAGCCGGAGGCGTCCGCCCCGGTGGCCAAGGCAGCGCAGCGCGTATCTCCGCCCGCGCCGTCACGGTCGCATCACACGCTGGACGCCGGAGGGCGGCACCTGGCCTACACGGCTGTCGCCGGAACGCTGCCCCTGCTCAACGGCAAGGGCGATCCGGCGGCTCATGTTTTCAACGTTGCCTATACGCTCGACGACGCAACGTCGCCGCGGCCGATCACGTTCGTGCTCAACGGCGGGCCGGGCGCGGCGTCCGCGTTCCTGCACCTGGGCGGCCTCGGACCACGCGGGATCGATTTCAACGACAAGGGATCGGCGCCCGTCGAGCCGGTCGCGCTGCACGACAATCCGGACACCTGGCTTTCCTTCACCGACCTCGTGTTCATCGACCCGGTGGCGACCGGCTACAGCCGTACGGTGGCGGGCACGGAGGAGGCCGACCGCGCCTATTTCGGCATCGACAAGGACGCGACCGCGCTTGTGGATGTCATCCGGCTTTACCTGACACGCACGGAGCGATTGCTGTCGCCGGTGTTCATCGCCGGCGAGAGTTATGGCGGTTTCCGCGCCGCGTTGCTGGCGAACCGCCTGCTGCATGCCGGCATCAGCGTGCGCGGCATCGTTCTGATCTCGCCGGCCCTCGAGTTCTCGATGCTGCGCGGCGACCGCTACACTCTGTTGCCGCAGGCGATGGTATTGCCCTCGCTCGCTGCTGCGCATCTGGAGCTGGCGGGCGGCGCCGGCGCCTCGTTTGAGCCGCTTGCCGAGGTGGAGCGCTTCGCGCGGACCGACTACCTGCTGCACATGGCGGCCGGGGAGGCCCCGGATTCCGGCATCGACCGCAAGTTGTCGCGCTATGTCGGACTGCCGGTGGAGCTGCTGCGACGTCACGGCAGCAGGGTCGGTGTGCGGCTGTTCCGGCAGGAATACCTGCGAGACAACGATCGCCAGCTCAGCAGCTATGATGCCGCGGTGAGCGTGCCCATCCCCCGCGGCAGCCAGGCACATCACGACCCGATCCTGGACGGTGCGGTGGCGGTGCTGGCGCCCGCCTTCACGCGCTATGCGCGCAGCGAACTCGGCTATGACACCGACCTGGAGTACAAGCTGCTCAACCGCGGCGTCTCGGGGCACTGGGACTACGGCACCACGCCGACGCGCCAGGGTTTCGCCGGCGCGCTTGATGACCTGCAGCAGGCGCGTGTCTTGAACAACGCGCTTGGGGTGCTGGTGGTCAACGGCTACACCGACCTCGTCACGCCCTACGCCATGTCGCGCTACCTGATCAGCCAGCTTCCGCCGATCGAGTCGGCCCGGCCGATCGAGCTGAAGGTCTATCGGGGTGGGCACATGATGTACCTGCGTCCCGCGTCCCGGAAAGCACTGTCCGGCGATGCCGGCGCCTTCTATCGCAGCGTGCTCGGCGGGCCTTAGGTCCCGGCGTGTGCCGCGCGGGTGTCTTTGCCAGCCTCGCGCTCGATAGCCTTGAAGTCCTGCGCGTAGCGGCAATAGTGCTCGACGATGATGCCGGTCATCGCGATCTTACCGGCGTCCAGCGGGGCCAGCTTGCGCGCCGGAGTGCCCGCATAGAGCCAACCGCTTTCCAGCCGCTGACCGGGCGCGGTGCGCGCCGACGCAGCCAGCAGCACGCGGTCCTCGACGATCGTGCCCGGCGCCACCGTGCTGCCGATACCGATCAGCGTCTCGTTGCCGATGACGCAGTCGTGGATCGTCACGTTGTGGCCCACCGTCGCGTCGCGACCGAGGGTGACGCCCTGCGCCGTTGCGCAGCGGATTACCGTGTTGTCCTGGATGTTGGTGCGCGGGCCGATGGTGATGGTGGCGTCGCCCGCGTCGAAGTCGTTGCTGAAGAAGATGCTGGAGGACTGCGCTGCGACCAGCCGCCCGCGCACGCGCGCGGTGCTGGCAATAAAGACGCTGTCGTGCACCTGCGAGCCGGCCGATGGCGTGCCGGCTGCGAGCCGGTCGGCCTGGCGGCGCTCGTTGTGGACAACGAGCTGCTGCCGGCGCACCGCCGCCTCGCCGGGTTCGAGCGGGCGCACGGGCTTGGCGGGGCTGCCGGCGTAGAGGTGTCCGCCTGGCACGCGCTTGCCCGGGAATACGGTGGCGTCCGCCTCGAACACCACGTTGTCTTCCACCACGGCCCCGTCGAGGATCACCACGTTGTCGCCGACCACGACATCATTGCCGACGGTGCAGGCATGGACGCACGCGTTCTCGCCCACCGTCACGCGGTCGCCGACGGTGCAGGAGAAGGTGTCGTGGGCGATGTGCAGCGTGGACCGGGCGCCGAGGTGAAAATCATCGCCGGCGCGGATGAAGTTGCCGTCCCCGCGCAGCACGCTGAGCGCGCCGAGCCAGACGTTGCGGCCGAGCGTGGACCGGCCGATGACCACCGCGCCAGGGCCCGCATGACGCGGCGGAGCGGCGAAGGTGGGCCTGGTGGTGCCGTAGGGAAGGATGAGCAGGTTCGGATGGGACATGAAAGACAGGGTACGCGGCCCGGCGGCTTTGGCAACCTGCGGGATTGTCACGCAGCGCGGTTTGCCGTGACCGCCTGGTCCTGGGCGGGCCGGTGCGCCGCGCGGCCGCGCCAGCGCCGCCACCAGTCGATGCCGGTGCCGAGGATGCCCTTGGGCATGTAGATGATGAACAGGATCAGCAGCAGCCCATAGAGGCCCTGGTCGATGGCGAGCGCGGAGCTGCCGAACCAGGCCTTCATGGTGGCGGACCCCTGGATGGCGACCCGCAGTCCCTCCGCCAGCACCTGGGTGAATACGGCGCCGACCGTCGGCCCAAGAGCCACCCCGATGCCGCCGGCAATGACGGCGAACACGATGTTGAGCGACAGGCCGAGGCCGGCGATCGTATCGGTGTTGATGTACATCTGGTATTGGCCGAACACCGCGCCGCCGAGCGCGCACATGCCGGCCGACAGCGCGGTCACCTTGAGTTTTTCGCGCATGACGTCCACGCCGACGGAGCGCGCCGCATCCTCGTCCTGGCTGGCGGCGTCGAGCGCGTAGCGGTCCATGCTGCGGTCCACGCGCAGCCAGATGTAGATGCCAAGCAGCCACAGCGCGAACACGATGTAGAAGGCCAGCACGCGGTTGGGCTCGAACTGGAATGCATAAAGCGAGAGGCCGCCGTCGTAGCGGCGCGGCTGGGTGCCGAGCGAGCCGCCGGTGTAGTCGCGCAGGCCGATGATGCTCAGGCGGATGAATTCGGTCAGCGCCAGCGTCAGCAGCGCAAAGTAGTGGCCCGTGATGCGCAGGCGGAAGCAGGGGTAGCCGACCAGCAGGCCAACCACCACCGCAAGAGCGATGCTGACCGGCATGCCGAGCCACGGCGTCAGGCCGGCGTAGTTCCATAGCAGCACGGTGACGTAGGCGCCGATGCCGGTGAAGGCGCCATGGCCGAGCGAGGTCAGGCCGAAGCGGCCCATCAGCGACCAGCCGGTATAGATAAAGGCCCACAGCAGGATCTGGATCAGCAGGTGCAGATAGTACTTCTCCGCGTCCGCGAAGAAGGTGTGCACCGCCAGCGGCAGCGCTGCCACCGCGAGAAGGCCGATGCCGGCGGCGATTCTTGATGCGCTCGTCATCATGATTTGCTGCCGAACAGCCCCTGCGGGCGGATGAACATGGCCACCATGAAGAACAGGAAGGCCACGGCGTAGCCCCACTCGGTGTGGAAGCAGCTCGATCCAACCGCGATGAACTCGCTGATGATGAAGGAGGCGATGAAGCCGCCGATCATGCTGCCCAGTCCGCCGAGCACACAGATCATGAAGATCAGCGGGCCGAACTGCAGCCCCACCTGCGGGTAGATATCGTACTGCAGCACCATCAGCGAGGCGGCGAGGCCCGCCAGACCGCCGCCGATGGCGGAGGTGACGAGATAGAGCTTGCGGCTGTCCACCCCCATCAGCGGCATGATCTGGCGATCCTGCGCAATGGCACGGATGGCGGTGCCCATGTAGGTGCGGCTGAGGAACAGCCACAGCACCAGCATGCAGGCGAGCGCCACCAGGAAGGCCAGGATGCGTGCCCAGGAGAAGCTCATGTCGGCAACAATGACGGAGCCGAGCCGGATGCCGAGCGTCTTGAACTCGATGCCGAAGGCCATGGTCGCAGCCGCCTGCAGGAAGAACAGCACGCCGCCGGTGACGAGGAGCTGGTTGATGGGTGCTGCATCGAGCACGGGACGGATGACGAGGTAGTGCAGCAGGGCGCCGGCCGCGGCGGTGAGCAGGATGCCGAGCACGGCTGCCAGCAGGAACGGCAGGCCGCCCTTGTAGGCAAAGTTGATGCCGTACATGCCGATCATCACCACCTCGGCGTAGCAGATCCACACCACGTCGATGACGCCGAAGATCAGGTTGAGGCCGAGCGCCAGCAGCGCCAGCAGCCCGGCAAGCAGGATTCCGTTGAGCACCGCCTCGAGGAAGAAGATGTCGAGCTGGCAGTCCATGTCATCTGTCCGGATGGGTCGGTGCTGATCGGAAGGCCGGGCGCATTGCTAGATCCCCATGTAGGCGCGGCGGATTTCATCGCTCGCGCTCAGCTCGGTCGAGGCGCCCGATGTCTTGATGCGCCCGACCTCCAGCAGGTAGGCGCGGTCGACCACCTTCAGCACCTGGCGCACGTTCTGCTCGACGATCAGCACCGTATAGCCCTCGGAGCGAATGCGGCGTACGAGCTGGAAGACCTGCGAGACCAGCACCGGCGCCAGCCCCATCGAGGGTTCGTCGAGCAGCACCAGCTTCGGCCCGCTCATCAGCGCGCGGGCGATCGCACACATCTGCTGCTCGCCGCCCGACAAGGTGCCCGCGACCTGGTTCCGTCGCTCCTTCATGCGGGGGAACAGGCCGTAGACGTAATCGAGGCGCTCGGCGAATTTCGCGCGGGCGGCAGGAATGAACGCGCCCATGCGCAGGTTCTCCTCCACCGTCAGGCGGGGAAACAGCCGCCGGCTTTCCGGCACGTGGGCGATGCCCGCCTCGATGACGCGATGGGGCGCGGTGGCGATCAGGTCCTGGCCTTCCATGGTCATGGTGCCCGAGGTGGGCCGCAGCAGGCCGGAGATGACACGCAGCAGGGTGGTCTTGCCGGCGCCGTTGGAGCCGATCACGGCCACCGCCTCTCCGGCGTCCACCTTCATGGAGACGCCGAACAGCGCCTGGAAGCCGCCGTAGCCCGCGTTTATGCCGTCGAGAACCAGCATCTAGGCATCCTGCTCGACGGTGTCGGCGCCCAGGTACACCTCGACCACGCGCGGGTCGGACTGCGCGTCCTTCGGTGCGCCGTCGAAGATCTTCTCGCCGTGGTCAAGCACCACCACCCTGTCGACCACGCGCATCAGCACGCCCATGATGTGCTCGACCCAGACAATGGTGATGCCTTTTTCCTTGCGAATACGCTGCAGCATGTCGGCGGCCTGCTCGGTCTCCGCATGGTCGAGGCCATTGAGGCTTTCATCGGCAAGCAGCAGCGAGGGCTGGGTTGCCAGCGCGCGCGCCAGCTCCAGCTTTTTCAGCGCGGCCGCGCCGAGGCCGTCGGTGGTGGTGACCACGTCGGCGGGCAGCCCGACGAGCGTCAACGCCTCTTCCGCCAGGCGCCAGCACTGCGCGCGGTCAATGCGGCCTTCCTGGCCGAACCAGGCCGACAGCGCGACATTCTCAAGCACGGTCAGATTGCGGAACGGCCGCGGGATCTGGTAGGTGCGCCCAACCCCCTTGTGGCACACGCGGTTGGCCGGCAGGCCACCGATCTCCTCGCCGCGGAATTTGATGGAGCCGCGCGTGGGCTGGTACATGCCGGCAATGCAGTTGAAGGTCGTGCTCTTGCCCGACCCGTTGGGCCCGATCAGGCCGAGGATTTCCCCTTCCTCCACATCGAAGGAGACGTCCGACACGGCGGTGAAGCCGTCGAACATCTTGGTCAGGCCGGAAACGGTGAGCAGCGGCACGAAGATCACGCGGCAGTGGCCGGAGACGGAGCGGGGGACCATTGGTCCCCCGCGAAGGCTGTACGGGATCAGGGCGCGTAAGCGTGCCCCTTGGGCAGCGGAAATACCGGGTCCGCCGTCTTGATCTCCTTTGGCCACACCACTTTGGTCTCTCCGTTGACGAACTGCATCACCACCGGGCTTGAGCGCTCGTTCTGGCCGGCCATCGGCGTGCCGGGCGGGAAGAATTTCACGCCGTAGCCCTGGATGGTGCCGCCGATCGGGATATCGGTGTCGAGGGCCGCCTTGCGCAGCGCCTCGGGATCCCAGCCGCCATACTTCTTGATCGCGCGCGGCAGCACGTCGGTCAGGAAGATCCAGGTCTGGTTGAAGCCCATGGAGGTGTGCGGCGGCACTTCGTTGGCGCCGGTCTGCGCCTTGTAGCGCTTCACCATCTCTGCGGTCAGCTCGCCGAGGCCGGGCTTCAGCGTCTTCGGATCGAGGAGCTGCGCCGGCACCGGATCGACGTCCAGCAGGTAGTTCACGTCGTCCTTGAACGTCTCGTACAGCTTGTCGATCTGGCTGTAGCCGGCGCCGTGACCGATCAGGGCCTGGAATTTCAGGCCAGCTTCCTTGGCCTGGCGCAGGAACAGCGTGATGTCCGGGTTGTAGCCGGTGTGCAGGATGATGTCAGGCCGCGCGCGGCGCAGCTTGGTGACGAGTGCGGAGAGGTCGGTGGCCGTTGCCGAATACCCCTCCTTGTGCACGACCTGCATGCCGAGCGCCTTGCAGCGCTCCTCGTTGCTGACCGCGACGCCGACGCCGTAGGGGCCATCCTCGTGGATGATGGCGACCTTGACGTCCTTGGGGTCCTTGCCGAGCTTGGCTTTCGCGTTCTCGGCGATGAACCGGCACGACGCGTCGCCATACTGGTCGGAGTGGATGGTGGCGCGGAAGGCATATTTCAGATTCTTGCCTTTGAACACGGCGGAGGAAACGCACACGTTCATCCAGAGGAACTTGTGCGCCGCGTCCACCTTGGCGGCCAGCGGCACGCACTGAGCGCTGGAGTAGACGCCCATCAGCAAGTCGACCTTGGCATCGTTGAGAAGCCGTTCCGCCTCGTTGATGGCGACGTCGACCTTGGATTGCGCATCGGCCTCGACGGCGACGATCTTGTGGCCTTCAACGCCGCCACGCTCGTTGATCATGTCGATGGCGATCTTGCCGCCGATGGCCGCGGGCTTGGAGCCGCCGCCGGCGAATGGGCCGGTCAAATCGTAGATCTCACCGATCTTGATGTCCTGGGCTGCCGCGCCCCCCGCAAACAACGCGGTGGCCAGCAGTGCGCCCCCCAGGCCGAGAAGGGTCGTGCGTCGCATGTCGTATTACCTCCCTAGACGGCCGCAATGGCCCGTTTCATGATTTGCACAAGTGTGGGAATGTCATGAGCCGTCTGTCAACCCGTGATCAGCCCTCATCGTTGACATGTTCGGCGGCCACGCCCCGGCAGTCCATCTCGTAGTCCAGTCCCTGCACCGGCGGCCGGCAGAAATGCCAGGTCAGGCCGTGATGGGCGGCGCCGCGCGCCACGATCGCATCGGCAAGGAAGGGATGGATGTCGAAGACGGTGTAGAGCTGGGTGGCCGTGGTGTCCTTCCAGGCAAAGCCGAGCAGCCCGAGCCGCCGTTCCATCTCGCCAAGCACGAAGGCGGCTTTTTCCCGTAGACCGTCGCGGCTGGTATCGCCGAGGCGCACGGCGCGTTCGCGGTAGCTGCCTTCGCCTTCGCGGGCCTCGCCGCTGCCGGCGACGACGAACGAACCCGCGGCGCTGCCCTTGGCCGGCACGGTGAAACTGAAGGCATGGAACGAGGGTTCTCGCGGCGGGTCGATTTCCGGGCACACGTTGCTGCGGGCGACCGGGTTCTTCTTGCCCGCCTTGTCGTAGATGCCCCAGGCAGCGAGCGTCTCGACGTAGAGCTCGTTGAAGCCGCGGAAGCCTGAGTCCGAGAACGGAGCGGGAGAGCGAAGCTCGCAGGCGCAGAACGCCGTGAGCGGACGCCCGCGCGCCTCAAGGATCGCCTTCGCGCGCTCGAAACCCGCCACCAGCGGCACCGGCCGGCGGAAGGTGACGCGCTCGATGGCGAAGCCGGGCTCGGCGGCGACGCCGCCGGAATACTGGAATACGGCCGGGATGTAGCGATAGCCGCCGGGCGCGAAGGTCTGCGTAGTCACGGTTTGGCATCCTTGTCGAAGGTGTAGTCGAAGTCGCAGTGGCTGGCGCCCTGCATGATGGTCTGCGTGCGCTTCAGCGTGAGGCGCTTGTCGTAGCCCTCGCAAAAGGTGGCGTCGCGCTGGCAGGACAGCAGGTGGCCGATTTCGCCGAGCCCCATGTCGCGGTACATCTCGGCATAGCGGCAGCGCGTGACATTGTAGCGATAGCGCGTGGCGCTCTGCTCCTGCACCTCGATCTGCAGGGCGTCGCCGCGTCGCCACAGCTCCTGGCGATCGATGAAGGTTTGCAGCGAGGTCTGCCCGCCGACCGCCTCCGCCATCTGCCGGCCCTGGTCCATGGCCGACTTGCGGACCGCCTCGGCAACCGTGCGCGCGGCCGTCTCCGCGCCGTGGCTGGCTTTCAGCGTGTCGTAGACGTGCTTGAGGATGGTCGCCTCGATGCGCCGGCGTTCCAGCATGGCAAGGGTCTGAGCGTCTGACATCGGAGCGCCTCGCGGCAAGGTTTGTGCGAAGTGTGAAGCACCCCTGCCGCCGCGACAAGGGGCTTGCGCAGGGGCGAGCGATCGGTTCCATGTGACGGCAGCTCTTCCGGTGAAAACGCAATCCCATGCCCGACGCTGTCTCCTGGCCGCCTTCGCTGTGGGCCGCCGTTACGCCGCCCGGTCCCAGCCTCGCACCGCTGGCGGGCTCTGAAAGCTGCGATGCGGTCATCATCGGCGCGGGCTTCACCGGCCTGTCCGCGGCGCTGCACCTTGCCCGTGCCGGCACGCGCGTGATGGTGCTGGAGGCGATGGAGCCGGGCTGGGGCGCCTCGGGCCGCAACAACGGCCAGGTGATCCCGACTTTGTCGCGCCCCGATCCCGACGACATCGTCGCCCGCCACGGAGCGGCCGGCGAGCGCTTCGTCGCCCTGCTGCGCGACAGCGCGTCGATCCTGTTCGACCTGGTGCGGGCCGAGGGCCTCGCGGCGGAGGCCGAGCAGACAGGATGGATCCAGCCCGTGCACACGCCGGGCCGCATGCAGATTGCCGAGCGCCGGGTGGCGCAGTGGAGCAGGCGCGGCGCCCCCGTCGAGCTGCTGTCGCGCGCAGAGGTTGCGCGGCGGCTCGGATCGGACGCCTGGTTCGGCGGCTGGTGGAACCGCACCGGCGGACACATCAACCCGCTGGCCCTTGTGCGCGAGCTGGCGCGGCGCGTGCTCGACGGCGGCGGGCGCATCCATGCTCGCACGCCCGCGCTCGGCTTCGAGCGCAAGGGGGACCGGTGGGTTGTCACGACCGCCAGCGGCCAGGTCACGGCGCGTGCGCTGGTGCTGGCCACCAACGCCTATACCGGGGCGATCCAGCCGCGGCTGGCGCCACGCATCGCGCGCGAAGTGGTGCCGGTGCTGTCGTGGCAGATGGCGACCGCGCCGCTCGGTGACAACGTGCGCAGTGCGGTGCTGCCGGGCCGGCCGGCCATGTCCGACACCCATGGCGAGCTGTATTTCGCCCGTTACGATGCCCGCCACAGGCTGGTGACGGGCGGTGCGCTGGTCAGCCCGATCAACGGCGCGGAGCGGCTGAAGCCATATATCGCGCAGCGTCTGCAGCGGCTGTTTCCCGCGATCGGCGAGGTGGCGTTCGATTACGTGTGGAACGGATCGGTCGGCATGACGGCCGACTATCTGCCGCGCCTGCATCGGCTGGGCCCCGATGGCTACGCGTGGGCGGGTTGCAACGGACGCGCGGTGGCACTGTCGGTTGCGCTCGGGCGCGAATTCGCCCGCGCGATCCAGGGCGCGCGCGAGGAAGAGCTGGCCCTGCCCTTCACCGATCCGGCGCCGCTTCCCTTCCACGCGGCGGCGCGGCTGCTGGCCCCCCTGATGCTGCTTGACTACAAGCGGCGCGACCGGCGCGAGGTCTGATCCCGCTACCGCGCGCGGTGGCGCGCATCGTAGAGCGCCATGAACTTCGGCGCCATGGCGCGAAGGCGGTCGTCGTCGATCCGGCCCGAGCGGCGGATGTAGCTCATCGCCAGCTCCTCCGGCGCCAGCCGCATGTGCGCGGGAAACCGCTCGTACCACGCGGCGGACTGCTTCGAGGCGGTGACCAGCTTTTCCACGATCGGACGGCGCGCGGCATCATAGTGCGCCAGGGCGGACTCGAGGTCGCCGGGCTGCGCCTCCAGCGCCTTCATCAGCGCCAGCGCGTCCTCCATCGCCAGGCGCGTGCCCGAGCCGATGGAATAGTGTGCGGTGTGCGCCGCGTCGCCGATCAGCACGACGTTGCGATGCGCCCAGCACCCGGCCCACAGCCAGGGGAAGTTGCGCCAGATCGAGCGGTTGGACTGCAGCGGATGCCCGTCGAGGGTGGCGGCGAACACCTCCTCGCAGATGCGCCGGCTCTCTGCGTCGTCCGCGCTGTCGAGCCCGGCGCGGCGCCAGGTGGCGGGATCGCATTCCACGATGAAGGTGCTGCGGTCGGGCGCATAGCGGTAATGGTGCGCGTTGAACGTGCCGCGCGCGGTTTCGGCGAATGTCTGCGTGAGCGTGGCGAAGGGCTTGCTGGTGCCATACCAGACGAACTTGCTGTCCAGCTCCGAGCGCGTGACCCGGAACGCAGCCTCGTGCGCGCGCCGCACCAGCGAGTTGACACCGTCGGCCCCGACGATGAGATCGAAGCCGGCCAGGGCGTCGAGCGAGCCGATCGGGGTATCAAAGTGCAGTCGCACGCCGGTGGCTTCGGCGCGCTGAGACAGCAACTGCAGCAGCGCCAGCCGGCCGATGGCCGAAAAGCCGACTCCATCGATGGCGATCGCCTCGCCGCGGTGGACGATGGTCATGTCCTGCCACGACTGCATGTGCGGGGAGATGAACTCGGCGGTGCCCGGATCGTCCTCGCGCAGGAATTCGAGCGCCCGGTCGGAGAACACGACGCCGAAGCCCCAGGTGACGCCGGCCCGGTCCTGCTCGAACACCTCGACTGCATCGCCGGGATTGCGGCTCTTCCACAGGGCGCCGAAGTAGAGGCCGGCAGGTCCGCCGCCGAGGATCGCAACACGCATCGCGCGCTTCCCTGCCGCTAATGCAGCACCGGCCCTTTGAGCAGGCGGCGCCGGTCGGTCGAGCGCACGCGCGCTTCGAAGGTCCGGCCCTCGCGGTTGATCAGAAGCGGCACCTCGACGCCCGCATGCCCGAGCGCCCACACGCTGCGGAACATGCCGGCCAGGCTGCTGACGGTGTGGCCGCCCACGCCGAGCACCACGTCGCCGGGGCGGAGGTTGGCCTTTTCCGCCGGGCCGCGTCGCGCGGTGCCGAGAATGGCAATGGTGTCGTCGACCTCGGTGGCATAGAGGCCAAGCCACGGTCGCGCCGGGCGGTTGGGAGAGCCGATAGTGATGAGGTCATTGAAGATCGGCTTCAGCAGGTCGATCGGCACGATCATGTTCACGTCCTCGCCCTGGCGCGACCGTTCCGGACGGGTCGAGGCGACCACCTGCTGGATCTGCAGCGAGCCGATGCCGAGCAGGTCGCCGCCTGGCCCGATCAGCGCCGCGCCGCCCCAGTAGGGGTGCGCGGGCGCGGTGAAGATCGCCTCGTCCAGCACATATTCCCAGTAGCCGGCAAATTCCTGCTTGGCGATGATGCGCGCGGCGACCGAAGCTTCGAGCCCGCCGGCGCCGCCGATCACCACGTGCTCGCCGATCTGTGCGTCGGCCGAGGAGCCCAGCGCGAGGGCGGGCAGGTCGAGATGCGCCAGCGCCTGCACCACGCCAAAGCCGGTTTCCTGGTCGTAGCCCAGCACGTGGCCAGGCACCACCTCCCCGCTGCTGAGCGTGATCCAGACGTTGTCGGCTTCGGTGATCAGGTAGCCGATGGTGAGCACGATGCCGTCGCGGCGGATCAGTACGCCGTGGCCGGCGCGTTCCCCGCCAAGTGTCTGCGCTGTAAAGGCGTCAGGAGGAACGCTGGCGCGGATGCCGACCACCGTGGCCAGCGCCTCGTCGAGCTCGAAATCGTAATCCTGCTGCCTGGGCTGCACGCTCGGGTTCCCGCCTTGGCGTGGGGCACGGACTCTATCGTCCGCGTTGGCCACTTTATCGCGGCCCGGTCCTGATCGCCACCGCTGCGGGTCGCACAAAAATGTCAGCATTTGCTTGACGCAACGCACCCTGAAACGCTTCATGTGCGGGACGCATACGGGACGCTCGCGGGCGCCGGAGAAGGCTATGGCCGCGCTGTTCGCCTTTTTGCATCACATCGCCGCGTTCGCGCTGGTGGCGGCGCTGGCCGTGGAATTCGTGCTGATCAGAACAGCGCCGACGCTGGAGAACGCGCGCCGGATCATGATCGCCGATCTGATCTTCGGCGTTGCCGCCGGCGTCATACTTGTGGTGGGGCTGGCGCGCGTCTTCCATTTCGAGAAGGGCGCCACCTACTACTTCCACACCTGGACCTTCATCGCCAAGCTGACGTTGTTCGTTCTCGTCGGGCTGATCTCCATCATTCCCACGCGCGAGTTCCTCTCCTGGCGCGCGGCGGTGCGGCAGGGGCAGGCCCCCGTGGTCAGCTCGGAACGGCTGCGCTCGCTGCGCACCATCATCCATGCCGAACTCGCCGGCGTTACGCTCATCATTCTGTGCGCGGCGCTGATGGCGAAAGGCATCGGCCTGATGAACTGAGCCCCGCAGGCTCGCCGCCGAAAGAGCCGCTCACCCAAGGTCGGCTTGTACGCGCCATGAGAATGTCCCAATTCAGTCAGAATAAGTTGCACGGCAGTCACATGGGCTGCACGGACGATATGCTTGCGACGGTCGAGGGGGACCACACGCGCGCAAGACCGGCTTTCAGCCAGGGGTGGGCGAAAGCAAAGGTCGGCAGGGGCCGCGACACAATTCCCTAACCTTGACCGCGTTCAATGGTGCCGGCGTAGAGAGGCCGCCGTCACCGACAAAGCGGCTTAAGCCGGCTGATCGCAGCCGGCGCTATCCTTTTTTTCCCACGAACTCGAAATGGAGAATGGAGCCTGACATGCCTGCGAAAGTCTTGAGAACCCTGCTTAGCGTCATCGCCGCGGTTGCCATTGGCGTATCCCTGTCTGCGGCCGTCGCGCAGGCCCAGGCCCCCGCCAAGCGCACCGCCCAGTCGCGCACCGCCCATGCGGCGAAGGTGCACAAGGTCGCGATCCAGGTCGACGAGAACAACAAGGCGACCATGAACCTTGCGCTCAACAACGCTGAAAACGTCATCGAATACTACAAGTCGAAGGGCGAGAAGGTGCTGGTCGAGATCGTCACCTACGGCCCCGGCCTGCACATGCTGCGCGCCGACTCGAGCCCGGTGAAGGACCGCATCGCCCCGATGGCCCTCGAGCACAGCAACCTGATATTTGCCGCGTGCGCCAACACCCGCGCCAAGATGGCGAAAGCCGAAAACAAGGAGATCCCCCTCATCAGCGAGGCGAAGATCACGCCCTCGGGCGTGGTTCGCCTGATGGAGCTGCAAGGCCAGGGCTACGCCTACATCCGTCCCTGACCATGCCGCAGTGCCGCCGCCACCGCGCCACGTCTTAGTGATCAGCCGAAGGAAGCCGTCTCGATGCGCGAATTGAACCGTTGTGTTGCCGCCCTTGCGTTCATGCTCCTCGCCGTGCCGGTGGCGGCCACGGCGCAGCAGGCCCCGCCGGCGGCAGCGACGGCTTCCCCAGGCATCCAGGTGGCGCAGGCGGCGGAGGCGCCAAGGGCGCGCAACGCCATCCGGCCCGTGCGGCGCAGCACTTTCGATCAGCAGCAGAAGGAGCGCCTCAACGCCTGGACCATCGGCCTCGCCACCGGCCGCATCGAGGGCGCGCCGCTGCTGTTCGCATCGGAGCTGGCGCGCGTTCTGGACGACGGCGATAACATGCGCGTGCTGCCCATCGTCACGCGCGGGCCGTTCGACAACATCTACGACCTGCTCTATCTGCGCGGCATCGATGCCGCCATCGTCTACGGCGACGTGCTCGACTACTTCAAGAACAAGCCCGAGTTCGCGGCGGCCTGGCGGCGCATCAACTATCTGCTGAGCCTGTTCCCGGCGGAGGCGCACGTTTTCGTGCGGCCCGAGATCAAGACGCTGCAGGACCTGAAGGGCAAGGTCGTCAACTTCAACACGCAGGGAACGGCGGCGAACTTCTCCGGGCCCATCATCTTCAAGCAGCTCGGTATCGACATCAAGGCGACCTTCATCCCCCACACCATAGCCATGCAGAAGATGAAGCAGGGCGACGAGGTGGCGGCGACGTTCTGGATCTCCTCCAAGCCGATACCGCCGTTCCTGAAGGGCCAGTGGCCGGAAGGCTTCAAGTTCCTGCCCATCGAGTATTCCGACAAGCTCGAATACTACGTGCCCGCCTACCTCAACCACGCCGACTATCCCAACCTGATTCCCGAGGGACAGCAGATCTCCACCGTCGCGGTGCCGGTGGTGCTCGCCGTCTACGACTGGCCGAAGAACACCGACCGCTACAATCGCCTGGTGCGGCTGGTCGACTACCTGTTCGAACGCTTCGAGCGGCTGCAGACGCAGCCCGGCTACCATCCCAAGTGGAAGGACGTGAACCTCGCCGCCGCGGTGCCCGGCTGGGAGCGGTTCAAGCCGCTGCAGGACAAGCTCGACCAGCAGCTTGCCGCCGGGCCGCGGCCGATCGATCCGGTGCAGGCGCGGGCGCAGGCCGCGCGCGCGGCACCCAACAACGCCGCCGAGCAGGAGCGGCTGTTCCAGCAGTTCCTCGAGTGGAGCAAGAAGCAAAGCAAGCAATGATGCGAAGCACGCCATAATGAGGGGACTGACGCCAGCGCACGAGCGGCCAGTGCCGGCCGCCCGTTCGCAACCGACTGCCGCAGCTTTACCGGCCTGCACGGGCACAAGTGGCCGCGCCATGGGCGCCGCGCTGGCCGCGACGCTCGCCCTGCTCGCGGCCGGCAGCACGTCCGCCCGCTGCGAGCCGCCGCAGATCATGATGGCGCAGGCGTCCACCGCCACGCCCAGGATCGGCGTTCCCGCCAAGGTGTCGGCGAGCCCGGCGAGCAGCGTGCTTCTGCGCATCGACGTCGGTTCGCCCGACGCCCTGCCGCGCCACAGCTTCGTGCAGCTCAGAGGCCTGCATCCCTCGATCGCGCCTTCGGTTGGATATTCGATCGCGCCGGGCGCCTGGGCGGTGCCCCTGTTCGGCCTGTCCGAGCTGAAGCTGAACATTCCGGCCGGCGTGACAGGGACGTCCGAACTCAGCATCAGCCTGTTGAAGGAGGACGGTACGTCGCTGGCCGAGGCGACGACCAGGCTGGAGATCGTCCCGGCCAAAGCCGCGGCGGCGCCGTCGCCGCCTTCGCCCACGCCTGCCGTGCGGCCCGAGCGCAAGCCGGCCGCGGCGGACATTCCGGTGATGACGCCGGAGGATCGCCAGCGCGCCGAAGCCCTGACCAAGCGCGGCGAGGACGAGATACAATCGGGCAATATCGTGTTTGCGCGGCAATTCTTCCTGCGCTCGGCGCAGATGGGACTGGCGCGCGCCGCCCTGCTGCTGGCTGCCACCTACGATCCGCGCGAGCTTCAGCGCATGCGCGCCCGCGGCGTGCTGCCCGATGTTGCCGAGGCGCGCAAATGGTACGAGCGCGCGCTCGAGCTGGGCGCCCCCGAGGCCAAGGAACGCCTCGCCAACCTCGGCGGCGGCTAGCCGCCAGGCGCGCCGCAATGGACGCGGCTGGCGGATTTGGCGCGTACCCTACTCCTTCAGCTCCGTCACCCA
>DASZQG010000163.1:0-7260 GCA_035550075.1 Hyphomicrobiaceae bacterium | reverse complement strand
GGCGGCGGCCGTCGCGGCGCAACTGCAGGCGCTCGATCATGTCGCCAACGACGGGATGATCGACGCAGGCGACGGCGAGGCCATAGAAGGGGATGTTGCGGAAAAACGCCTCGAACGCCTGATGCATGTTGTCGACGGTCTTGAAGTAATCGAGATGCTCGGGGTCGATGTTGGTGACGACGCCGATCTGGCTCGGGATCTTGATGAAGGTGCCGTCGGACTCGTCGGCCTCCACGATCATCCACGGACCCTTGCCCTGCCGCGCGTTGGAGCCCCATTCGTTGATGATGCCGCCGGTGATGACCGTCGGGTCCAGGCCGCTCGCGGTGAAGACGTGGGCGATGAGCGACGTGGTGGTGGTTTTGCCGTGGGTGCCGGTGACGGAAACGGTGGTGTAAAGGCGCATCAGCTCGGCCAGCATCTCCGCGCGGCGGATGATCGGCAGCCCCCTGGCGCGCGCCGCCTCAAGCTCGGGATTGCCGTTCTTGACGGCGGTGGAGATGACGATGTAGCGCGCGCCTACCAGGTTGATCGGATCGTGGCCGACAAAGACGCGGATGCCCTGGGCGCGCAGCCGCCTGACATTGGCGCTGTCCTTCTGATCGCTGCCCTGCACGGTATAGCCTTTGGCGTGCAGGATCTCGGCGATGGCGCTCATGCCGATGCCGCCGATGCCCAGGATATGCACGGGGCCGATGTCGCGAGGCATTTGCATCGAGCGCCGTCTCTCTTTCCCTTGGGCCAGCGCGCCGAAACTTATGAACGGCCGCCTGCCACCTCCTCGACCAGATCCGCCAGCCGGGCAACCGCATCCGGCCGGCCCTGCCGTTTGGCAGCCGCCGCGGCCTCCGTCAACGCCTGCGGCGAAGCCCGCAGACGGCTGATGGTTTCACACAGGCGCTCCGGCGTCAGCTCATTCTGCGGCATGCACCACGCAGCCCCCGATTCGGCCAGCCGCGTTGCATTCTGAAGCTGGTCGTTGTCGACGGCATGCGGCAGCGGAACAAGGATTGATGGCCGTCCCATGACCGTAAGCTCAGCCGCCGTGGAGGCGCCCGACCGTGCCAGCACAAGGTGTGCCTTGGCCATTTCCTCGGGCAGATTCTGGAAAAACGTTGCCAGGCTTGCCCGGATGCCCGCGCGGTCGTAGGCGCGCTCCACCCGCGCCAGGTCTTCTTGGCGGCACTGCTGCACCACGAACAGGCCAGCGCGAACCTCCGGGGCAAGCTGCGCCAGCGCCCCGGGAACCGTGTCGGCGAAGAAGCGTGCGCCCTGACTGCCGCCGAACACAAGCAGGTGGAACGGGCTGCCAGCGGTGGGAGGCCGGTAGCTGTCCGTCGCCCAGCCAACAACCTGGTCGCGCACCGGGTTGCCTGTGACGCGCGCGCGGGCTGCCGCCGCGCCCTCGAGGTATTTGGTGTGCTCGAAGGAGGTGGCGATGGCCGTGACGCGGGGCGCGAGCATGCGGTTGGCCCGGCCGAGCACGGCATTCTGCTCATGCAGGACGGTGGGAATCCCGCGCAGGTGCGCAGCCACGATCGGCGGAAAAGCCGGATAACCGCCGAAGCCGACCACCGCGCCCGGCTTGACCTCGCCGAGCAAGCGGAAGGCGGCGGCGATGCCGCGCGCGATGACCCAGCCGGCCTGGACGCCGCCCACGATCGAGCGGCCGGTGACCGTCGCGGACGGCACGCGGTAGACGGCGCGGGCGGGGAAATCGGCACCGTAGCGGTCGCCGCGCATGTCGGTGATGAGATCGACGGGGACCGCACGCCGGCCGAGTTCCTGGGCAAGGGCAAAGGCCGGAAACAGATGGCCGCCGGTGCCGCCGGCTGCGAGCATGATGGGTCTGGTGGTCAAGACGGCATCGATTCCGTGGAGTCGTAGGACACCGGCGTTGTCGCCACAAAAGAGGGCTTTTTCACGCGCGCCGGGTCCGGCCGGCGGCGCGTGAGGGCCAGCAGCATGCCCATCGCCAGGCCGGTCGCCAGCGTGGAGGAACCGCCGCTCGAAATCAGCGGCAAAGTGATGCCCTTGGCCGGAATGAGCCCGACGCTGACCGCCATGTTGATGAAGGCCTGCAAGGCAAACAACAGCACGAGCCCCGCCGAGGCGAGCCGCACGAACGCGGAGGATTCCGCGGCCTGGCGGGAGAACACGCGCAGCACCGTGAGGGCGAACAGGCCCACCACCACCAGGCAGGCGAGCACGCCGTACTCCTCGCCGATCACCGCAAAGATGAAATCGCTGTGAGCGTCGGGCAGGACGGTCTTGATGGTGCCCTCGCCGGGGCCGCGGCCGAAAAACCCGCCCTCGACGAACGACTGCAGCGCGCGGTCGGTCTGGTAGGTGTCGCCGGCGGCCGGATCCAGGAACCGGTCGACGCGCGAGCGCACGTACGCGAAGCTCGCGTAGGCCGCGCCGAAGCCGGCGGCGAGCACCGGCAGGAAGATCAGGAACCAGCGGATCGGCTTGCCGGCCAGGAACAGCAGCGCACACCACACGAAGCTGATGAGGAGCGTCTGGCCGACGTCGGGCTGCAGGATCAGCAGGCCGGCAAACAACAGGTAGACGCCGACGGCAAGCGGCAGGGCCGGCACATCGCGCCGCTGGTCGGCCTCCGCCACCAGCCAGGCCGATATCACCACGAATGCGGGCTTGGCGATCTCGGACGGCTGGATGGAATAGCCGGCGAGATGCAGCCACCGGCGGGCACCGTTGACTTCGGCGCCGGTGAAGAAAGTAAGCGCCATCAGTGCGAAGGCCGCGGCGAGCACGACCACCGACAGCCGGCGCACGGAAGCCGGCGTCAGCAGCGAGATCGCCAGCATGCCGGTGAGCGCGAGGCCGGTGAAGAAGAAATGCCGCTCGACGAAATAGAACGTGGGCAGTCCGCGCTTGAGCGCGATGGCGGGGCTCGCCGCCAGCGACAGGAACAGGCCGACACAGGCGATGGCCAGGATCGTGCCCAGCAGCACGCGGTCGACCGTGAACCACCAGTCGGCCAGCAGGCTGCGTTCGGCGCGCGAGAACTTCATGGCGTGCCCCGCCGGCTGAGCGACATACCGGGTAGCGCGGCGACGAGGCTGCGGAAGGCGTCGCCGCGCACCTCGAAGTTGCGATACTGGTCGAAGGAGGCGCAGGCCGGGGACAGCAGCACGACAGGCTGGGCGGCGGCGCTCGCCGCGGCATCGCGGGCGGCGGCTGCCACCGCAACCTCAAGCGTGCCGCAG
The DNA here is from genome assembly GCA_035550075.1 of Hyphomicrobiaceae bacterium. Lineage (GTDB taxonomy): Bacteria > Pseudomonadota > Alphaproteobacteria > Rhizobiales > Hyphomicrobiaceae > AWTP1-13. The sequence goes on along the minus strand of DASZQG010000163.1, from coordinate 4,027 downwards.
CGCTGAAACGGCACCTTTCCGTCGAGCGTGGCGGCGAACTGCTCGGTGGATTCGCCGATCAGATAGGCCTTGGCGATACGGGAGAAGTAGGCGGCAAGGCCGGCGATGCCGCCTTCCTTCGGCCGCCCGCCGACAATCCAGAAAATGTTCTCGGCAAAGGCGGCCAGCGCCTTCTCCGTGCTGTCGGCGTTGGTGGCCTTGCTGTCGTTGACGAACAGCGTGCGCCCGGCCTGGCCGATCTCCTCAAGACGATGGGCGAGGCCGGGAAAGGTCCTGAGGCCCGCGGCGACCTCGCGCGGGGAAAGGCCGAGGATCATGGCGGCGGCGCTGGCAGCAAGCGCGTTCTGGATGTTGTGGCTGCCGCGCAGGGAGCCGACCCCGGCAACGTCGGCGAAAACGCCGGCCGGCCCGGTCCACGGCGCGCGGCTCACCAGTTCGGTGCCGATGGCGTACCAGCCATGCGGCTCGCGCGAGAGCGCGGAGAAAACATCCACCCAGCCGCGATCCGCCAGTCGCAGCCGCTCGGCGATGTCGCGGCACCAGTCGTCGTCATCGCCGACGACGGGGCGCGCGGCGCGGGCGGGCACGCGCGCTTTCAGGCCCGCGTAATTCTCCATGGTGCCGTGGCGGTCGAGGTGATCTGGCGAGATGTTGAGAAGCACCCCGACGGTCGGCGCCAGCGAGGGCGTCAGCTCGATCTGGTAGGAGGACATCTCGACGACGTGGACGCGCCGCGGCGCGGGCGGGGCAAGCGCCAGAATCGGCGTGCCGATGTTGCCGCCCATCTGCGCGTCGCGCCCGGCGGCGTTGAGCAGGTGGGCGAGCAGCGCGGTGGTCGTCGATTTGCCGTTGGTGCCGGTGATGGCCGCAAACGGCGCCTCGGGGCAAGCGGCGGCGCGCTGGCGGCAGAACAGCTCGACGTCTCCGATGATTTCAACGCCGGCGGCCTGGGCCTGCCGAACCGCCCAGTGCGGCTGCGGGTGCGTCAGCGGCACGCCCGGCGCGAGAACGAGGGCGGCGAAACGGCGCCAGTCGGCCTGGGAAAGGTCCTCCAGGGTCACCCCGGCGGCGCGGGCTGCGTCCCGGCCGGTGGGGCTGTCGTCCCAGGCGGCCACCCGGGCGCCGCCGGTGGCGAGAGCCCGGCAGCTCGCAAGGCCCGAGGCGCCAAGGCCGAAAACGGCAACGGTTTTCCCCGCGAAAACGGCAACTTCGATCATGGGGCGCAGTTTACCCCGAGTCGGAGAGGGGGAGGATAAGGGCACCGGGAGGGGTGCCCCGCACCGTTAACGCAACTTGAGGGTGGCGAGGCCGACCAGCGCGAGCACCACGGAGATGATCCAAAAGCGCACCACGACGGTGGATTCCTTCCATCCTTTCTCCTCGAAATGATGATGCAGAGGCGCCATGCGGAACACGCGCCGGCCAGTCAATTTGAATGACGCCACCTGGATGATCACCGACATGGTCTCCAGCACGAACAGGCCGCCGACAATCGCGAGCACGATCTCGTGCTTGGTCGCAACCGCAATGGCACCAAGGGCACCACCGAGCGCAAGCGAGCCGGTATCGCCCATGAAGATCATGGCGGGCGGAGCATTGAACCACAGGAATCCCAAACCTGCTCCTATCAGCGCACCACAGATGATCGCCAGTTCGCCGGCACCTTGCACATAGTGGATCTGCAAATAGCGCGCGAAGTTGGCATTACCGGTCAGGTATGCGATCAGGCCGAAGGTCGCCGCTGCGATCATCACCGGCACAATGGCAAGACCATCCAGGCCATCGGTGAGATTGACGGCATTGCCGGCACCGACGATGACGAAGGCGCCAAGCACGATGAACATGAAGCCGAGCGGGATGATCACGTTCTTGAAAAAGGGAACGGTGAGGGAAGAGGAAAATCCCGCGCTGCCCGCCTGCACGACGCACAGGGTCGCCAGCGCCGCCACCGCCGCCTCGGCGCCGAGCCGCGACAGCCCGGCAAAGCCGGCGACCTGGCTGCTGGTGACCTTCAGGTAGTCGTCGTAAAAACCGATCGCGCCGTAGCTCAGCAGCACGAACAGCACGATCCACACATACCAGTTGGCCCAGTTCGCCCACAGCAGGGTCGACACCGTGACGCCGGACAGGATCATCAGGCCGCCCATGGTCGGCGTGCCCTTCTTGGCGAAATGCGTCTGCGGCCCGTCTTCGCGGATCGGCTGGCCCTTGCCCTGCTTGACCCGCAGCAGATCGATGATGGCAGGCCCGAACAGGAATACGAAAAGCAGCGCCGTCATGATGGCGCCGCCGGTTCGAAAGGTGATGTAGCGAAAAACGTTGAGCGGACCGATCTGCTCGCTGAGATTCACCAGCTCATAGAGCATTCTTTCCCTCCAGCCCCCGTCCCGCCGGTGCGTATTGCTTCAGCAGGGCGTCGACCAGCGGTGCCATGGCGCTGGCGAGCGAACCTTTGATCATCACCACGTCGCCCGCGCGGATCGTCTCCAGCAGCGGCCCGGCCAAGCCCGCCGACGTCGCCGTCCATACGCCGCGCTGAGAGGGCGCCAGCACGTCGAAAAGGTGCTTCATCATCGGGCCGCACGCAAGAACCAGATCGATGCCCGCCGCGTCAACTGTTTCCTTCAGTCCACGATGCAGCTCCGCTGAAGTCTCCCCGAGTTCCAGCATGTCGCCAAGCACGGCAACCCGGCGGGGAAAATCGTCGCGGGGCGTGGTGGACATGGCCGCCAGGGCTGCGCGCACGGAAGCGGGGTTGGCATTGTAGCTTTCGTCGATCAGCAAAATCTGTCCCTCGCCGGCCTCCAGCATGATGCGCGCACCGCGCCCGGCCGGGGCGGAAACGCGCGCCAGCGCCGGCAGGCAGCGCATGATATCGACGCCAAGCCCGTTGAGCGCGGCCAGCACGGCCAGCGAGTTGCGCACGTAGTGTTCGCCCGGCGCGCCCAGGCGATAGGGAAAACGCTGCGAGCCGAAGCCCGCAATGATCGAGGATCCCCTCGCGCCGAGGTCCACCTGCAGGCCGCGAAAGTCCGCTGCCTCGCCATAGCCGAAGGAGATGACCTTCGCGCCCAGCTTGGCCGCCTTGTCGCGCAGCAGTGCGTAGTGCGCATTGTCCGCGGGGAGAACGGCGGCCCCTCCGGGCACCAGGCCCGTCAGGATCTCCGCCTTGGCGTTGGCGATCTCCTCGACGGAAGCGAAGAACTCCAGGTGAACCGGTTCCACCGTGGTGATGACCGCCACGTGCGGGCGCGCCATCTCGGCGAGCGGCGTGATCTCGCCGGCATGGTTCATGCCGATCTCGATCACCGCATACTCGGTCGCCTTCGGCATCGACGCCAGCGTCAGCGGCACACCCCAGTGATTGTTGTAGGACTTCTGCGAGGCGTGGGTGGCGCCGGCCGACTCCAGACACAGGCGCAGCATCTCCTTGGTGCCGGTCTTGCCCGCGCTGCCGGTGACGGCCACGACCTTGGCGTTGCCGCGAACCCGCGCTGCACGCGCCAGAGCGCGGAGTGCCTCGAGCGGGTCGGCCACGCGCAGCAACGCCCCGTCCCGCTTGCGCCGCCGGTATCCACTGCGCACCAGCGCCGCGGCGGCTCCCCCCTCGAACGCCGCGGTGACGAATTCGTGTCCGTCGCGCTTGTCGGCGAGCGCAATGAACAGATCGCCGGCGACAAGCGTGCGCGTGTCGATCGACAGCCCGGTTACGGCAGCGGCCGGCGCCTCATCGGCGCGCGCACCAGTGGCCGAAACCAGCTCATCCCATTGCCAGAGCGGGTCAGACATGCAGCGGGGGCTCCGATAAAATGGCGCGGACGGCGTCGTGGTCGGAGAACGGAATAACGGTGGACCCCACGATCTGGCCCGTCTCGTGGCCCTTGCCGGCAATCAGCAGTACGTCACCGGCGCCAAGCAGCCGGATACCGGCGTGAATGGCTTCCCGGCGGTCGCCGATCTCGCGCGCACCCGGTGCCGCGGCGAGGATTTCGGCGCGGATCGCCTCCGGGCGCTCCGAGCGCGGATT
>DASZQG010000162.1:0-30561 GCA_035550075.1 Hyphomicrobiaceae bacterium | reverse complement strand
TCGCCGCCAGCGTCGATTTCACATAGATCCGGGTCGGCGTCAGCAGGGCTTCGCCAAGCGGGCGCTGCTGGTCGAAGGGTGCCGGCTGTTCCCAGGAGAGCCCCTTGTCGGCGACGACGCGCCGGACCCGGGAATAGCCGTTGGAATGCACGCCCGAGGACGCAAGGCCGATCAGCACGTCGCCCGCGCGGATGTCTGGGCGCGGCAGCACCGCGCCGCGTTCCACCGCGCCGACCGCAAAGCCCGCGAGATCGTAATCCTTCGCCGCGTAGAGGCCCGGCATTTCGGCGGTTTCGCCGCCGATCAGCGCGCAGCCCGCCTGCCGGCAGCCGTCGGCGATGCCGCCGATCACCGATTGCGCGACACCCACGTCGAGTTTGCCGGTGGCGAAATAGTCGAGGAAGAACAGGGGCTCGGCGCCCTGCGCCAGTAGGTCGTTGACGCACATGGCAACGAGATCGACACCGATGGTGCCATGCCGGCCGGTATCGATCGCAATCTTGAGCTTGGTGCCGACGCCATCGTTCGCGGCCACCAGCAGGGGATCCTTGAAGCCCGCACGTTTGAGGTCGAACAGCGCGCCGAACCCGCCGAGGTCCGCGTCTGCGCCCGGCCGCACGGTACTCTTGGCAAGCGGCTTGATCGCTGCGACCAGGGCATTGCCCGCCTCGATATCGACACCGGCATCGCGGTAGGACGTCACGTGTCGCCTTTCGATCGCGCCAAACACCGTGCCTTGGAGCCGGGAACCCGCCCGCCATTGATCGGCCGCAGCTTTCGCCCAACACGATCCAAGGGTATGTGGGCATAGCAAAGAGCAGCAGGATTCGCCAAATGTTACCCTTGGCCGGCCTGCAGAGTGAGGGGAAATGAGGTCCGCTGCGGTAGTCGTGATGGGGGCTCGGGTTGCCGGCCGGCGGCCGTCGCGCTGGGCGTTTTCGAGGCCCGGATTGAGCCTGGCGGCGGCTCTGGCCCTCGGTGGGCTTTCCTCGGCGCCCGTCGTCGCTGAGGACACGGTGTTCACCATGGGCAACTACCCGGTCGAGGCGCGCGCCGATAACGCGGTCGCGGCCAAGGAAAAAGCAATGGCCGAGGGGCAGCGCGCCGCGCTGCACTCGCTTCTCAAGCGGCTCGTCCCGGTGACCGCCTACCCGCGCCTGAAGGCTCTCGACTCGGTCAACGCCGGCGATCTGATTGAGGGCTTCGGCGTGCGAGCGGAGCGCAATTCGCTGACAGAATACATCGCCAACCTCGATTTTTCATTCCAGGCCGACGGCGTCCGCGGGTTGCTGCGCCAGCAGGGCATCCCGTTCGTGGACGAGCAGGCCCCGCCGGTCACGCTCGTTCCGGTCTGGCGCAGCGGCGCAACGGCGCCGCCTGCCGATGACGCCGGCTGGACGGCCGCCTGGCGGGGGCTCGACCTGTCGCACGCGCTCACGCCGGTCAAGCTGGCCGCCTTCAAGCCGGAGATCCGGCCGGAAACGGTGGCGGCTCTGGCCGGCGGAGATGGCAGCGCCATCCGCGACTTCGCCTCCCTCTACAACAGCGAGTTCGTGCTGATGGCCGTGGCGGAGCCGGACGCGGCTTCGGGCCGGCTCATCGTCACGCTTGCCGGCCGTGATGTTGTCGGTGCATTTGCGCTGCGGCGTGCCTATCGCGTCGATCCGGGCGATCCCGCCTACACCAAGGAATACGCGGCCGTGGTCGGGCTCGGCGTTTTGCAAGGGCGGTGGAAATCCATCAAGACGCAGGGGAACGGCGGCGCTTACGGTGGGGCGTCGTCCGGCGGCGATCTGATGATCTACGTGCAATTTCGCGGCATGAGTGAGTGGCAGGACATCAGCCGCCGACTCGGAGCCACGCCGGGCGTGCAAGGCCTCGACGTTGCAGGGCTGTCCGCTCGCAACGCGCGCGTCACGCTGCGTTATGCGCGTGGCGCAGAGGAACTGGCGGCGGTGCTCGAGGGCCAAGGCTTGAGCCTGCGCAACGACGGGGGTAATTGGATACTTCAGCTGCGCTGAGAACGCAGGCGGACAACGGCTCCGAATACGTGCGCCCCTCGAGATGCCTTCAGGGGCGCGCCGCTAAGCGGGGTAGCATCTCCTGCTCTTGGAAACTCCGGGGTCGGTTTGATCATCAATATCCCCAACTTCATTACGCTCGCGCGCGTTCTGTCCGTTCCGGTCATCTTCTATCTTTTGATCAGCGCTCAGAACCAGGCGGCCTTTTTTGTATTCGTGCTGGCCGGCCTCAGCGACGCGGTCGACGGGTTTCTCGCCAAGCGTTTCCACTGGACCACCGAGCTTGGCGCCTACCTCGATCCGATGGCGGACAAGCTTCTCATCGTCAGCATCTACATCGCGCTCGGCGTTCGCCACGACCTCCCGCCCTGGCTGGTGATCGCCGTCGTCAGCCGCGACATTCTGATTGTGCTGGCGGTGCTGTTGTCCTGGCTGATGGGCATGCCCGTTCATATTCGCCCCCTGGCCGTGAGCAAGGCGAACACGGTTGCCCAGCTTTTGCTCGCGGCGATGGTATTGGCAGATACCGCCTTTGCCCTCGGGCTGGACACTGCCCGCGTCGTCCTGGTGTGGGTAACGGGCGCGCTGACGCTTTTGTCACTCGCAACCTATCTCTGGGCTTGGCTTCTGCACATGACCGGCTATGAATCCGGCAAGGACACGCAGGGGTGAACCGTGTCCCACCAGAGCGGCCGGCATGGGGGCGACGGATATGCGTGCTGAGAGGCAGCTCTGGTTCTGGCTAGCGGCGCTTGTCGTCCTGGTACTGCTCATCGCGCTTCTGAAGGACATCCTGCTTCCCTTCGTGGCCGCGGTCGTCATCGCCTATTTCCTCAATCCGCTCGCGGACCGGTTGGAAGGGCTGGGACTGAAGCGGGTGTGGGTGGCGGTGCTGATCATCGGCGTGGCCGCTGCGCTGGCCGTGCTGGCGCTGGTGCTGCTTGGTCCTCTGCTCGCCGAGCAGGCCCGCCAGGTGGTCGCCGCCGCGCCCGGAGAAATGGAGCGTGTGCGTAACGGCATCGAAAGCGTGGCGCGTAGCTGGTTCGGGCCCAACTTCCCGTCGTTCATCGCTGCGCTCAATCGGGCAGCCGATGATCTGTCTCAGAACTGGGGCGCGGCGGCAACGGCCATCATGGCCTCGCTCTGGAGCCGCGGGCTGGCGCTGGTCAACTTCCTGTCGCTTCTTTTGATCACGCCGGTGGTGGTGTTCTACCTGCTGCTGGACTGGCACCCGATGTTGAACCGCCTCGACCACGCGCTTCCGCGCGATCATGCCCCGACCATTCGCCAGCTCGCCTCCGAGATCAACGATGCGGTCGCAGCCTTCGTGCGCGGGCAGGGTGCGATCTGTCTCGTGCTGGGCATCTTCTACGCCATCGGCTTGAGCCTTGCCGGGATCAACTACGGCCTGCTCATCGGCCTGACCACCGGGCTGCTATCCTTCGTGCCGGTGGTGGGCTGGATGATCGGCGTGATCGTCGCTGGGGCGGTAGCGCTGGTGCAGGCGTGGCCGGATGTCATACCCCTGCTCAAGGCACTGGCCATCCTCGTCGCCGGCATCGCGCTCGACACGGCGTTCCTTTCGCCGCGGCTCGTCGGCCAGAAAATCGGTCTGCACCCGGTGTGGCTGATCTTCGCGCTGTTTGTCTTCAGCTACCTGTTCGGCTTCGTGGGCACGCTGGTCGCCGTGCCGCTAGCCGCGATCATCGCCGTTCTGGTCCGCTTCGCGGTGCGCGTTTATCTCGCGAGCTCCGTCTACAAGGGGCGCGGCACCGTCGTCGAGCCGGCGGCGTCCTCGCCAAACCGGCCATGACTGAGGCGGCCAGCCAGCTCACGCTCGACCTGCCGCATCGGCCCGCCCTCGGTGCTGAGGACTTCCTCGTCAGCCGCTCGAATGCCGCTGCCGCCGACATGATGGACCGGTGGCCTAATTGGCCTGCGCCGGCAGTGATCGTGGTTGGGCCGGCGCGTGCCGGCAAGACGCACTTGGCTAACGTATGGCGCCTCCGCTCGGGCGCGCCCCGTATTGCGGTCAGTGCGCTCCGCGAGGAAGACGTGCCGGGTGCCGTTGGCCAAGGCGCGGCGCTGTTGGAAGACCTGCACGCCGGGATCGGCGCGGAGCGCGTGCTTTTTCACCTCCTCAACCTGAGCCGGGTCCACAAGCTGTCCATCCTGCTTACGTCGCGGCAGGCACCGGGGGAACTGCAGATCGGCTTGCCGGACCTCGCCTCGCGTCTGCGCGCGCTGCCGGTGGTCACCATCGCCCCGCCAGACGATGCGCTACTGCGAGCGGTTCTTGTAAAGCATTTCGCCGACCGCCAGCTCCTGGTCGAGCCGCACGTCATCAGCTATATCGCCTTGCGCATGGAGCAATCGATGGCGGCCGCTGCGGCGGTGGTGGCGGAGCTGGACCGGATGGCGATGGCCGCGCACCGCAAGGTCACGCGGGCGCTGGCGGCGGAAGCCCTGGCGCGGCACGCCGTAGGCCAAGGCTGAATTACGGCGCCGGTCGCAGGACAAGCCCGTAATACGGGCGCCCGCGTCACCAAAGCTTCATACTGGCGTTGGAGAATGGCGATTGGGGCGACCCGGTGGCATAGTGCCGCGTGAAAAGACGTAATCCCAGGACCGTTATGAGCTTGCCGCAGTCCAAGCTGCAGGAACGTGAAAGCACAGGGAAAACCCCCGTGCCTGCGCCGCCTGTCGGGCCGGGGCGCTACTACAACCGCGAGCTCTCCTGGCTTCAGTTCAACCGGCGGGTGCTCGAGGAGGCCAACAACACGCGCCACCCGCTGCTGGAGCGCCTGCGCTTCCTGTCGATCTCGGCCTCCAATCTTGACGAATTCTTCATGGTCCGGGCGGCCGGGCTCTACGGCCAGATTGCCGCCGGGGTCGTACAGCCGAGCCAGGACGGCCTGACGCCGGCCCAGCAGCTCGCGGAGATCAACCGCGTCGCTGGCGCCCTGGTCAGCGACCAGCAGGCCTGCTGGACGGTGCTGAAAGAAAGCATGGCGGAGGCCGGCATCCACCTCGTGCTCCCCAAGGAGCTCACCGACGCGGAGATGGCTTGGCTGGAACGTCAGTTCCTTGCCCATCACATGCCCATCCTCACTCCCATCGCGGTCGATCCCGCCCATCCGTTCCCCTTCATCCAGAACGGCGGAATAACCGTGGGCGTCGAGCTGCGGCGGGAGCGTGACGGCACGACTATGCACGCGCTGATGCCGATCCCGGGCCAGCTTGAGCGTTTCATCCGGCTTCCCGCCGAAGCCGGCAGCGGCACAGGCATCGCGCCGATCCGGTTCATCCGCATCGAAACCGTGATCGGCATGTTCCTGTCGCGCCTGTTCCCCGGGTTCATTGCCCGCAGCCAGGGCGCGTTCCGGGTGCTGCGGGACAGCGACATCGAGGTGCAGGAAGAGGCGGAGGACCTCGTTGCCTCCTACGAGACAGCCCTCAAGCGCCGGCGCCGCGGCCACGTCATCCGCGTCGAGATCGATGGGCAGATGCCGGCCCGTCTGCAACGGTTCGTGGTGCGCGAACTCGATATCCGCGACGATGCGGTGTTCCTCCGCGAAGGCCTGCTGGGGCTCGCCGACATTGCCCAGATGATCGTGCCCGAACGCACCGACCTGGTGTTCGAACCTCTCAAAATCCGCTTTCCCGAGCGCATCCGCGAATTCAACGGGGATTGCTTCGCAGCAATCCGCAAGAAAGACATCGTGGTGCATCACCCCTACGAGTCCTTCGACGTGGTGGTGCAGCTTCTGCGCCAGGCGGTGGCCGACCCCAACGTCATGGCCATCAAGTGGACGCTCTACCGCACCTCGAACGACAGCCCGATCATTCGCGCCCTCAAGGAGGGGGTCGATCTCGGCAAGTCAGTGACGGCCGTCGTCGAGCTCAAGGCGCGCTTCGACGAGGCCGCCAACATCCGCTGGGCGCGAGATCTTGAAAGCGCCGGCGTGCATGTCGTCTATGGTTTCATCGAGCTCAAGACCCACGCCAAGCTCGGACTGATCGTGCGCAAGGAAGGGACCGAGCTCGCCACCTACTGCCACGTCGGCACCGGCAACTATCACCCTGTGACCGCGCGCATCTACAGCGACCTGTCATTTTTCACCGCCGACCCCGTCATCGGCCGCGACGTCACGCGCATCTTCAACTTCGTCACCGGCTACGCCGAGCCCGCCGAAATCGAGGTGATGGCGGCAAGCCCACAGGGCATCCGCACCCGCGTGCTCGCGCACATCCGTGACGAGATTGCGCACGCCGAGGCTGGCCGCCCGGCGGCGATCTGGATGAAGATGAACTCACTCGTGGACACCCAGATCATCGACGCACTGTATGAGGCGAGCCGGGCCGGCGTGCAGATTGACCTTATCGTGCGCGGCGTATGCTGCCTGCGGCCAGGGATCCCGGGTCTGTCGGAGAACATTCGCCTCAAAAGCATCGTCGGACGCTTCCTCGAGCACTCGCGGGTCTACTGCTTCGGTGCCTCGCACGGACTGCCATCGCCCAAGGCCACGGTCTACATCAGCTCGGCGGACATGATGCCGCGCAACCTCGACCGCCGGGTGGAAGTGATGGTGCCGATCACCAATCCCACCGTGCATGAGCAGATCCTGGGCCAGATCATGGTGGCCAACCTGAAGGACAACCAGCAGAGCTGGCGCGGTCTGCCGGATGGTTCCTCCGAGCGCATACATCCGGGGCCCGGCGAGGAGCCCTTCAACGCGCATGAGTATTTTATGACCAACCCCAGCCTTTCGGGCCGTGGTCAATCCTTGAAGGACAGCTTCCCGCGCCGGTTCAGTCTTGATAAAGGTGTGCCCTCGGAAAGCTAGAGGGCACGATGGGCGAAATCGCCGGTGCTGGCGACAGACACGAGCTGGAGCCGATCGCCGTCGTCGATATTGGCTCCAACTCCGTCCGGCTGGTCGTATACGAAGGCGCGGTCCGAAGTCCCACGCCGATCTTCAACGAGAAGGTGTTGTGCGGGCTTGGCCGTGCGGTCGCCTCAACCGGCCGCCTGGGTGAGGAGAGCAGCGCGCGGGCGCTTGGCGCGCTCAAGCGTTTCGGCGCCATTGCGCGCATTCTCGGGGTCAAGAACCTGCGCGCCATCGCCACCGCGGCCTGCCGCGAGGCCACCGACGGGCCCGAGTTTGTCGCCCGCGCGGAACGGGTGCTCGGCTGGAACGTGCAGGTGCTAACGGGTCAGCAGGAGGCCCGGCTCGCCGCCAACGGCATCTTGATGGGGTTTCGCGATCCCGACGGGGTGGCCGGCGACCTGGGCGGCGGCAGCCTCGAGCTTATCGACATCGGCCAGGACGGCCTGCGGCAGGCTGCGACGCTGCCCCTCGGGGGCCTGGCGCTACTCGATGCTTCGGGCGGCAAGATCGACAAGGCCGTTGACCTGGCGGACGAGCAGATTGCGCGGATACCGTGGCTGTCGAAGGGGCGGGGCCGGGTGTTCTACGCTGTCGGCGGCGTCTGGCGCGCCATCGCCAGGCTGCACATGCAGGAGGTCGGCTATCCGCTGCGTGTCATGCACGGCTATGTGGTGCCGGCCAAGGAGATGACCGGTTTCTGCGAGGACATCCGCAAGGCCAAGAAACTGGCATCCCTGAAGGGGATGAAGGATGTCAGCCGCGCCCGGCGCGAGGTGCTGCCCTATGGCGCGCTGGTGCTTGAGCGCCTGTTGCGGCGGCTCGATCCGGGCCAAGTGCTGTTCTCCGTGTTCGGCATCCGTGAGGGGCTTGTCTACGGCCTTCTCTCGGAGGCGGAGCGCCGCAAGGACCCGCTGCTGTCGTTCTGCGCCGACTACGCGCGCCTGCGTTCGCGCTCTGCAACCCACGCAGCCGAGCTATGCACGTGGACCGATGCGCTCTTCGAAGCGCCGGGGCCGAAGGAGACGGACGAGGAGCGGCGGCTGCGCCACGCGGCGTGCCTGCTTTCCGACATCAGCTGGCGGGCTCACCCTGACTACCGCGGCGAGCAGAGCATGGCCCTCATCGCCCACGCCGCGCTGGCCGGCATCGACCACGCGGGACGTGTGTTCCTGGCTCTTGCCATTTACTTCCGCCACGTCGGGGCCGGCGGCGAAGAGGAGATGCCTGACGAGCTGCCCGAGCGGCTTAGGGCCCTGCTTCCAAAAAAGCTTTACCGTCGGGCGCGCATTGTGGGGGCCGCCATCCGTGCCGGGCATATGATCTCGATCGGCAGGCCCGGCATTATCGATGAGACGCGCTTGTTTTACGACGGCCGCAAGCTTGTGCTGTCCATCCCCCGGTCGTATGCCGCCCTCGATGGAGAGCGCCTGCGTCGCCGGTTCAGCGTGCTGGCCGGCCTGTTGGACAGCGAGCCGGACATTCGCATCGCAGGTTAGGGGACGGGGCGCGCGGGCTTCGCCCAGCACCTATATAGTGCAGGTAGACTGGGCTGGATCGGATCGAAATGGCGGAAGACCCCTATAAGGTTCTGGGCGTGCCCCGCACGGCGTCCGATGAGGACATTCGCAGCGCCTATCGCAAGCTGGCGAAGGAGCTGCATCCCGACATGAATCCGGCCAACAAGGTAGCGGCCGAAGAGCGCTTCAAGAAGGTGTCCTCCGCCTACGCCATCGTCGGCGATCCGGAAAAGCGCAAGCAGTATGATCGCGGCGAGATCGACGCCGACGGCGAGCAGCGGCGCACCTATCAGCGTACATATAGCGGCGGCGGCCCGTTCGGTCAGCGCGGAGCCGGCGCCGGCGGCCCGGGCGAGGAATTCGGGTTCGGCGACATCTTCTCCGATCTTTTCGGCCGCACCCGGGGAGAAAGCACCGGACCGTTCGCCATGCGCGGGCGTGACGTACGCTATACCTTGGAGGTGGATTTCCTTGAGGCTGCCACGGGCACCAAGAAGCGCGTGGCGATGCCGGAGGGAGGCGTGCTCGACTTGACGGTGCCTGAGGGGGTCTCCGACGGGCAGGTTCTCCGACTGAAAGGCAAGGGTGGGCCGGGCCTGCGCGGCAGCGAGCCAGGCGACGCGCTGGTCGAGATCAAGGTGCGGCCGCACCCGCACTTCAAGCGTTCCGGCGACGACATTGCGCTCGACCTGCCGATCACCATCGACGAAGCCGTGCTTGGCGCCAAGGTGGAAGTGCCGACGGTCTCAGGCCGTGTGCAGCTCACGATCCCGAAAGGGACGAGCTCCGGCCGCATTTTTCGGCTCAAGGGCAAGGGCGTGCACAATGCCACCACACACAACACTGGCGACCAGCTGGTGACGGTACGCATCGTGCTTCCGGCGACGGTCGATGATAAGCTCGCCTACTTCCTGTCGGAGTGGCGCCAGACTCACAAGTACGACCCCGGCCGTCCACATTGACCCTGCGCGCACGGGAACGTGATCCGCGGCACCCGGTGGGCCGCTCAGCATCCTGAATGTTTTGTTAACTGCGGCGCTGCGCAGCGGGTTTCAAACCTCGTCACACCGGCGTGACTTTTGCGCCTTTTTCCCCCCGACCACCCCATATGAGACCTGTGGCCGGCAAGCGTGTTTTTAACCGGCACCAGGTACAAGAACCGAAGAAAGGGCCGCCGAGACGGCTGCGAATACAAGCTATGCGGATGATCATTGTGGCGGGGTTTCTGACGGCGGCGCTGCTGATGGCCGCCATCAGTGCAGTGAGTGTCGAGCCGGCCTCCTGGACGTGGCCGTCCGACTACGCGGCGGGCAGCAAGACCACGTCGCGCCTGACGCCCACCCCACTCTATCCGGTCAATCCGGCGGCCGGCTGACGCTGGGCAGTCTTTCCGCGCCGGTCGGTCGCGGCTTCGTCTCCAAAGGAATCACAACAACCTCACCGCCGCGTACCGCCAGCGCTGTTTCTCCGCGCTTGAGCCGTTGCGCGTGAGTGCCGAAGAGATCGTGGCGCCACCCCTTAAGGGCTGGCACGTCAGGATTTGCTTCGGCAGCGATGCGCTCCAGGTCGTCGGCGTCAGCGATCAGGCGGGCCGCTACGCGATGCCGCGCCGCACAGGCCTTCAGCAGCACCCGTAGCAGGTCCAGCAGGGCAGCCTTGTCGCCCGGAAACGGCGCCCCCGATCGCAGTGGCGGCACGGTGGCGGGGTCGCGCGCCAGGCCCTGCTTCACCGCCTCGATGATTTCCCGAGCTCGGGCGGATCGCGCGAAGCCCTCGCTCAGGGTCCGCAGCTCGGCAAGCTTGGCCGCGTCCGTAGGAGCGTGGCCGGCGATGTCATAGAGGGCTTCGTCGCGCAACACGCGGTTGCGCGGCACGTCCTGCGCCTGGGCCAGGCGTTCGCGCCACGCGGCGAGTTCCATCAGCACGGCGAGCCCTTTGCGGTTCTTGACCCGCAGTTTCAGCCGCCGCCATGCGTCCTCCGGACGTGTCTCATACGTCGCGGGATCGGTGAGCGTCCGCATTTCCTCTTCGAGCCAGTCCTCGCGGTTGCTTGCGGCCAGCTCGGCTTTCAAATGCTTGTAGATGTCGCGCAGGTGGGTCACGTCGGCCAGCGCATAGGTCAGCTGCTTGGTGGTAAGCGGCCGGCGCGCCCAGTCGGTGAAACGCGAGCTTTTGTCGAGATCCTTGCCGGTGATTTCCTTCACCAGGTTGACGTAGCTCACCGAGTCGCCAAATCCGCACACCATGGCCGCAACCTGGGTGTCGAAGATCGGATGCGGAATGAGCCCTGCCTTCGTCCACACGATCTCCACGTCCTGGCGGGCGGCGTGGAACACCTTCACAACCCCGGCGTCGGCCATCAGCGCATAGAAGGGATTCAGGTCGATGCCAGGCGCCAGCGGATCGACAATGGCCTCCTCCTCTGCGCTGGCCATCTGGATGAGGCAGAGGTGCGGCCAAAATGTCTGCTCGCGAATGAACTCTGTATCGACGGTGACGAATTCGCTCCGGCCGAGGCGGGTGCACAATTCGCTCAGCTCGCGGGTGGTCGTGATGAGGCGCATGGAGGGGGCCATATAGCGCATTAAATCCGGCTTGTCGCGGCCCCACCACGTCGCGGCGGGCCCCACCCTCCACCTTGACAATACAGGTTGTGCGTGTGCTTTTCCGCCACTTCACCGGGTTCACCAGAGACGGATCGGTCCATGGCTGAGGCGAAACAGCCGGCGCGCGGCAGCAGCGGTGGTGGCAGGGCGCAGGGAGTGCCAGCCAACCGCTATCGCAGCAACACCTGCGGGGACCTGCGCAAGGCCGATTGCGGTCGCAGCGTACGCCTTTCGGGCTGGGTGCATCGGGTGCGTGACCATGGCGGGCTGCTGTTCATCGACCTGCGCGACCACTACGGCATCACGCAGGTTGTGGCCGACCCCGACAGCCCGGCGTTCAAAACGGCCGAATCTTTGCGCTCCGAGTGGGTGATCCGCGTCGACGGCACCGTCCGCGACCGGCCGGTCATCGACGGCAAGCCGACGGTCAATCCCGAGCTGGCGACGGGCGAGGTCGAGGTGGTGGTCAGCGAGATCGAGGTGCTCTCGGCCGCCAAGGAGCTGCCTGTTCCGGTCTTCGGGGAACCGGAGTATCCCGAGGATCTGCGCCTCACCTACCGCTTCCTCGATCTGCGGCGGGAGACGCTGCACGCCAACATCATGAGGCGGCTCGCCGTTATCGCCTCAATACGGCGACGCATGAACGAGGCCGGCTTCAACGAGTTCGCAACGCCGATCCTCACCGCTTCAAGCCCCGAGGGCGCGCGCGACTTCCTGGTGCCATCGCGCATCCATCCCGGCAAGTTCTACGCGCTACCGCAGGCGCCGCAGCAGTACAAGCAGCTCCTGATGATCTCCGGCTTCGACCGTTACTTCCAAATCGCGCCCTGCTTCCGCGACGAGGACCCGCGCGCCGACCGCCTGCCGGGCGAGTTTTATCAGCTCGACGTGGAGATGAGCTTCGTCGAGCAGGCCGACGTATTCGCCGCCATGGAGCCCGTCATCACCGGCGTGTTCGAGGAGTTCGCCGGTGGCAAGCCGGTGACGAAGGGCTGGCCGCGCATCCCCTACGACGAGGCCATCCGCAAATACGGCACCGACAAGCCCGACCTGCGCAACCCTATCGAGATGCAGGACGTGACTGGGCATTTCCGTGGCTCCGGCTTCAAGGTGTTCGCGGGGATGATCGAGAAGGATCCCAAGGCGCGCGTGTGGGCCATCCCGGCGCCTGGCGGCGGCTCGCGCGCCTTCTGCGATCGCATGAACGGCTGGGCGCAGAAGGAAGGTCAGCCCGGGCTCGGCTACATCTTCTGGCGTGAGGAGGAAGGTGCCGCCGGCGCCGGTCCCATCGCAAAGAACATCGGGGCGGAGCGCGCAGGCGCAATCCAGGCGCAGCTCGGGCTCAAGACCGGCGACGCGGTATTCTTTGCTGCCGGCAATCCGGAAAAGTTCGCCAAGTTCGCGGGCGATGCGCGCGCGCTGATCGGCCAGGAGCTGAAGCTCGTCAGGGAGGACCAGTTCGCGCTCGCCTGGATCGTCGACTTCCCCATGTACGAGTGGAACGAGGACGAGAAGAAGATCGACTTCTCGCACAATCCGTTCTCCATGCCGCAGGGCGAGCTGGCGGCGCTTGAAGCGGCGAAATCCAACGAGGACCTGCTCAAAATCAAGGCCTACCAGTACGATATCGTCTGCAACGGCTTCGAGATCGCGAGCGGCGGCATCCGCAACCACAAGCCCGAGACGATGGTGAAGGCGTTCGGCATCGCCGGCCTCGGCCCGGAGGTGGTGGAGGCGCGCTTCGGCGGCATGTACCGCGCGTTCCAGTACGGCGCGCCGCCGCACGGCGGCATGGCGGCCGGCATCGACCGCATCGTCATGCTGCTGGTCGGTGCCAAGAACCTGCGCGAAGTGGCGCTGTTCCCGATGAACCAGCAGGCCAGCGACCTGCTCATGGGGGCGCCGAGCGAGGTGGCACCGAAGCAGCTGCGCGAGCTGCATATCCGTCTGGCGGTGCCGGACAGGAAGGGTTAGGGCCGCCGCCGGCGTCGGGCCAAGCCCCGGCGCCGGGGGTGCGCGGTGCCCTACTTCATTTCGATCATCAGCACGTGCGTTGGCGTGTCGCCGATGTTTTCGCCGATATGGGTCTGCGCGTCCGACCAGAAGAAATCGCCCGCCTTGAATTCGCGGATCATGGCTTTGCCGTCGGGCAGAATGATCTTGCGTTTGAACGGGGCCAGGGCCACCAGAACGAAGTCCGGATGGGTGTGCTGGTGCGTCTTGTCACCCGGCCGGTCTTTGTATTCCAGCACTCGCACCCTCTGGTTCTCGATCTTGACCTTGTATTTGTCGCCATCCGTGTGAACCGGGTCCTGGGCCTGGGCTACCCCGCCCAGCGCCACCAGACCTGCAACCCCTGCTACAGTCTTGATCATCGTTCCGTCTCCTGATTTACCAATCCGCCTCCAATCGGCGGACCTCGGATCAACTACAGGTGCTTTGCAGGTCGTGGCAGCCGCAAGTTTGCGGTACGCTGCAGCAAAACTGCATAATTGATCGCCATGTTCGAATGGGATGACGTCAAATACTTCCTGGCGGTCGCGCGGCACGGCAGCACGCTTGCGGCAGCTAAAGCCATGTCTCTCAGCCAGTCGACCGTGCAGCGGCGCGTCACCGAGCTGGAGCGCAAGCTTGGGCGCGAGCTCGTCAAGCGCCACGCGACCGGTTACCGCCTCACCGAGTTCGGCGAGGAAATGCTGCCGTACGCGGAGCAGATTGAACGCGCCGCGCTTGCTTTTGAGCAGCGCAAGGCTGTCATTGAGCGCGGGGAGGGTGGCGTGATCCGCGTGACGTGTCCTGAGCCCATTGTCTATCGGATCATGAAGTCATCTCTGCTTGACCGCTTTCATGAGCAACACCCCAAGCTGCGGGTGGAGTTTGTGATGAGTGACCGTTATGTTGATTTGGCCCGCGGCGACGCCGACGTGGCGTTGCGGTCGGGTGACACGGACGACGATGTGCTTGTCGGTCGCAAGATCGCCGACTCCATCTGGTCGGTCTATGCGAGCAAGGCCTACCTGGAGCGCAACGGCGGTCTGGCCACCATCGCAGAGCTTGCCCGACACCCCACGGTAGGTTTCGACGGGCCGATGGCCAGCAATCGCGCCGCAAAATGGCTGCAGCAGGTCGCACCGGAAGCGCCCATCGCGGCACGCGTTACCAGCGTTCTGGGGTTGGTGTCGGTGGCCAAATCAGGGGTCGCGCCGGTGCCGATGCCTATCGCTTTGGGCGACGCTGAACCTGAGCTCGTGCGCTTGTTCGAACAGGTTCCCGAGTTGACTCGAAGCTGGCGTATCCTTGCCCATCCCGATCGGCGGCGGACCCCCGCCGTCGCTGCGTTCTTCACGTTTATCGCAGCGGAGACCGCTTCCTTGCGCCCGATCCTGACGGGTTGAGAGTTTAGCGGCCGCGCCACAGTCGCACACAGGGGATCAGGACATGTTCATGAAGCTGAAGGCGGTGATCGGCAAGCTTGCCGGCGCAAGTGCTGGCGGCAAGGGCCAGCACTCGGCGGAGACGGTTGAATACAAGGGATATCGCATCATCCCTGCACCTTACCGCAGCGGCGACCAGTATCAGGTCGCCGGCGCAATCGAGAAGACCACCTCCGAGGGGGTGAAACGGCACGACTTCATTCGCGCCGATACCTCGCCGATCTGGGAAGACGCGGTCGCTATTGCCACTGCGAAGGCCCGGCAGATCATCGACCAGCAGGGCGATCGCGCGTTCAAGTAGCTGCGGGCTCCTGGCCGCGGTGGACGAGCCTGATGAGCGCCATCAGACCCAGCACCGGTCCTGGCAGGAGCAGCAGAAACATGTACTGCGCCCAATTGGTACCGATTGCGTTGCCGAGAAGTTGAATCGGCAGGATGGTGATGGCGAAGCCGATTGAATTGACAATTGTCAGCGCCGAACCGACCAGCTCGGGCGGAGCATAGCGGGCATTGAGCGCCGAGAACTGCGGGGAGTCGCCCACAACCACCACGCCCCAGATCAAAAGGAACGCCAGAAGCAACGGATACGGGAGCCCGACCGCAAGAGGCGACAGCAGGCAGCAGACGCCTGAGGTCGCAAGCTGCAGGAACGCCACTCGCGCGCTGCCGAATCGCAGCGACAGAAGGCCCCCCGCAATACATCCGAGCGTCCCGGCGCCGATGATGGCGAACGCCCAGAAGGAGATGCTGCGCGGAGCTGCTGCAAGGCCGCCTGCCGAAATCGCGAGGAAAGCCGGGACGAAGGCCCAGAACGCATAGAGTTCCCACATGTGGCCGAAATAGCCGAACGAGGAGGCCCGGAACTCCGGCGAGCGGAAAATTGCGGCAAACGCGGCCGGGTTGAAGCGCGCGCCGACTTTCAGGTGCGGCCCGTCGGGGACGAGGGCATACATGAGCGCTCCGCCTAGGGCCGCGATTATCGACACCGAAAGCATCACGCCCTCCCACGGCAGATCGTGGCCAAGGGCGCGTATCAGATGAGGCAGGGCGGTTCCAAGGACCAGCGAACCCACCAGAAACCCCAGCGCGCGGCCGAGGTCGCGGTCGAACCAGCCCGAGGCGATCTTCATCCCGACGGGGTAGATGCCGGCAAGGCAGATTCCGGTCGCAAACCGCAGCGCGAGCAGGGCCCACAGATGCGCGCCGAATAGGCACGTCACGGCGTTTAGACCGCCGCCGACCAGCGCGCAGAGAAGAAAGATGCGTCGTGGCGAGTATCGGTCGGCGATGGCTAGTATCGCGAACACGAGGGTCCCAACGATAAAGCCAAGCTGCACGGCGCTGGTGATGCTGCCCAGCGCATCGCTCGGCAACCCGTAGTGGTGTTGCAGATCCGGGATGACCGCATTCCCCGCAAACCACAGCGACGTTCCCGCGAACTGGGACAGCACGATGACCGGCAAAATGCGGCGTGGGACGAATGTCATTGGGATGTGCTTGTGCGGGATGAAACGCCGCGCCTTATTTCTCGCTCAGCACCCGGTCGACCATGGCTGTGGCCGAGCCCAGATAGCGCTCCGGGTCGAGCAGTTCCCGCAGCCGTTCGTTCGAGAGGTGCTGCGTGACTTTCGGCTCTTTCTCGAGCTGGGCGAGAAGTGTTGTGCCCTGCTCCAGTGCCGCGCGGGCCGCATGCGCCACAACATGATGTGCGTCCTGCCGGCCGGTATGTTCGGCAAGTGCCATCATCACGGCCTCCGCCAGGATCAGCCCGCCGGTTTGGTCGAGGTTCCTGCGCATGCGCTTTGGATCAACCACCAGGCCTTCCAGCATGAAGCGCGCCTGGTGCAGGGCGGCAGACGCGGCAAGGAACGCCTCCGGCAACGCCTGCCATTCGACCTGCCATGGACCTGTCGCCCGCTCATAATCGGAGGCCATGGCATCCAGCATCAGTCCTGCGTTCTGGCGCACGATTTTCGCAGCCGCCAGGATCAGCTCGCAGGAGATGGGATTGCGCTTCTGCGGCATGGTCGAGGAAGACCCACGGCCTTCTTCGTACGGCTCGAACACCTCGCCAACCTCCGTCTGCATCATCAGCATGACGTCGGTGGCAATCTTCGCCAGGCTGCCTGTGATCAGCCCGAGCAGGCCTGCTGTTTCCGCCAGCCCGTCACGGGCGACATGCCAGGGGATGGGCGATGCGCCGAGGCCCAGCTCGGCCATCAGCGCCTCGTGCACCGCAAGCCCCTTGTCGCCCAGGGAGGCGAGCGTACCGGCCGCTCCGCCGAACTGGCCGACCAGCACGCGCGGTTTCATCTCGGTCAGTCGCCGGCGATGCCGCTGGATCATGCTCAGCCACACGGCTGCCTTGTAGCCAAAGGTGACCGGAAGCGCGTGTTGCAGATGCGTGCGGCCGGCCATCACCGCGCCGCGATATTTCCGCGCCAGACCGGCAAGCGCCTTGGCAATCGCCGCCAGCTCGGTTTCGACCAGCGCCAGCGCATCGCGCACCTGCAGCACGGTGGCGGTGTCCATGATGTCCTGCGTCGTTGCGCCCCAATGTACGTAGCGCCCCGCCTCACCGCACTGCTTGGCAAGCTGGCGCACCAGGCCGACAATGGGGTACCCGACGAGTTCGGTCTCGTCCTTCAGTTTGGCAAGGTCGATCGTCTTGGCCCTCGCGTGCCGCCGGATCGCGTCTGCCGCTGCCTGCGGGATGACGCCAGCGCGCGCTTCCGCCGCGGCCAGAGCAACTTCCACCTCGACGTACCGCGCAACGGTAGCCTCGTCGGCGAACACCTCACGCATCGCTGGCGTGCTGAACGCGTCGCGGAAAACTGCCGAGTCAAAGACGGTGGAGGCCATGGCCGTTACTCGTGCCGGAGTGCGCAAGGGGCACCGGTGCCGGCGTCGGTTGGTTCATCGTTGCGCCGCGGGAGAGGCGGCCCTCTGCGGCGCCGCGCCTGCGCCATTGGCGACAGCCAGCCGATGGATCAACTCCTCGGCAAGGGCGCGCACCGCGCTGCCCGATTCGCCAGGGTATTTCGCGACGTAGGAACGTTCGCTTGGGCTGAGCTGAGAGGCGTGCTGCAACGCACTGGTGCGCGGCACAGCGACCGGGAAACAGCGGTTATCGGCGTTGTTCTCCAGCCAACGCTGATAGTCAGCGTCAACGGTCGACTGGCCGTCCTTCATGTTGATGACAACGCCGAGATTTTCGGCGAATCCCATTTCCGGGTTGAGGCCTTTGAAGCGCCGGAACACCTCCAGTCCACAGGTGGAGACATAATCGGGCTTGGTCGGCGAGAGATGAAAATCCGCCTCGCGCAGCCAGGATTCGGTAAGCACCGAGAGACCGGGTGGACAGTCGACCAAAATAATATCGAACACCCCGCGCACATGGGTGAGCAGGCCACCGATGCTGGTGCGCAGGCGCGCGTGCAGGCTTTCTTTGGACACCTCGCGTTCGAACAGGGTGAGCTGCATGTCGCTCGGAATGAGATAGACCGAGCGGGCCTCATCCACGTCTGATACCCCGCCGACGACGAAACGCGGCCACTCAACGGTTTGATTGTTGAGCACGCTGGCGACGAGCAGGTCGACGATGGTGAGACCGTCTGATTGCAGCCGGTGCAGATTTGCCGCCGTCAGCAGCATGGCGCTGACGCTGGCCTGAGCGTCTGAATCGATGATGAGAACGTTTTTCTTGAACTTGGCTGAAAGCGTTTCCGCCAGGGCCAGTACCAGCGTGGATTTGCCCACGCCGCCCTTAGTGTTCATGACGGCGATCGTATTACGCATGTCCCTCGTGCCGGTTTCCGGGATACGGCCCGGTACAAGTGTGGCAGACTCCAGGTCCTGCTTTCAAGGCCCAGCCGGTTTGGGTCAGGCGCTCCGCCGGGTCCGCCGAGTGGGCGTACCGCCCCGCGCACGTTCCGCTCCGTCTTCGCGGTCACGCGCGACATAGTGGTATTCGCGGTTGGGTCGCATGTCGGTGGCGGAAGCAAGGCGGTTTGTCATGTTGTAGAAGCCCGCGACGGCGGCAATGTCCCAGATATCGCGGTCGGTGAACCCCGCCTTGCGCAGTGAGCGGCGGTCATCCTCGACGATCTTTTCGGGGTGCTCGGTGAGCTTCACCACGAAATCGAGCATCACCCTCTGCTTCGGCGACAGATCTGCCGCGCGGTAGTTCTGTCCAATCAACTCGCCCATTTCCGGGTCCCCCGCACGCTGCCGGACGGCAGCGCCGTGTGCGGTCAGGCAGTAATGACAGTGATTGATGCTGCTTACAGCCACCGCGATCATTTCGCGCTCGAGCTTGCTGAGCCCGCTTTCGCCAAGCATCAGGTCGTCGGCCATCATAATGAAGGCCTTGAGCTTGGTGTTGTCGAAGGCGTAGGCCTGGAGCACGTTGGGGACGAACCCGAGCTTCTCCCGGCACCTCGCGAAATAGCCCTCGTTTTCCTGATCGAGACGGGCCTGTTTGCCAACGTCGAGTGCCATGAGCCGTGTCGGCTTGAGCATGCGGGGATCCTCGCTTTGGTACATCATCTTGCAAGAATGTGAACGGCCGCTGGCAATGATTGTCAACGGCGCGCCGTGCGTTCACACTTCACAGGTCCGGCGACATCGCGGGAGGCCACATGACGCTGCAAGCCAAAGTATCCGCCGGCGGTCTGGTCGAGCGGGTTCGGACCGCCGTCGGCAAAAAGGCCGCACAGCTTGTGCCATTGCTCTATCGCGGGGTTTCCGCGGAGGTGCTCGGCGCGATCGGCGCGGAGCGGCTTGCTGACTATGCAACGGAAACCGCGCAGTTCATCGCGCAGAAGCCTGCCGGGGAGCCCAAGCTGCGCGTTCGTCGCATCCCCAAGACCACCCGCGCGCGCGAGCCATGGGCCATCGAGATCCTCAACGACGATATGCCGTTTCTCGTGGATTCGGTTTTGGGAGAGCTGCAGGCGCGCGGCATCGCCGTAACCCTTCTTCTGCACCCAACCTTCAAGACCGAGCGTGACGCGTCCGGCCGTCTTCAGGCGTTGGCTGCGCCGGGAAGGTGGAGCGACGGGCATCAGGAAAGTTTCATGGCGGTGCACGTGGAGCGCCTGTCCGAGGCCGCCAGGCAGGGGTTGGCTGAGGCACTCGCGGCCGTTCTCGGCGATGTGCGCGTCGTGGTGGGCGACTGGCGCGCGATGCTCGGACGCCTGGGCGACCTCATTCGTCGGCTCGAAACCGCGCCGCGTGGCGTCCCGGCCGATCTGATGAAAGAATCGATCGCTTTCCTGAAATGGCTGGAAGCGGGGAACTTCACCTTTCTCGGACTGCGACAGTACCGGTTGGCTGGCTCCCCCGAGACCGGCGACTTGGTGCCGGCGCAAGCGCCCGGCCTGGGCGTGCTGCGAAATCCAGCGACCCAGGTGCTGCGGCGCGGCACCGAACTGGTTGCCATGACACCCGAGATCCGCCGCTTCTTCTTCTCTCCGGCGCCTTTGATCGTCAGCAAGGCCAATGTGGTGAGCCGTGTGCATCGGCGGACCCATATGGATTACGTCGGCATCAAGACCTACCGCAGCGATGGCACGCCCGACGGCGAGATTCGCATAGTCGGGCTTTTCACCTCCCTGGCTTACGTGAGTCAGCCGCGCGACATCCCGCTTCTACGGCACAAGACCGAGGCGGTCCTCAAAGCCGCGGGCTTTGCCCCGGCAAGCCACGACGGCAAGGCCCTGCTGAATATCCTCGACACCTTCCCGCGTGATGAACTCTTCCAGATCGACATCGATCAGCTTCAGGAATGGGCAAGCGAAATCCTCGACCTGGAAATTAGACCGCGCGTCAGGGTGTTCGCGCGGGCGGATCGGTTCGACCGGTTTGTCTCGTTGCTGGTTTACGTGCCGCGCGATCGCTACAACACGGTGGTTCGCGAACGCATCGGTGCCCTGCTGGCAGAGACCTACAAGGGCCATGTGACCGCATTCTATCCGCACTTCCAGGATGGGCCGCTGGTGCGGGTGCAATTCATCATCGGCCGCCATGTGGGACCGACACCACAGGCAGACACTCACGAACTCGAGCGCGCCGTTGCGGCCATCGTGCAAACCTGGGAAGACCGCCTTGCCGACAAAATTGCGCGCGCGGCTTCCAACGCAGAACCGCTGCAGGCCAAATATCGCGAAGCCTTTCCCGCCGGCTACAAGGAACGCTTCTCCGCCGAGCGGGCGCTGCAGGACATTCAGCGCATCGAACGCCTTGGCCCCGCGCAGCCGATCGCAATCGATTTCTACCGCCCGGCGAACGCGTCCGCGGACCGCGTCCACGCCGCCATCTACCGGTTCGGCGCACCCATTCCGCTGTCGCAGCGCGTCCCCATCCTGGAAAATTTTGGATTCTTCGCGATTGACGAACGGTCCTACCATATCAAGCCGACCTTCGAAGACGGCCCGCGCGATGTCGTCCTGCACGATATGGTTCTTCAGACGAGTGACGGCACCGCCATCAAGCTCGAAGCGCACGACAAACGCCTCGAAGACGCTTTTCTTGCCGTATTTGGCGGGGAGTCGGAGAGCGACGGCTTCAACAGGCTGGTAATCGCGGCGGGCGCGCACTGGCGGGAGGCCGCCGTTCTCAGGGCCTATGCCGCCTACCTGCGCCAGCTCGGTTCTCCATTCGGCCTACGCTACCTTGCCGACACCGTCGCCGGGCATCCTCAGGTCGCCGCGGATTTGCTGGAGCTGTTTCACTTGCGCTTTGATGTTGGTCGCAAGCTCTCCGCACCAGAGCGGCGCTCGGGCGAGACCGCTCTGCGCAACCGCATCGAGACTGCCCTTGCCGCGGTCTCCAGCCTCGACGAAGACCGTATTCTGCGGCAGTTCCTGAACCTGATCGGTGCGACGGTGCGGACAAATTTCTATCAGTCCGCACCCGTTGGCCAGCATCCCGAGACCATCACATTCAAATTCGATAGCAGGATGATTGAGGCCGCGCCGGAGCCGCGAC
Source organism: Hyphomicrobiaceae bacterium (assembly GCA_035550075.1). Taxonomy (GTDB): domain Bacteria; phylum Pseudomonadota; class Alphaproteobacteria; order Rhizobiales; family Hyphomicrobiaceae; genus AWTP1-13. Next base: position 9,101 of record DASZQG010000162.1, on the reverse strand, counting down.
CCTTCCGGGAGATTTGGGTGCATTCGCCGCGCGTCGAAGGCGTACACCTGCGGTTCGCGCCGATTGCACGGGGTGGCATCCGCTGGTCGGATCGCGCTCAGGATTTCCGCACCGAAATTCTGGGTCTTGTCCGCGCGCAGCTCGTCAAGAATGCGGTGATCGTGCCGTCTGGCGCCAAGGGCGGCTTCCTCCCCAAGCAGCTTTCGCGCCTCGGCACGCGGGACGAAGTACAGAAGGAAGGCGCGGCCGCTTACCGGATTTTCATATCGGCGCTGCTCGGTATCACAGACAACATCAAGAATGGCCGGATAGCTCCGCCTGCGCGCGTGATCCGCCATGATGGAGACGATGCCTACCTGGTGGTCGCCGCCGACAAGGGGACCGCGACCTTCTCGGATCTCGCCAATCAGATCTCGGCGGAACACGATTTCTGGCTGGGCGACGCATTCGCCTCCGGCGGCTCCGACGGCTATGACCACAAGAAGATGGGGATCACTGCCCGCGGCGCCTGGGAGTGTGTGAAGCGCCATTTTCGCGAGATGGATGTAGACATCCAGAGCCAGCCGTTCCGCGTCGTCGGCGTTGGCGACATGTCGGGCGACGTGTTCGGCAATGGTATGCTGCTCTCACCTCATATTCAGCTCGTTGCGGCCTTCGATCATCGCGACATATTCATCGATCCGAGCCCGCCCACTGACGCTTTTGCCGAGCGTCGGCGCCTCTTCGATCTGCCACGATCCAGCTGGCAGGATTACGACAAGGCGAAGATCTCCAAAGGCGGCGGCGTATTCTCGCGCTCAGCCAAATCGCTGCCCGTCAGTGAAGAAATGCGCAGCATGCTCGCGCTCGACACGCTGAGCGTGACCCCGCCGGAACTCATCCGCGCCGTTCTCAAATGCAACGTCGATCTGCTCTGGTTCGGTGGTATCGGCACCTATGTGCGGGCTTCGAGCGAGCGCAACGAGGACGTCGGAGACCGAGCCAACGATGGCCTGCGCATCACCGCCGGCGAGATCAATGCCAAAGTGATCGGCGAGGGCGCCAACCTCGGAATGACTCAGCGGGCCCGGATCGAGTTTGCGAGCCGCGGTGGCCGGATCAACACCGACTTCATCGACAATTCCGCAGGCGTGAACACCTCTGACCAGGAGGTCAACATCAAGATCGCGCTCGCGCCGGCGGTGCAGTCCGGCAAGCTAGCCCCTGAGGCCCGCAAAACACTGTTGGCCGACATGAGCGACGATGTGGCGAGATCGTCGCTGCGCAACAACTACCAGCAATCGCTTGCTCTAAGTCTGGCTGAGTACGGGGGCATCGGAGATCTGCCCGACCACCTTGTGCTGATGCAGGCGCTGGCGAGTGCCGGCATGCTGAACCGCGACCTCGAGGCGTTACCGACGGACACAGAAGCCCAGGAGAGGGCCCGTGGAGGCCGTGGACTGACACGTCCAGAACTGGCAGTTCTGCTCAGCTACGCCAAGCTGTCGCTTCAGCATGAGCTTTTGGAAAGTGCTGTTCCTGACGAGCCCATGCTCGAGGCCTGGCTGACCGAATATTTCCCGCCGGTTCTGAGGGCTCAGTTCGCCGACGGCATAAAAAAACATAGCCTTCGGCGGGAGATCATCGCCCTGGGCCTCGTGAACACCATTGTCAACCGGGGCGGCCCGGCGATGGCGGTGCGCTTGGCTGGTGAGACACAGCGACCGACATCCGATGTGGCCCACGCGTTCCTGGCCGCACGCGAGATCTTTGCCCTGCCGGTCCTGTGGGAGAAGATTGATAGCCTGGATGGACGTGTGTCGGGGCGAGTCCAGCTTGAGCTGTACGCCCTCGTCCAGAGCCACCTGCGCCGGCAAACCCTTTGGTTTCTGCACGACGGCAAGGTAGTCAAGGATCTGGCGGGCACCATCGCTCGCCACCGCGCGGGTATCGGAGATTTGCGGCCGATCTTGGCTGCGCTGCTATCGCCGCGGCGCAGGGCGGCGCTTGACGCACAAGTCCAGAGCTTTGCCGCACAATCCGTTCCTCCGGAGCTCGCTGAGCAGCTGGCAGACCTGGAGGTGGTCGGGCTTGCGCCATCCATCGTCGAAGTGGCCGCCGCAACGGGACGACCGTTGCTGGATGCGGCTCGCGCCTTCCTCGCGGCGGGCGACGAATTCCACATACCTGATCTGGTCGCCAAAGCCGGCGCCATCGCGACATCGGACACCTACGACCGTCTGGCTTTGGCCCAGGCCGTCGGCCGCTTTACGGTCGCACAGACAAGGTTCGCGAAAGCGGCTCTGCGTGCCGAAAGCCTGGAGGCGTGGCAGGCCGCGCTGCGCGCGAACGGCAAATCCGGCGCGATGCTAGCGGAAATCGCCGGCGAAGGAACGCCGACGGTTTCGCGCTTGCTGGTTGCCGCAGGCCTTGTCAGCGATCTCGCCGAAGCGGCGCGCCTCGCTCCTTCAGCATCAGCCAGACGGCGCCGAGCAGCGGATCGTTCCAAACTCGTATCCAGTGAAAGCCCACGTTCTCGTACGCGCGCACGAGCGCCTCGCACGTAACGGGAAGACTGGCCGTACAGGCCACGGCGAGCGTCGTGCTGAACACCTCCTCGCTCACGGCGGCCAGCGCGCGCTCCCGCAAGTCCGCCGCGTTGGCCAGGTCCGGGGCCAGCAGAATGGCTACTTGCCAGCCTCCCGATGGCAACTCCTGGGGACGGGCCTCGCTCCACAGCCCCATCTCGGCGGCCTGCGCATAGCCGACCGGTGCGCCATCACGTTGGATGATCCGGCACAGCGCCGCGGCGCTGCCCATCGCCAGCGTGATCTGCGCTTCGGCGCTCGCGCGGCCCCCCCACCAAAGCGCCGCTTCCGGTGCCGAAAGCCAGCCGCGGATGCGGAAACGATCTTCGGGGAGGGCTGGCCGCAGGCACAGCTCACCTTCGAGCTCCAGCTCTTCTTGCGATGGGCGACCCGGGATGCGCGGCACGCGACCCTCAATGCCGGAAATGGCGTACGCCGGTAAAGATCATGGCAAGACCGCGCGCGTCAGCGGCTTCGATCACTTCCTGGTCGCGCAGCGATCCGCCGGGCTGGATGACGGCTGTCGCGCCCGCTTCTGCTGCCGCCACCAGTCCATCGGCGAATGGAAAGAAGGCGTCGGAGGCCACCACCGAACCCTTAGCGAGTGGGTCCTTCTCACCTGCGGCCTTTGCCGCTTCGAGGGATTTCCAAGCGGCGATGCGCGCGCTGTCGACACGGCTCATCTGCCCGGCGCCGATGCCGACAGTGGCGCCTTCTTTGGCGTAGACGATGGCATTGGATTTGACGTGCTTGGCGATCTTGAACGCAAATCTGAGATCGGCGAGCTCGCGTGCGTTGGGCTTTCGTTTGGTAACGACCTGCAAGTTGAGGTCATCGGCCAGCGCGTTGTCGCGCGACTGGACTAGGAACCCACCGGCCAGCGCCCGGAACGTGATGCCCGGCGCACGCGGGTCGGGTAGCGCGTTCGTTGTCAACAGACGGAGGTTCCTCTTTGCCGCAAAAATGGCCTTGGCCTCATCAGTCGCACCGGGAGCGATCACCACCTCGGTGAAGATGCCCGTTATTTCTTTTGCGGCCTCGGCGTCGATGTCTGTGTTGACGGCGATGATGCCGCCGTAGGCGCTGATCGGGTCGCAACGCAGCGCTTTGCGGTAGGCCTCGGCGACTGAGGTTCCGACTGCAACGCCGCACGGATTGGCGTGCTTGATGATCGCAACCGCCGGCGCGGCCTTGGGATCAAACTCAGCGACCAGTTCGAAGGCCGCGTCGGTATCGTTCAGATTATTGTAGGACAGCTCCTTGCCCTGGTGCTGCACGGCCGTGGCAACGCCCGGGCGCGGATCGGAAACGGACCGGTAGAAGGCTGCCCACTGGTGCGGATTCTCCCCGTAGCGAAGCTCGCAGACGAGCCGGCCCGCGAAGGCGCGCCATTGTGGTGTTTGTTCCGCAAGCTGGTCTGCGAGCCAAATGGCGATGGCGGCGTCATAGGCGGCGGTGCGCGCATAAGCTTTCGCCGCGAGACGCTTTCGCAGGTCGAGGGTGGTTGCACCGTCGTGGCGGGCGATCTCATCGATCACGGCCGAGTAGTCATCAGGGTCGACAACCACAGTGACAGAGGCGTGATTTTTTGCCGCCGCGCGGATCATGGCCGGACCGCCGATGTCGATGTTCTCGACGCAGTCACCATACGAGGCGCCCGCGGCAACGGTCGCTTCGAAAGGGTAGAGATTGACCACCAACAGGTCGATCGGGGCAATGTCGTTGCTTGCGGCGTCGGCAGTGTGAGAAGGATCGTCGCGAACAGCGAGCAGGCCGCCGTGTACCTTCGGGTGCAGAGTCTTCAGCCGGCCGTCCATCATCTCGGGAAAGCCTGTATGCTCGGCGATATCCTTAACAGTTACGCCGGCAGCCCGAAGCGCAGCGGCCGTACCACCGGTAGAGAGAACCTCGATGCCGCGGCTCGACAGTGCCCGGCCGAGCTCTATCAAGCCGCGCTTCTCCGACACCGAGATCAGCGCGCGCCGGATCACCGCGTCAGACATGGATCACGTCCTTTCTCGGCAGGATCATGCCATCCTCGAGTGTAGCCTCCGGGCGGCATACGCAAGGTGGCAGCGCGTCACTCCCCCCGCTTTGGCACAGCCTTGGAATACCATGTCGATACGCCGGCAAAAGGCTATCGGGCACAATCACCCATACTTGGCATCTTCTTCCTCGGCAAAATCGGCGCTGGCCTCCGCGAGCCTTTCCGTGAGCGATTGCGTTGTGGACAGGGTATTGCGCGCGGCTAACTCTGCCTCAGGCACGCGCTCTAGCGTCCATTTCACCTCTGCAGCCCCATAGCAAACCCCGCGCAGGACGACCTGCTGGGCCACCTGCGGTCCAGAGAGGCCGGCAAAGTGAGTGCTTTCCTCGATCGAAAGCGCTGCACCGGACGTCGCGAGCCGCCAACACCCCGCCGGCGACCAGAGCTCCGCCATATCGCCCGACGGCGCCATGCGGGCCTCGCAGTCGGGCAGCAGATGAAAATGTACGGCGAACGGAATATCGCGCGAGAATCGCAGAACGCCCTTGGCGGCCGCGAGCACGTCGGTCCCATCCAGCTTCTCGCCCGAAGCATCCAGAATCAGGGTCCGCCGGTGGATGAGACCGAAACGGGAAAGATACCCGTCATGCGATGCCTCCAGAAACAGTGCGCCTTTGGCCTCCCTCACGGAACAGACCACCCGGTCGGGGTGACGAATGGGCGGCGCGCCGATCTGACTTTCCAGTCGCGCATCCTGAAGCAGGCGCGAGGAAGATTGCTCGTTCAAGGTGAGCGTATTGTGAGTGGCGGTCGCCCGCCACGCAGATTGGGACGCGCGGACGCTGCGAAGAGGTGCGCCACCGTTGGCCAGCAATATGTCCGCACCAATGCTCATCTCGAAGGCGAGGCAGCCCCCGCAGGCCGCACCCGCTAGCTCGATCGGCGGGGGGGCTCCTGCGTCGACTATGATGGTTGTCATACTGCGCTGCAGCCGAGCATAGCCACTGGCGGACGCCATCGCTGGCGCTTCGTTGCGATCGTCGTAGCCAAGCACGGTGGCCAGCGAGTCCGATTCGGTGGCCCCGGTGCCATTGAAGCGCGCCAGCATGCCATCGCCGAGGCGCATGTGGCGGAGCATCGCGATCATGCGGCTGATGACGGCGAGCAAGGCATCGTTGGGCTTCATTCCCCGCGCTACAAAGCACTGCCGAAGCGGCAGCAGGTCGAGCAGTATCTCGACCAGTACTTCGGGGTTGCGGCTGACATGGCCGCCATCCGGCAGGATCTGCCGCGCAATCTCATCGAGCAGGGAGCGCTCCGAGCGCTCAAGTTGCTGTTCATGCCCCCCGACGCACAGCTCGCCCTGGACCAATGCGAGCAGCGTCAGCAGACGAGGGTACCCAGCCGGAGCATCGCGCCACGACGCCGAAAGAAAGGCGAGCTGATCCGTCAAACTCGTTATCAGGGCGCCGTAGGATTTGCGATCCGCGCCTTCCAGCAGTGGGCCTGCGTGCGACAGCCACGACAGGACGCGGCGCGCCACCACCTCTGGTGCCCACGCAAACCGGTCACGCCGGGAAACGCCGGCGAGCCACTGGCGGACGAGTTCGCGCGCCATTTGGATTTCGCCGATGCGGAGAGGATCGAAATGGCGCAGCCAGGAGAAGCCATGCAGTTCGCGTGCCCACAGCGTGTTGGGCGGCCTTACAGCGAACGGAGAGCGGCCGGCCAGCTCGACCACTGTTCCGCCCAGCCCGAAATTGCCGGCAGCCACCTCTTCGGGAAAGCTCGGATCGGCCGCCCGCAGCTCGCGCGGGGCAATCAACAGTTCGTCGCCCTCGCCGCTGCGGTAGGGCCAGCGCAACAGTCGCGACCGGCGCACACGCGCAATCGCCTGGCTTCGGGCGCGCCGCGCCGCCATCACCGCGAGCCCAAACCGCTCTCCCATTCGCAGGCTGGAAGCTCTTCCGGCAAGCTCGGAGGCAGGCCGCCGAAGGGGGCTCGACGCGGGGGGCAGATCTTCCATGCGACTCGCTTAACCCGGTGCCTGGCATGGCACCAAGGCGGAGACCTTTATTGGGCGGGGGTGAGTTGTGCATAACTCGCGTCAGGAAACACGCCTCAAGCGCGCTGCGTAGAATCCATCCATGCCGGAAAGTTCCCGGCGATCATGTGGGAGATAGCAGGGCAGCGTCCTCAGATCGCCTGCCGTCGTAATCCATCGCGAATCACCGCCAACCTCGGCGGGGTCGATGGGCGCTCGCGTGAACTCTGGCGCAGCCGCAAGAAAGCCCTGGATTTGGCGCTGCCCTTCTTCCGGCTCGAGGGAGCACGTGCTGTAGACCAACAGGCCGCCGGGCCCTACGAGCCGGCCGGCAGCGCGGAGCATCATTTTCTGGAGCGCCGCCATTCGTGCCACATCCTGCGGCTGCCGCAGGCGCAGGATATCCGGGTGGCGGCGGATGGTCCCGGTTGCCGTACAGGGGGCATCCAGCAGCACGCCATCGAACGAGCGCTCCGGGTGCCACTGCGTGATGTCCGCCTCGATGATTTGGGCGCTGAGGTGCAGGCGCTCCAGATTTTCGCGCAGGCGGGCAAGTCTGGCCGCGGATACGTCAACCGCGGAGACGTCCGCGCCGCCCGCCGCAAGGGAGACGGTCTTTCCGCCAGGCGCCGCACACAGGTCGGCAACCGTGAGACCGGTCACTCTGCCAAACAGCCGAGGCACGAGCGCAGCCGCAGCATCCTGCACCCACCATTCGCCTGCGGCGTAGCCGGGCAGATCGTCAACACGTCCGCCTGCGGCCAGCCGTATCGACCCGCAGTTCAGGACAGTGCCACCCAAGCGCTCGGCCCAGGCCTGGAGGTCGGCGCCGGGTTTGACGCTGACGTCCAACGGCGCTTCCCTGAGGCTGGCTTCGCCGATCCGTCGGGCCGTATCGGCCCCATAAGTGTCGGTCCAGCTCTGCCAAAGCCAATCCGGGATATTGCGGCGGATCCCATCGGTGGCCGCAAGACGCGCCTCGCCGCTTTCGGCGACCCGGCGAAGCACCGCGTTGGTGAGTTTGGCGAAGCGATGTGCGCCGCGGTCGCCCCGCGTCAATTCCACTGCGGTATCTACGACGGCATGTGCGGGCAGACGAAGAATGAGAAGCTGGGCAGCGCCCGTCAGCAAAATCTGGCGTAGTGCGCCGCAGGAGGCGGGGAGGGGATGCTCGAGAAACGAGCCAAGCACGTCTTCGAGTTGGCCGAGGTGACGCAACGCGGCTGCGCAGATGGCGCGAGCAAGTGCTTGGTCCCGTGCCTCGAGGGGGCGCCCTCTCGCCAGGAGCTGATCGAGCGGATGCCTGTGAACCAGAACGCCAACGAGCAGCCTAAGAGCCTCCGCACGTGGGCCAAGGCCGGGTACGGCCCTGGGGCTATGCTGACGCCCTTTCTGGCCTGGCGCTCGCGGCTTCTTGCCTTCCACCGCTCCCCTCACCCGACTCGCGCCGGTAGTTTGGCAACGGCAACCGAAAGCATCGCGTTAGCCCCAGGGTCCTGACGGACGTGACGACGTCCGCGCGGTCCATGGACCCGAAGCCGGAGCGCGGGAGGACACGCCCATCTCTTCGGCGATCTTTTCCAGCTCTGCAATCCGGTTCTCGGTATTGGGATGGGTCGAGAACAGATTGTCCATACCCTGGCCGCTCAGGGGATTGATGATGAACAAGTGGGCAGTGGCGGGCGCAGCCTCAGCCGGCTCGTTGGGGATTTGACGCGCATAGCCCTCGATCTTGCGTAGTGCCGAGGCGAGCGCCATCGGATCCCCTGAAATCAGTGCACCCAGTCTGTCGGCCTGGTATTCACGCGAGCGGCTGACAGCCATTTGCACCACCATGGCTGCAAGCGGCGCCAGGATGATCGCGGCCAGCGTTCCGAGCCAGCCGACGTTGTTGTTCTCCCGGTTGCCCCCGAACAGGGCACCGAACTGCAGATACTGAGCCAACATCGAGATGGCACCGCCGATGGTTGCGGCGATGGCCATGGTCAGCGTGTCGCGGTTGCGCACGTGTCCAAGCTCATGTGCCATGACGCCAGCAACCTCCGCGGGCGACAGCATTTCGAGAAGGCCCGTTGAGGCACACACCGCGGCGTGACTTGGGCTGCGGCCCGTGGCAAACGCGTTGGGCTGCGGATTATGCATCACATAGACCCGCGGCATCGGCAGGCCAGCGCGGCCGGCGAGATTCTGGACGATGCGATAGTACTGTCCGCCGGAGGAGGCATCGACTTCCTCGGCGCCGTACATGCGCAGCACCATCTTGTCCGATTTCCAGAAGCTGAACAGATTCATCGCCAGGGCGATGAAGAAGGCGATCAGCATGCCGCCCCTGCCTCCCACCAGCGCACCCATGGCAACAAAAATGCCGGTGAGCACAGCGAGCAGCAGCCCGGTTCTGGCGAAATTGGTAGGCAAATGATCCTCCTCGAACTTCGCCTCAATAGGAAGCCAAGCACAGATAATATGGTGCGCGGGCAAGATCTCGGCCAGAGCCCCCGGCGGC
>DASZQG010000161.1:0-17676 GCA_035550075.1 Hyphomicrobiaceae bacterium | reverse complement strand
TGAGATAGCTGGCGGCTGCCGTGGCGGGGCCGATGCAGACGGCGGCGTCGGCCCGGGTCACGTGCAGCGCACCGGCGTCGGCCTCCGAATAGACGGCCGCGGTGCGATATCCCATGGCCTTCGCGGTACGCTGGATGCGGACGGCGATCTCGCCCCGGTTGGCAATCAGGATGGTGCGGAAGTCGCCCATTGAGCTGCCGTCGCCGCTCCTACAGCTTGTCGATGGTGCGCACCCACGCCGGCTTGCGCTTGTCGCGGAAGGCGGCGATGCCCTCCTTGGCCTCGCCGGCCAGCGAAGCGGCAAACAAATGCGAGGCTTCGTCGAGCGTGGCGCCCAGGGACTTGGTTTGCGCGGTGCGCAGCAGGGCCTTGGTGGCAGCGACCGCTTCAGGCGCGCAGCGCAGGCACTGGTTGATCGCGGCAGCGCCCTTGGCGAGGAGATCGTCGCGGTCGCGGGCAAGCTCGTGCACCAGGCCGATGCGGGCCGCTTCGGCCGCATCCAGGCGCAACCCGAACGCAGCGAGGCGGCGCGCATGCGCGTGGCCGATGCGCTGGGCGACGAAGGGTGTGATCTGGGCCGGCACGATGCCGACGCTGACCTCGGGCGTGCCGATCCTGGCATCCTCGGTGGCGATGACCCAGTCGGCGACCGCCAGCAGACCGACGCCGCCGCCCATGCAGGCGCCCTCCACGAGCGCGATGAACGGCTTGGGGAAGGCATCCGCCTGCTCAAGGAAAATGCCGAAACGGCGGTTGGAGGCGGCGGTGGACTCCAGCGCGCCGCTCTGTGCAGCCTCCGATTTCTGCATGCCCTTCAGGTCGCCGCCGGCGCAGAAGTTGCCACCAGCGCCCGTCAGCACCAGCACGCGGGCGGCGCCGTCGTCGCGCACGGCCGCGAACGCCTGCGTCAGCTCGCTCATCATCTGCTGGGAGAGCGCGTTGCGCGCATCGGGGCGATTGAGGATGATTTTCGCGACCGGGCCGCTACGCTCCAGGAGCAGGGTTTCGTGGGTCATGTACTCTTCAACCTCGTCGCTGGCGGCCACCCTCTCCCCGCTTGCGGGGGGAGGGTCGGGGTGAGGGGCAGCAACACATTTCCACGTTGGCGCAAGCATCAGCCCCTCGCCCTAGCCCCCTCCCCACGCTGAAAAAGCACGCGGAGAGGGAATTAAGTCACTTATTCCGCTTGCCGGGCAGGATGCCCATGTGCTTGCAGATGATGGAGAGCATGATCTCGTCGGCGCCGCCGCCGATCGACCACAGGCGCGTGTCGCGATAGGCGCGGGTGATCGGCGTCTCGTTCATGAAGCCCATGCCGCCATAGTACTGCAGGCAGGCGTCGGTGAGCTGGCGGCCGAGGCGCCCGCCCTTCAGCTTGGCCATCGAGGCCAGCATGGTGACGTCCTCGCCCTTCAGCATCAGGTCGGCGGCGCGATAGGTGAGGGCGCGCAGCATCTCCACCTCGGTCTTCAGCTCCGCCAAGCGGAAATGCACCACCTGGTTGTCGAGGATGGTCTGTCCGAACGCCTTGCGCTGCCCGGCATAGGCGATGGTGTCGTCGATCCAGCGCTCCATCGCCACCAGCTTGGCGGCGGAGGCCCACAGCCGCTCCTCCTGGAACTGCATCATCTGGTAGGTGAAGCCTTCGCCCTCCTTGCCGATGCGGTTGCGCTGGGGCACGCGCACGTCCTCGAAGAAGATCTGCGCGGTGTCGGATGACCGCATGCCGAGCTTGTCGAGCTTGCGGGCGATGTTGACGCCCTTGCTCTTCATCGGCACGCAGATCAGCGACTTGTTCTTGTGTACGGGGCCGTCGCTGGTGTTGGCGAGCAGGCAGATCCAGTCGGCCTGCGTGCCATTGGTGATCCACATCTTGCCGCCGTTGATGACGTAGTCGTCGCCGTCCTTGCGCGCGGTGGTCTTGATCGAGGCGACGTCGGAGCCGGCGCCGACCTCCGAGACGCCGACGCAGGCGACGTAGTCGCCCGAGATCGAGGGGGCGAGGAACTCCTGGCGCAGCTCGTCGGAGCCGAAGCGCGACAGCGCCGGCGTCGCCATGTCGGTCTGCACGCCGATCGCCATCGGCACGCCGCCGCAGCGGATGTGGCCCAGCGATTCGATGAAGGCGAGCTGGTAGGAGTAGTCGAGCCCCATGCCGCCGAACTTGGCCGGCTTATTGATGCCGAGGTAGCCCTGGTCACCCATCTTCTTGAACAGCTCGTGGGCGGGGAAGATGCCCGCGTTCTCCCACTCGTCGACATAGGGGTTGATCTCCGCTTCGATGAATTTCTTCACGTTGCGGCGGATGCCTTCGTGCTCTTGCGTGAATTCCATGGGCGTCTCCCTGCAGCGGCCTATTGTAGCGTGGTCCTAGACGAGGATGAACTTGAGGGCGGCAACGCACAGCACGGCGGCCAGCACGCGCTGCAGCGCGATCGGGGACATCCATTTGATGCCCATGTTGACGCCGACAAAGGCCCCGAGCAGGGCCGCGATCATGTAATAGGGCAATTCGGCAGGCAGTCCCCGCAAGCTCAGGAGATTGCCGGCGAGCCCGGCGATCGAGTTGACCAGGATGAAGGGCGCCGTAATGCCCGAGGCCTGCCGTGCTCCCGCCCAGCCGAACAAAAGCAGCATCGGGGTCAGGAAGATGCCGCCGCCGGTCCCGGTGAGCCCGGACAGCAGGCCGACGGAAGCCCCTGTCACCAATCCCGCCGGCCAGCCAACGGCGGCCGCCTCGGCGCAACCCGCCGATGCCCCGCGCGGGGAAGCGAACAGCCTGAAGGCCGCGGCCATCAGCACAATGCCGATCAGCAGGCGATACCAGACGCCGGGAAGCTGGATGGCGCCGCCAATGAAAGCGGCCGGGATCGAGGCCGTGAGCAGCGGGGCCAGCGGGCGCCCGGCCACCAGGCCCGCGCGGTTCCAGCGGTAGGTGGCAAGCGTCGCCACCAGGATGTTGAGCGTGAGCGCCGTCGGCTTCATGGTCGCCGGGCTCACGCCGAACAGCGCCATGGCCGCGATGTAGCCCGACGCGCCGGCGTGGCCGACGGCGCTGTAGATGGCGGCCGCGGCGAAGATCAGGCCGGTCAGAAGCGCGATATCGGTGGCTGCCACGAATGCCCTCACATCCTCGCGACGCCGAACGTGTTGGGCTTGAGCTCTCGCACGCGCGCTTCCCGGCAGATCGACAGGCAGAGGGCGAGCACGCGGCGGCTGTCGCGCGGATCGATCAGCCCATCGTCCCACAGCCGTGCGGTGGCGAACAGCGCCGTGCTCTCCTTCTCGATGCGACCGGCGACGGCGGCCTTCATGGCGTCGAGCTTTGCGGCATCCACCGGCTTGCCGTCCCGTTTGAGCTTCTCCTCGGTGACGATGGCGAGCACGCCTGCAGCCTGCTCCGGGCCCATCACGGCAATGCGGTTGTTGGGCCAGGCGAAGATGAAGGCGGGATCGTAGGCGCGCCCGCACATGCCGTAGTTGCCCGCGCCGAAGCTCGCGCCGATGTGCAGGGTGAGCTTGGGCACGCGGGCGTTGGCGACGGCCTGAATCATCTTCGAGCCGTGCTTGACGATGCCCGCCCGCTCCGCGTCGCGCCCCACCATGTAGCCGGTGGTGTTCTGCAGGAAGACGAGCGGCATGTCGGCCTGGTCGCAGAGCTGGATGAACTGCGCGGCTTTCACCGAGCCTTCCGCGTCGATCGGGCCGTTGTTGCCGATCAGGCCGACCGCCTCGCCCTCAATGGCCGCCTGGCCGCAAACAGTGGCGGCGCCGTAAAGTGGCTTGAAGTCGAGGAAGTCGCTGTCGTCAACGAGGCGGGCGATCACCTCGCGCACGTCGTAGGGCTTGCGGTAGTCGACGGGCACCACGCCGCACAGCTCATCGGGCGAATAGCGCGGCTCCTTGAACGGCTTCTTCGGCAACGGCGGCAGGCGCTCGTTCCAGGGCAGCGCCGCCATGATCTCGCGGGCGATCCTCAGCGCGTCGGCGTCGTTCTCGGCCAGGTATTCGGCGACGCCGGACACCATGGCGTGCATCTCGGCGCCGCCCAGCTCCTCGTCGGCGGCGATTTCGCCGGTGGCAGCTTTCAGGAGCGGCGGCCCGGCGAGAAAGATCTTCGAGCGGCCCTTCACGACGATCACGTAGTCGCTCAGGCCCGGGTGATAGGCGCCGCCGGCAGTGGAGGAGCCGTGCACGACGGCGATGTGCGGGATGCCGAGCGCCGACATGCGCGCCATGTTGGCGAAGGTGCGCCCGCCATCGACGAAGATTTCCGCCTGGTAGTTGAGGTTGGCGCCGCCGGATTCCACCAGCGAGATGTAGGGCAGCTTGTTGCGGATCACGATCTCCTGCACGCGCAGGTTCTTCTTGAGGCCCATCGGCGCGGTGGTGCCGCCCTTGATGCCGGAATCGCTGGCGCCGATCACGCAGCGCACGCCCGAGACGGTGCCGATGCCGGCGATCACGCCGCCGCCCTGGATGTTTTCCGCGCCATCGTCGTCGTGCATGTTGAGGCCGGCGAGCGTGGAGATTTCCAGGAACGGCGAGCCGCGGTCGATGAGGTGGGCGATGCGCTGGCGCGGCGTGAGCTGGCCGCGCTTGCGGAACATCGGCAGCTTCTGGTTGGAGGTGTCGCGCACCCGCGCCTCCAGCGCGCGGAACTGGTCGATGAGCGCCAGCATGTCCCGCCGGTTGGCCTCAAAGGTCTCCGAGTTCGGGTCGATGGCGGATTGGATGACGCTCATCGCGAGTCATTCCGGGCTTTATGCCGGGGATCCATCGCTCCGCGTGCTCCGGCGCTTGCTGAGGCCTGGATCCCGGGGACAAGCCCCGGGATGACTCCCGCAGTGAAGATGGACGCCAGCATCATTCCTCCCGCAGCACCTTGGGCACCTCGGCGCGGTGGAAGCCGTTGAAGGCCGGCGCGGGGTTTCTGTTCGGCGGCAGCGGCCGGCTGATCTTGGCATTCGGCGCGGCGCCGTCGATGCGCAGGGTCGCGCCCGAGATGTAGGCGGCTCCTTCGGAGAGCAGGTAGACGATGGCCGAGGACACCTCGCTCTCAACGCCCATGCGCCCGAGCGGGTTGTAGTCCTTCAGCTTGCGGATGCGCGCGTGCATTTCCGGCGGATACTGGTCCATGCCGGAGGAGGCGATCCAGCCCGGCGCCACGGCGTTGACGCGCACGTTGGAGGGCGACCACTCATAGGCCGCCGTCTCGGTGAAGTTGACCATGCCGGCGCGGGCGGCGCCCGAGTGTCCCATGCTCGGCATGCCGAGCCACATGTCGGCCACCATGTTGACGATGGCACCGCCGTGGGCGCGCATCCACTGTGTGTAGCACTCGCGCGCCATCAGGAAGCCGCCGGTGAGGTTGGTGCGCACGACCGTCTCCCAGCCCTTCTGGGTGATGTCGGCGAGCGGGGCCGCGAACTGGCCGCCGGCGTTGTTGACGAGCCCGTCGATGCGGCCGTGCGCGGCGAGGATGGCGGCGATGCAGTCGCGTACCTTCTCCTCCTCGCGGATGTCGCAGACGTAGGCGGCGGCCTTGCCGCCATCCTCGGCGATCTCGGCGGCGACCGCCGAGACCTTCTCCGGCTTGCGGCCGACGAGCGCGACGGTGGCGCCGAGGGCAGCAAGCTCGTGCGCCGTGCAGCGGCCGATGCCGCTGCCGCCGCCGGTGACGATCACCACCTGGCCGGCGAACAGGCCGTCACGGAATATCGAGCGGTAGGGCACGCGGGACAACTCCTCCCGGCCAAGATTACGCGGGGGGCTGCCGGCTTTCCAAGCGGAGTCTGGGTCAAGGTGAAGCGAAGAGGCCGACGGGCGCGCGACCCTTTCCCCTGTCCGCATCGGTCGCCGGAAGCGCCGCGGCCTGCGGACGGTTGACCAGGGCGACCAGCACGTAGCTGATGATCATCAGCAGGAACCAGGCGCCGAGCTTGCCCAGGGACACCAGCGACCAGGCGGCCCGCTGGTGCGGATACATCCAGGCGGCGGTGAAGGTGCCGATGTTCTCAGCAATCCAGATGAACAGTGCGACCAATCCGAAACCAAGGAGCAGCGGCATGCGGCGATAGACACGCCACACCTTGAAATGGATCCAGCAGCGGCCAAACAGCGCCGCGGTGAGCGCGAACAGCAGGACGCGGGCGTCGGGCACATAGTGGTGGGTGAAGAAATTGACGTAGATGCCGAGTGCCAGCAGCACCAGCGTCCACAGCGGCGGATGATGCGTGAAGCGGAAGTCGAAGAGGCGCCAGGCGCGCGCGATGTAGGAGCCGATGGCCGCATACATGAAGCCGGTGAACAGGGGTACGCCGGCGATGCGCAGCAGGCTCGGCTCGGGGTAGATCCATGAGCCGACGCTGGTCTTGAACACCTCCATCGCCGTGCCGACCACGTGGAAGACGAAGATGACCTTCGCCTCCTCCCAGGTCTCAAGCTTGAAGCCGAGCATGGCGGCCTGGATGGCGATCGCCGAGAGCACGAGGAAATCGTAGCGCGAGAGCGCGGCGCCCTTCGGGTAGAACAAATGCGTGCCGATCAGCAGCGCCAGCATCAGCGCGCCGAACAGGCAGGCCCAGGCCTGCTTGATGCCGAAGCGGATGAACTCGTAGAGGACGAGGGTCGCCCGCCGCTGCGCGGCCCAGGCGCCGATGCGCGCCTCGCGCTCGATGAACCGGGCAAGCGGCGCCCAATGGCGCGCGCCGCTGGACGAGGCGCTGTTGCGAAGCCGACGCTGCATCCGTTCCCTCGATCTCCCCTTGTCATCCCGGCCGAGCGCGAGCGGTAGCCGGGACCCGGGCCACAACGGCTCTTACGCGCTGCCCTGGGTCCCGGATGCTTGCCTCCGGCGAATTCCGGGATGACACAGGGGGCTCGTAATGTTGCGCCCTTCCGGCCTATGGCGCGGGAGCCTTGATTTCATTAGATTCAGGCGCAGCAAGGGTCGAACTGCGGCCGTTTCCGACAAGGCGGACAAGTTCATGAGCCGGATACCGGATTTCACCAAGGTCGCGCTGCAGGGCAAGGCGACGATCCCCGCGCCGGCCGCGGCGGGCGAGCCCTGGGTTACGCCGGAAGGCATTGCCGTGAAGGGCAGCTACAACGCGGCCGATACGGCAGGGCTCGATTTTCTCGACGGCTATCCGGGCATTGCGCCCTATCTGCGCGGGCCGTACCCCACCATGTACGTCACCCAGCCGTGGACGATCCGCCAGTACGCGGGGTTCTCGACGGCGGAGGATTCCAACGCCTTCTACCGGCGCAACATTGCGGCCGGGCAGAAGGGCCTGTCCGTGGCGTTCGATCTTGCCACTCACCGTGGCTACGACAGTGATCATCCGCGCGTGCGCGGCGACGTCGGCATGGCCGGGGTGGCGATCGATTCCATCTACGACATGCGCACGCTGTTCGACGGCATCAACCTTGCCGACATGACCGTGTCGATGACCATGAACGGTGCGGTGCTGCCAGTCTTGGCGCTGTTCATCGTTGCGGGCGAGGAGCAAGGCGTGCCGCCGGAAAAGCTGGCGGGCACCATCCAGAACGACATCCTCAAAGAGTTCATGGTGCGCAATACGTATATCTATCCGCCCGATCCCTCGATGCGCATCATCTCCGACATCTTCGCCTTCACCAGCGCGAAGATGCCGAAGTTCAACTCGATCTCCATCTCCGGCTACCACATGCAGGAGGCCGGCGCGACGGCGGACCTGGAGCTTGCCTATACGCTGGCCGACGGCATCGAATACGTGCGTGCCGGCGTGAATGCGGGGCTCGATATCGACGCGTTCGCGCCCCGGCTGTCATTCTTCTGGGCGATCGGCATGAACTACTTCATGGAGATCGCCAAGATGCGGGCCGCGCGCCTGCTGTGGGCGAAGCTCATCAAGCAGGAGTTCGCGCCCAAGGACCCCAAGTCGCTCGCGCTGAGGACGCATTGCCAGACCTCGGGCTGGAGCCTGACCGCGCAGGACGTGTTCAACAACGTGACGCGCACCTGCATCGAGGCGCTTGCCGCGACCCATGGCGGCACGCAGTCGCTGCACACCAACGCGCTCGATGAGGCCATCGCGCTGCCGACCGATTTTTCGGCGCGGATCGCGCGCAACACGCAGCTCTTCATCCAGCAGGAGACCGGCACCTGCCGCGTGATCGACCCGTGGGGCGGCAGCCATTACGTCGAGCGGCTGACGTACGAGCTGGTGCGCAGGGCGCAGGCTCATATCGGCGAGGTGGAGGAGCTGGGCGGCATGGCCAAGGCGATCGCTGCCGGCATCCCCAAGATGCGCATCGAGGAAGCCTCCGCGCGCACCCAGGCGCGCATCGATTCCGGCGCGCAGACCATCGTCGGCGTCAACAAGTACAAGGTGGCAGACGAGGCCGAGATCGAGGTGCTGAAGGTTGACAATCGCAGCGTGCGCGAGAGCCAGATCGCCAAGCTGAAGCGGCTGAAGGCCGAGCGCAGCGAGAAGGACGTGGCCGCGGCGCTCGCCGCGCTGACCGAGGCGGCGAAGACCGGGCAGGGGAACCTGCTGGAACGGGCCGTGGCCGCGGCGCGCGCCAAGGCGACGGTGGGCGAGATTTCCGATGCGATGGAGAAGGTGTGGGGCCGGCATCAGGCCGAGACGCGGGCCGTGTCGGGCATCTACAGCGCGGAGGCGGGCGCCATGAGCAAGGACATCGAGCGCGTGCGGCGCATGTGCGCGGCCTTCGCCGAGCACGACGGCCGGCGCCCGCGCATCCTGATCGCCAAGATGGGGCAGGACGGCCACGACCGCGGCCAGAAGGTGATCGCCAGCGCGTTCGCCGACCTCGGCTTCGACGTCGACATCGGGCCGCTGTTCGCCACCCCCGACGAGGCGGCGCGCCAGGCGGTGGAGAACGACGTGCACATCATCGGCGTGTCGTCGCTGGCGGCCGGCCACCTCACCCTCGTGCCCGACCTGCAGGCGGCGCTGGAGAAAGAAGGCCGCGGCGACATCATGATCGTGGTCGGCGGCGTGATCCCGCCCTCGGACTACGATGCCCTGTCCAAGGCCGGCGCCAAGGCCGTGTTCGGGCCCGGAACCAACATCCCGCTGGCCGCCGCCGATCTGCTCGACAAGCTCAACGCCAAGCTCGGCTACGGGCCGAAGGCCGCGGCGGAGTAGGGGCTAGGCGCGCCAGCAAGCGGCCATTGGAAGGGCCCCTTCGGCATTAACCTCTCCGGGCACCTGGCCGCCCCCCATTCGCTTGACAAGCCGGCACGTGCGGATTATCTCAACCTCGCGCGTTGGCACTCTCCGTTCAGAAGTGCTAACAGCCGTCCAGCGATCCACCCAAGATCAAGATAAGCCTCTGGAATCAGGAGAGTTTCTGCATGAAATTTCGCCCCTTGCACGACCGTGTGGTCGTGAAGCGCGTCGAGCAGGAGACCAAGTCGGCCGGCGGGATCATTATCCCCGACACGGCGGCCGAGAAGCCCCAGCAGGGCGAGATCGTCGCCGTCGGCCCGGGTGCCCGCGATGAGAGCGGCAAGATCATCCCCCTCGAGCTGAAGCCCAAGGACAAGGTGCTGTTCGGCAAGTGGTCCGGCACCGAGGTCAAGATCGACGGGCAAGAGCTGCTGATCATGAAGGAGAGTGACGTGATGGGGGTCCTCGAGAAGTAGGACCCCGGGCGCTGAGCGCGGCAGGCGGGGCCGCGCGGCAAGCTGCCGATCGTTTTCCCCCCCGCTGAATTTCGAGGCCACAACCGGTTGCAGGAGTAAACGCACCATGGCTGCCAAAGACGTCAAATTTTCAGGCGACGCCCGCGAGCGCATGCTGCGCGGCGTCGACACCCTCGCCAACGCCGTGAAGGTCACGCTCGGTCCGAAGGGCCGCAACGTGATCATCGAGAAGTCGTTCGGCGCGCCGCGCACCACCAAGGACGGCGTCACCGTCGCCAAGGAGATCGAGCTCGAGGACAAGTTCGAGAACATGGGCGCGCAGATGGTGCGCGAGGCCGCCCAGAAGACCAACGACCTCGCCGGAGACGGCACCACCACCGCGTGCGTGCTGGCCCAGGCGATCGTGCGCGAGGGCCTCAAGGCGGTCGCCGCCGGCATGAACCCGATGGACCTGAAGCGCGGCATCGACAAGGCCGTTGTGCAGGTGGTCGAAGACATCCAGAAGCGCGCCAAGAAGGTCAAGAACAGCCAGGAGATCGCCCAGGTCGGCACCATTTCTGCCAACGGCGAGAAGGCGATCGGCACCATGATCGCCGAGGCCATGCAGAAGGTCGGCAACGAGGGCGTGATCACGGTGGAAGAGGCCAAGAGCCTCGAGAGCGAGCTCGACGTGGTCGAAGGCATGCAGTTCGACCGCGGCTATCTCTCGCCCTACTTCATCACCAACGCCGACAAGATGATCGCCGAGCTGGAAGAGCCTTACCTGCTCATCCATGAGAAGAAGCTTGCCAGCCTGCAGCCGTTGCTGCCCGTGCTGGAAGCGGTGGTGCAGACCGGCAAGCCGTTGCTGATCATCGCCGAGGAGGTCGAGGGCGAGGCGCTGGCGACGCTGGTCGTCAACAAGCTGCGCGGCGGCCTCAAGGTGGCGGCCGTGAAAGCTCCGGGCTTCGGCGATCGCCGCAAGGCGATGCTGGAGGACATCGCCGTCCTCACCAACGGCCAGGTGATCAGCGAGGACCTCGGCATCAAGCTCGAGAACGTCACGCTGCAGATGCTGGGCCGCGCCAAGCGCGTGCGCGTCGAGAAGGAGAACACCACCATCATCGACGGCGCCGGCAAGAAGAAGGAGATCGAGGGCCGCGTCGCCCAGATCAAGGTGCAGATCGAGGAGACGACCTCCGACTACGACAAGGAGAAGCTGCAGGAGCGCCTGGCTAAGCTCGCCGGCGGCGTTGCGGTGATCAAGGTCGGCGGCGCCACCGAGGTCGAGGTGAAGGAGCGCAAGGATCGCGTCGATGACGCGCTCAACGCCACCCGCGCGGCGGTCGAGGAAGGCGTGGTCGCCGGCGGCGGCGTGGCGCTGTTGAAGGCGGCGCAGTCCATCACCGTCAAGGGCGAGAACGACGACCAGAACGCGGGCGTCGCCATCGTCAAGCGCGCGCTGCAGGCGCCGATCCGCCAGATCGCGGAGAACGCCGGCGTCGAGGGCTCGATCGTGGTGGGCAAGGTGCTCGACAAGGCGTCCGCCTCGTTCGGCTACGACGCCCAGAACGACGAGTACGGCGACCTGATCGAGAAGGGCATCATCGACCCGGCCAAGGTCGTGCGCACCGCCCTGCAGGACGCCGCGTCCATCGCCGCGCTGATGATCACCACCGAGGCTGGTGTTGCAGAGGCACCTAAGAAGAAAGAGGCGCACGCCCATGCCCACGGCGGCATGGGTGGCATGGGCGGAATGGACATGTAACTCCGCCCTTCCCAAAAGCGTTGCAATGGGGAAAGCTGCTCCGGTTTATCCGGGGCAGCTTTTCTTATGTCTAATATTCGGTAAAGGTCGCGGCGTTCGCGGGCAGCGGTGAGGGCAACAGTGGCTGTCGTGGCGGTGGCAACTCATCGCATTCGCACGGAAAATTAATGAGCTGCCCGTTACTTTGGGCAGGCTGTAACAGGGCGGCCGATGTTCCCTTTCAGAGGAACACAAAGCCGCGGTGAAGGTTGGCGTCATAGGGACCGTCGCTGGTCCCGCAGAGTCGGGTGCAGGGTATGCCCGCGTTTGTGTTCGATGACCAGGGCGAGCGGTGGGATGCAGGGTCCCGCAGGCTCGCGGATTTGCTCCACGCTTCGATCGCGGGCGAGGAGCTGTCGAACTACGTCGTCAAGAATCTCGGCTACGTGTGGGCGAGCGAAGAGGCGAACGGCACAATCCGTGTCCGTCTGCGCCCCAAGGTGATGTCGCCCATCGCGTTCAGCGCGCTCTGCTACTACCTCGCCGACAAGAAGCCCGAGCGCGTGGTGCTGTCGCGCCTGGAGCAGGGCTGGCAGCATGAATTCTACGGTGCCCAGGACGGCATTCTGCGCCAGCTCCTGCACCTGATGCCGGCGTCGCACGACGCCCGCTCGCACGACTTCGTGCGCCAGGCGAAAAGCATCGAGAGCGTGGATCCCAACAACCCGCTGCAGGAGCTGTTCAAGCTGTGGCGGCAGTCGCAGGGCGCGATCCGCTACGACCGCGTCGGCCGGCTGCTGAACGAGGGCCTGCATGGCCGCTACGTGCTGGTGCACACCGGGCGGACGACGTCGGACGTGTTCCTGGAGGAGGTTGGCCCCGGCTTCCTGTCCTACGACGATGCGTGGCTGTCGCGCTCCAGCGGGCTGCGCGTCGAGGACCAGCCCGACTACTACTATGGCCGCTGGGTGGCCGAAGCCTACCGCCACACGACGCACGACAAGGCGCCGCGCCTGGAAGACGTCGACGCCATCATCTGCACGCCGCGGCTCGGCCGCTCGCGGGTGCGCTACACGCGGCTGATCGTGCCGATGCAGATGCCTTCGGGCAAGCCGTGCCTGCTAGGCGCGTCGCTCATCGACACGGGCATCAACCTCCGCGCCGCTGGCGAGGCTGGCTGAGAACGCGCGCAGATCGTTGAGGAGCTGCTGGCGCTCCATCCACACGAAGGCGCAGCGCACGGTTCCGACCGGCGAATCGTAGAGGTTCAGGTCCCAGTCGACGTTGGTGTAGCCGCAGCGCTCCGCCATGCCGCCGGCGATCACCTTCTCCGCCATGATGCTGATGGTGTAGTCGGAGTTCCAGCGCGTGAAGGCGAGCGCGCGCGAGATGCGGGGCAGGATGGTCGAGAGTTCCCGCTTGCGGAAATCGCGCCGATACCAGCCACCGCCGGAGAAGCACACCTTGCCGGAGACGAATTTCGTGGATTCTGCCGTGATTTCGCAGCGCTCGGTGGGCTGCTTCATTTGCGCGGGATCCTGGTAGAACAGGCGCAGGCTCTTGGCCTCCTCGTGGAAGGAGGTGTTGCGCCAGTCATAGAGGCGCGCGGCCTGCGTGGCGACGATCTCGCCCTGGGCGTTGCGGCCGAGAATGCAGAATGCGTTGTCGTCTGAGAATCCGCCGTTCTTCGGATTGAACAGCGGGATCAGCGGATGCCAGCTCGAGGTGTTCTGCGCGTTGGCCTCGACAAGCTCCTCGAAAGTGCCAAAGGAAAGATAGACGCCGCGTTCGCGAGCGGCCGTGTCGGCCTGCAGGAAGAAGCGGCCTAGCAGGTCGCGAGGCCCGTGTTCGACGGTCAGGCCGGTGAGCAGGCCGCCGGGCGTGGCTGGACGAGGATTTGGCTGGGTTTGTGGGGTACTCGCAGCTTGAGAAGAACTCTTCTGTGCCGCAATAACGGTCATGCTACATCCCCCGATGGTTAAAAAAGCGTTTCCATTGTGCCTCGGTGGTTAATCGAAAACAATGTTCTTGTAGGGGCAGGTACAACGAAATTAACTTTTAAGAACCGAGAGTTGTGGGGGGGATTTGTGCCCAGCCGGCGCCGCATGATTCAGATGTTGGGAGGTTTTTCGGCCGCCGCCGTGGCCGCAGGGTGGGTCATGACCGCACCGCGCCGTGCCAATGCTTACTACCAAGGTCCAATCTCGGATCACTTCGACGGCACGCGCTTTTTCAACCCCGGCGGAAACGGTCCGCGCGGGCGCCTGGCGCTGCTGCGCTGGCTGCTCACCGACCGCGGCGCCGCCTGGCCGGCGCGTTTTGCAAGCCCGCTTCCGGCCGACAGGCCGCCGCCGCGTTTCGAGGGCGAAGGCGTGCGCGTGGCCTACGTGGGGCACGCCAGCTTTCTGCTGCAGTCGCGCGGGTTGAACCTGCTGGTCGATCCGGTGTGGTCCGAGCGTGCGAGCCCGGTGTCATTTGCGGGCCCCAAGCGCGTGAACGCGCCGGCAATCGCCTTCGACGATCTGCCGAAGATCGATGCCGTGCTGGTCACGCACAACCACTATGACCACATGGACACCGAAACGATCGGTCGGCTGTGGCAGCGGTTTCGCCCGCGCATCGTCACGCCGCTCGGCAACGACACCATCCTGAAGGGCGCCGTGGACGGCCTGCAGGCGGACGCCGTCGACTGGGGTGATGTCGCCGACCTCGGCTCCGGGCTGAGCGTGCACGCCGAGCCCACGCAGCATTGGTCGGCGCGTGGCACGACCGACCGCATGCACGCGCTGTGGGCGAGCTTTGTCGTGCGCGCCGGCGATCGCGCGATCTATTGCGTCGGCGACAGCGCGTTCGGCGACGGCGCCACCTTCAAGCGGGTGCGCGCGCGGCATCCTGGCCTCGCGCTGGCGCTGCTGCCGATCGGCGGCTACGAGCCGCGCTGGTTCATGCGCAACACCCATATGAATCCGCAAGAAGCCGTGGCGGCGCTGGAACTGTGCGGCGCGGCGGCGGCGCTCGGCCACCACTGGGGCACGTTTCACCTGACCAACGAGCCGATCGAGCAGCCGATGATCGACCTCGCGGCGGCGCGTTCCGCGCGCGGGCTGCCCGAGGCGCGGTTCGCGGCCCTGCGGCCGGGCGAGGTGCGCGTCGTGGCGTGAGCTGCGGCCGCCGGGTTCGGCGCGGATGGAGGCAGACCAACCTCTCCGTTGAGTCACGGTGCAAGGCACCGGCCGCGCCGGGTCAGCCCGCGGGTCGCGGCCGCCGTCAGTGCTTGCAGGCGGCCAGCAGATGCTCGCGCTTGCGCGCCTCGGCTTTCCATCGCTGCGGCGGTTGCGTCAGGCACCAGGTGAAATGCGCGTTGCGGTTGCGGTTCCACTCCGGCCCGTTGAGCCCGCAGTTGCCCTGCTCGTTGCGCTGCTGCTGCTTCAGGGCCATATCGGCGTACCAGTTGCAGGCGGAGGCCTGTGCCTGCGGGCGCGCGGGGGCGAGCAGCGCCGCTGCAGTGTAGGCAGCGGCGGCCAACGGCATGGCGAGACTGGAGCGCAGGCGCATGGTCGGCATGGTGTCCTCGTCGTACCCAGCGTTTGCTGTCCCGTTCGTTTTCAATCCGCCCGCTGGATGTGAGACTGGCGCTTATCGCGGCCGGGTGGAAGCATTTTGGCCGCTGTCGCTGCCCCCGCGGCCCAGGCGGGCCGCGATGTCGCGCTCGATGGCGTGCAGTGCGGGCGTCCAGGGCGCGGCATTGGAGGAGACGAGGTTCGCCTCCGACCGCAGGATCAGCCCATCCTCAAGCACTTTCAATGCATTGGCCTTGAGGGTGGCGCCGGTGGTGGTGATGTCGACGATGAGGTCGGCCAGGCCCGCGGCGGGCGCGCCTTCGGTGGCGCCGAGGCTTTCGACGATGCGGTAGCCCGTCACCCCGCGCTGCGCGAAGAAGCGCCGGGTCAGGTTCATGTACTTGGTAGCCACGCGCACTTGCCGGCCGTGCACGCGGCGATAGGCGAGTGACATTTCCTCCAGGTCCGACATGCGCCGCACGTCGATCCAGCAGGCCGGCACCGCCACCACCACGTCGGCGCGGCCGAAGCCGCAGCGCTGCAGGAAGGCAACGCGCGCGTCCGCATCTGGGATGGTCTCGCGGATCAGGTCCTCGCCGGTGATGCCGAGATGCGCGCTGCCGCTTTTCAGGAACTGCGCGATCTCGGAGGAGGAGACGAAATTGACCTCCACGTCCGGGAAGCCGGATAGCTCGCCCTGGTAGCCGCGCTGCGGCCCGGTGCGCGTCACCGTGAGGCCGGCGTTCGCCAGCGCCGCGTTGCATTGCTCCATCAGCCTGCCTTTGGAGGGCAGCGCGAGCACGAGCTTGCCGTTCATGCCGCGCCTCCGTTCAAGGCGTCGAGCAGGCGCTCGGTGTGGATCGAGGAGCCGACCGCGGGCACCGGGCGCGGCGCGCCCGCCGCGGTGAGCAGGCTGTCGTAGCGCCCTCCGCCGGCGATCGGGCTGGCAGCACCGAGCCGCGGCGTGGCGATCTCGAACACGAACGCCGTGTAGTATTCGAGGTTGCGGCCGAACTCGGCGGAGAACTGCAGGCCGGCGGTATCGATGCCGGCACCGTCGAGCAGCGAGAGCCGGCGCTGGAAGCTGTCGAGGCCGGCGGAGAGGTCGAGGCTCTGCTCGCGCGCGAGCCGGGCGATCTCGCCGGCCGCCGACCTCGCCGGCGTGCGAATGGCGATGTAGCGCTCGATCAGCCGGGCGGTGGCCTGCGGCAGCGGCGTTTCGCGCGTGTCGGCGACCTCGGCGCGGATGCGGCCGGCAATCTCGGCCAGCGTGCGCGTCCCGATCAACTCTAAACCGGCGTCGGCCAGATGCGCCTCCACGAGCGACTCCGCGCTCGAGGGGTCGTCCGGGTCGATGCGGTCGACCAGCTCCCGCGGCAGCCCTTGCGCACGGCCGGCGCCGCCGGAGGTGAGGCGCTGCAGCTCGGCGCGGAACGCTTCGGGCCGCCAGAAGTGATGCTTGAGCCGCCAGCGCCAGCGCTCGGGCATCGGCAGCGCATTGAGCAGCGCCGCGAACAGCGACAGGTCGCCGATGCGGATGCCGAACTGGGTGAGCCCCGCTTCGCGCAGCGCCTCGATGATCAGCGCCAGCACGGCGGTGTCGTCGGCCTCTCGGTCGGCGGCGGCGAAGGATTCGATTCCCGCCTGGCGGAACTCGCGCGGATGCGCGCCGTTGCTGCCGCCCGGCTGATAGCGGAACGCGGGTCCGTTGTAGCAATAGCGCGCGGGCGCGGCGCCGTCCGCGTGGCGCGCGAGGTGCAGGCGGCAGGTCGGCACCGTGAGATCGGGGCGCAGGCACAACTCCTCGCCCTCGGGGTCGGTGAACACGTAGGTGCGCGCGCGCAGAGCCTCGCCGATCACGTCGAGAAACAGCCCCGCCGGCTGGATGATGGCGGGTGCCACATATTCGTAGCCGGCGCGCGTGAAGACGCCGAGCAGGCGCTGCGCCTGCGCTTCGAGGGCTTCGAATTGCTGCGCGGTCTCAGCGGTCATGGGGTGCGCCCCCTCCCTCTCCCCGCTTGCGGGGAGAGCGAATATTCGGACACGCTTGGCATCGCACTCAGCCCTTGTGGCGCGCGAGGATGTCGCGCACGGCGGCGACGAGGTTTTGTTCCGGCACCGACACCTGCGCCGGGCGGCCTTCGCGCCATTCCTTAGAGTCCTTGATGCTGGCGGCGGCCTTGGCGCCCTCGATCAGGTCCTTGATCTGCACCTCGCCTTTGGCGCGCTCGTCGCCGCCCTGGATCACCACGCAAGGGCTCCCGCGGCGGTCGGCGTATTTCATCTGCGCTTTCATGCCGGCGGTGCCGAGGTACATCTCGGCGCGGATGCCCGCTTGCCGCAGCGATTGCGTCATCTTCTGGTAGGAGGCGAGGCGGTCCTTTTCCATCACCAGCACGACGACGGGGCCGTCTGAGGCTGTGGCCTTGTCCTTCTTGAGCGCGGCCAGTGCGGCCTGCAGCCGCGACACGCCGATGGAGAAGCCGGTGGCGGGGACCTTCTGGCCGAGGAAGCGTTCGACGAGGCCGTCGTAGCGGCCGCCGCCGCCGACCGAGCCGAAGCGCACCGTCTGGCCGTCCTCGTTCTTCACCTCGAATGTGAGTTCGGCCTCGAAGACGGGGCCGGTGTAGTACTCCAGGCCGCGGACGACTGATGGCTCGAACCGAATGCGCCTTGAGCCGAATTCAGCGGCACGAGCGAGCTTGAACATCGCCTCAAGCTCGCCGATAGCC
>DASZQG010000160.1:0-1664 GCA_035550075.1 Hyphomicrobiaceae bacterium | reverse complement strand
AGGCCGCGGCCCTCGATCATGGTTGTGTGCCGTTCAGCTGTCGCTGGACTAGGGCGCAGTGCCGTCGGCCTGAGCCTTCATCAGCGCATCGATGTTGTCGGGCGTCATGATCGAATTTTTCACCGGCTGGTGGAAGTCCGGTGCCTGGCCCGTAACAACGGCGTTGTAGAGCAGCAGCGCAGTATCATAGGCCTCGCCAAACGGATCCTGGCCGATGAGGATTGCCTGCTTGCCCTTGCGCAGCTGTGCGACGCCACCCTGCGTGAAGTCGGCACTGACGATCGTGATGCGCTTGGCCTGCTCGTCATCCAGCGCAGCGGCCGCTGCGCCGGCGTCGCCGATGTCGACGAAGATGGCGCAGAGATCGTCCGGGTTGCCGGTGATGTACGCCTTCACGGCGGGACCGACCTTGCTCAGGTCCTGCTCGATTTCGACGCCGTCGCTGACCGGGCTGATGTTCGTGCCCTTGAGGCCGGCGAGGATCGCTTTGCGCATCGTTTCATGGGTCGGCACCGAGAACGCGCCAGTGATGATGCCGGCCTTGCACTCCTTGCCGGCCCAGAGCGGGTTGGCATTCACGGCCTTGACCGCGGCGCCGACGGCGACGGGGCCCCATGCCTGGTCGAGGTCCTCACCGTGGAAAAACAGGGCACCGGAATCCTTGGCGCAGTCGGCGGTGGTGATGAAGACCGCGACCTTCACGCCCGCCTTCACGGCGTCCTTGATCAGCGGGCACGCGCCGTTGTCGAGGGGCAGGAAGGCGATGGCGTCGTAGCCCTGGAGCAGCGTGGCGCGGCCCGCGGCGTTCACGGCGTCCTGCGTGAATTCGTTGACCGTGACGTAGTCGACGACGGCGTTGAAGCCGGCGAGCACGTCATGGGCGGCATCGGAGCCCACCTTCACTGCCGAGAAAAATTCGTTGCTCTCGGGGAAGCTGATGAGGCCGATCTTGATCGTCTTGCCGGTGGTGTTCTCAACCGGCTGAGTGCGACCTGCGATCGGGGCTTTGGTTTCGGCAGAGGCAAGGGCCGGATAGCCGGCAGCAGCGACCGCAAGGACGCCGCACAAGAATAGCGAACGGAATGTCGGTTTCACGGATTGATCTCCTCCCTGGTGCCGGCCCGACCGGCTTATCGAAACGTTTCGCGTCTGGATCGAAATATTGCCTCCCAACTTGTTACCAAGCGGAGGCTTTTGTTGACTTTTGCTGTGCGAAACGTTTTGAGTAAATCACGATCCGAAGCGGCCGACAAGAGGGACCTGTGGCCACCATCAAGGACGTCGCAAAAAAAGCAGGCGTGGCCATCTCCACCGTCTCAGCGGTGCTGAACCATTCCGCGCCGGTGAGCGGCGACGTTGCGCGCAAGGTCGAGGCGGCCATTGCGGCGACCGGCTATGTCCCGCACGCGGCGGCACGCAGTTTGCGCAATGGCAGGTCGCAGCTCATCGGGCTCGTGCTGCCCGATATCGCCAACCCGCACTTCGCGACAGTGGCGCGGATCGTGGAAAGCGTGTGCCTGAACGCAGGCTACATGGCCGCGGTGTTCTCGACGAGCGAGGATCCCGAACGCGAGACGCAGATCCTCCACATGATGCAGATGCAGCGCGTCGCCGGCCTGCTCATCATCCCCACACTGTCGGATCGCGTGCAAGGCGAAAAGCTG
>DASZQG010000159.1:0-9176 GCA_035550075.1 Hyphomicrobiaceae bacterium | reverse complement strand
CAACGACATGCGCGCGCGCGAACTCATTCTGGCAGCAGCAGTGCTGGCCGTGCCATCTGTAGCATCGGCTGGCGGTATGACCTACGGCGGGGGACCATATGTGGCGGGGGACAACCCCGGCTATGTGCTCTTCAGCGGCGGTGAGGTCGCTAAGAATTCGTGGGAAGCCTACGACGGCGGCATCTTTGCCCTCAACCGCAACATCACGACCAATGGCGTGCTTCTCCGCGCGATGGGGTCGTACGGCAAGTATGAATATACGAACAACACCCCTGGGCCGAATACGGAGCATGACGGCAGGATGCTGCAGGGCGATCTCATGCTGGGCTACCAGTGGGTGACGCCGGACCGGCACTTCGCTCTCTATGCCGGCGTGGATCACATCGACCACCACATCAGCCCAGCTGACACCAGCAACCCAGTGAGCGGCAACGAAACGGGCTTTAAGGTCGCCTGGGAAACGGAATCAAATCGCAGTCTGCCCTTCTACTATGCCCTCGAAGGCAGCTACTCGACGGCGTTCGACACCTATTACGTGCTCGGCCGGCTCGGCGCCAACCGGAATGGCCTTATCA
This sequence comes from Hyphomicrobiaceae bacterium, assembly GCA_035550075.1. GTDB lineage: Bacteria > Pseudomonadota > Alphaproteobacteria > Rhizobiales > Hyphomicrobiaceae > AWTP1-13. The sequence goes on along the minus strand of DASZQG010000159.1, from coordinate 8,601 downwards.
TTGGTCCGGAAGCCTGGGCCCTTGGCGACGAAACCGGCAACGCGACCCGCCTCGGTGCCTTCCTGTCGTTCAACACCAACCTTATCCGCGACCACTATTCGGAGGTTACGTTGTCGGCGGGCTATCAGTGGGTCGACCCCGGTCCGGACAATTGCGGAACGTTCTTCGGCTCCGAAGGCGCCTACGCCACGCTGAACTTTGCCATCTACCTTGGTGGCGACCGCGGGCACGTTCCGCTGAAGTAAGAGGCGGCAGGCAAGAAAGCTCGCACAGGCGCCCCAGTGGGGCGCCTGTTTGCATTTCAGGCAAAGGCGCGTTTTTCAGCCCTGCACCGTCGGTATGCCGTGCCAGCGGCTGCCCTTGGGCATCGTCTCGCCCTTCATCAGCAGCGACAGCGGCCCCAGCACGGCGCCTTCCTCCATGCGCGTGTCGTAGAGCACGACGCTCATGTTCGACACCGTGCAGCGCTCGCCGATCCTCAGGTACGAGGACTTCATGATGCGGTCTTCGAACAGGTGGTTCTGGATGATCGAGCCGCCGTTGAGTGCGGCGTAGTCGCCGATCTCGACGAGGTCGAATTCCGAGAACAGGCTGGTGCCGATGTAGCAGTGCCGCCCGATCTTGCACCCCATCAGCCGCAGCAGCGGCGAAACCAGCGGCGTGCCGAAGAACGCGGCGACGATGGGCGCCATGACGGACTCGTAGATGCCGTTGATCATCTCGTTGAGCCAGACGTAGCGGCTCCACAGCGGCACCACCACCGGCTTGAAGGTTCCCATCACGCCCCACTTCAAGCCGACGACGACCGCAATGGCGATCGTCATTGCCGCCCAGCCGAGGAACGGCGCCGCGGCGTATACGGCCCACACGCCGTAGCTATTGTAGAGCGCAAGGACGATCAGGAATCCGGCCGTTCCCAGGATGGTGCCGAGGTAGCTAGGAATCAGGATGCGCAACGCGTCGATTACGGCGCGTTGGACGTAGAGGGCGGGTGTCGGCCGATAGGTAGTTGCTTCGTCGAAACCGGTCACCTTGTGGCGGTTCGGCAGCCGGAATCCGGGTGAGCCGAGCCAGTCGGTACCGTCGGGCGTGGCTGCCTGGGGCGGTGCCGACAGCACGCCAAGGAGGCACCCACTCCCGAGGCTTGCACCTTGAGGCAGCAGCGCGCTGTTGCCGATGAAGCTGCGGTCGCCGATGCGGTTCACGGCCATGGAAAAGCGGCCGAGATGGGTGCGGCCACCACCAAGGATGCAGCCGTCGGCGAAGAAAACGCCGTCACCGGCCTCCAGCATGTCGGGATAAACACTCCATACGGTGGACATTTCCGTGTGCCGGCCGAGTTTGGCGCCGAGCAGGCGCATCCATGGCGGCAGGTAGAGGGTTGTGAAGATCAGCATGCCGGCGCCGCGGGCGGCACGCATCATGCCCGACGTCAGCCAGAACTGCAGGTACTTGAAGGAATAGACCGCATAGATGCCTGGCTTGGCTTCCGGCAGCACGATCTGCTTGCACACGACCAGCCACAGGCACGACCAGACAATGAAGACGGGCAGCGCGGCCATCACCAGCGGCACCCACAGGGTGGGCGCGGTGTGCACGATGAGGAACATCGAGCCCAGGCCAACTGCGATGGCCGGCAGGCCGAAGAAGAGGCCCAGCACGAGACCGCTCAGCATCTGTCCAATGCAGAACAGCGTCAGGTACGCATTGGAGCGCCGCAGGGGCGCACCTTCTGGCACGGCGACGGTCGCGACGGGCCTGGCCGGCGAGCCGCGGCGGAACTCGCCTGTGGGTATGGTCTCGCCGTCCGGGAGCAGCGACTGGTCATCGAGGCGCGAGTCGTCGCCCATCTTGACATCGAGGCCGAGCGCAGAATGGCTGCCGATGAACACGCGGCTGCCGATCTCGACGCGGCCGATCAGCAGGTAGCCGTTCTCGATACGGATGCCGGGCAGCTGCGTATCGGGCCCGATGCTCGTGTCATCGCCGACAGAAATGCAGTCCCAGGCCGACACCAGGCCGGTATGGAGGTTGCAGTTGCGGCCAACCTTCGCGCCCATCAGACGCCACAGCGCCGGCGCAAGCGGCGTGCCGCCGAAGCCACCGAGGCCGCTCAGCCCCTGCAGTCGGGAGACGATCCACCAGCGCAGATAGTAACTGCCCCACAGAGGATAGGCGCCGGGCTTGTAGCGTCCGATGATCAGCCATTTAGAACCGATGCCGATGGCCAGCATCAGCGGCCAGAGCGCCAGTCCAACCGCGATCAGGAACAGCATGGTGGAAAGGATCGAGCGTCGGAAATAGAGCATGTCCATGACCGGCGGCAGCACGATCACGAGCGGCAGCGCGAACAGCGGGATCAGGCCGAGCAGATAGGCAGCCTGCGCCGCGATCAGCCGCCAGCCGGGCTTGCGCGCAACCGGCGTGACGCTGGCGGCCAGGCTGCGGGCCGCGTCAGCGGTCGTGTTGCGGTCCGCCTGCGCTGTACGGCCGGCCACATGCGCCGCCAGCCGGCGAACGGTAGGATGGGCGTAGACGTCGCGCACGGCGATGTTGATGTCCCCGCGCGTCCTCAGCAGTGCAACGAGCTGCGCCGCGACGAGCGAATGGCCGCCGAGGTCGAGGAAGAAATCCTGCTCGGCGCCGACCTTCGGCAGCTTGAAGAGCTCCGCCCAGACTGTGGCGATGCGTCTTTCAAGCTCCGTCGCGGGGACATCGGCTTCGGTGGTGGCCGCCACGAACGGAGCGACCGGATCGGGCAGTCGCTTGCGGTCGACCTTCCCGCTCCCCAGCATCGGAAGTTCGGTCACGACGTCCAGGTAGGCGGGCATCATGTACGCGGGCAGGCGGGCGCGCAGCGCATTCAGCACGCGGGTGCGGTCGAGCACGGCCGCGGCGGTATCGAGCACGACGCAGGCGGCGAGAACCGGGAGGCCATTCACCTCCACGAGCCGCACAACCGCGCTGGCGATCTCAGGCTGCTCCAGCAGCACAGCCTCGATCTCAGACAGCTCCACGCGATAGCCGCGGATCTTCACCTGGCTGTCGATACGGCCAAAAAATTCGAGCTCCCCATCCTCGTTGATGCGAGCGAGGTCGCCGGTGCGGTAGAGCTGTCCGGCGGGGTACAGGCGAACGAACGAGCGCGCGGTCAGCTCCGGCTGGTTGAGATAGCCGCGCGCGATGCCCGGGCCCCCGATGTACAACTCGCCCTTCCCGCCAGGGGCAACGCGGCGCATCTCAGAGTCCAGCACAAAGGTGGTGTATCCCTCGAGCGGCCGGCCAATGGTGATCGGGCGGCCGGGCACCAGTTCGACCGCCGTGGTGTTCACGGTGGCCTCGGTTGGTCCGTACACGTTCAGCATTCGCCGCCCGGGCTTGGCCCAGCGTGCGACCAGCTCGGGCGGGCAGGCCTCGCCGCTCACCACGAGTTGGGTGAGGCACGGCACGTCCTCCGTCATGGTCGATAGCAGGGTAGGGACAGTCGACAGGTAGGTCACGCCGGCGCGCGTGAGGAACTGCGCCAGGTCGTTGCCGAACTTCGGCGTGTCGGGCGTGCCGGCAACCAGCGCGGCGCCGTTGGAAAACGCCATCCAGATCTCTTCCGTCGAGCCGTCGAAGCCCAGCGAAAAGCCCTGGAAGACACGATCGTGGGAGGTGGTGCTGCACACCTTGTTGAAGGCGGCCACGAAGTGGCTGACGTTGCGGTGCTCAGTGACAACGCCCTTGGGACGCCCGGTCGTGCCAGAGGTGTAAAGCACGTAACAGACGTCGCTGGCGCTCAGCCCGGTTTCGGCGCGCGTCAGCCGCTCCGCGGATTGGGACGCTATCTCATCCGCGCGGCGATCCAGGGCGAGGATCCGGCCATCGAACGCGCCCGACAGGCGGCCGGCGAGTGCGGAATCCGTCACCATCAGCTTGATGCCAGCCTCACCGGCAATGAAGCGGATGCGTTCATCCGGCAATCCAGGTTCCAGCGGCACGTAGGCGCCGCCCGCCTTGAGGCACGCCAGAATCGCAAGGATCTGCAACTCGGAGCGCGGCAGGCACAGCCCGACGAAGGAACCGGGGACGACACCCTCGGCGCGCAGCAGCCGCGCAAGCCGATTGGCGCGCCGCTCGGCCTCGGCGTAGCTCAGAACGACGTCGCCGCAGATGATGGCGGGCGCGTCCGGCCTCAGATCGACCTGGGCCTCGAACAGCTCGTGCAGGCACGCGGGGTTGCCCGTTGCCGAGCGCACCTGAGTGACACCGGTTGTCCAGCCGCCCGTCCTGACGTCCAACTGCATCTCTGACAGCCTTGGGAATTTCTTAGCGTTGTTTGTGCGTGTGCAAGAACTCGGCCAACCGACTTAATCGTAAATAGGGAGTTTCATTGAAAATCCATTAGAGGTTTTTTAATTCTCGAACGGTTGCCGGAAATCCGCGCAAATGCGGTGTAAAATGCGGGGCGTAACCGTGGCCAATATCGAAAATGCCGTTTTGGAACATTCTGCGCTGTACCAAAATGCGCCGGCCGAAGAGTTTCACAATCATTTTTGGCAGGACAAACATTCGGTCATTCGCTTCCAGCAGCTCGAGGGGCTGCTGACCGGCAGGGTTCCCGCGTCCGTTCTGGAGGAGATCGGCGCCGGCCTCGGCAAGGTCGGCATGTCGATCCGCCTCAACCCGTATGTCCTCTCGCTGATCGACTGGACCCAGGCAGCGACCGATCCGATCCGCAGGCAGTTTCTGCCGATGCGCTCCGAACAGGAAGATGACCATCCCTGTCTCGCAGTGGATTCGCTCGATGAGCGCGAGACGTCGCCGGTGCCCGGCCTGGTGCACCGCTACCCCGACAAGGTGCTGTTCCTGGTCACCTCGGTGTGCCCGGTCTACTGCCAGTATTGCACGCGAAGCTACGCCGTCGGACAGGACACGCAGCTCGTGCGCAAGGACAACGTGACCAGCGCCCAGAACTGGGCGGCGGCATTCGACTATATCCGCGCGCATCCCCAGATCGAAGACGTGGTGGTCTCAGGTGGCGATCTTGCTCGCCTGAAACCGGCCAACATTCGGCTGCTGGTCAATACGCTGCTCGACATCGAGCACGTGCGGCGCATCCGTCTCGCGACCAAGGCGATTTCGGTGCAGCCGATGAAGGTCCTGAGCGACGAGGAGTGGTTCCGCGCGATTGTCGACGTGGTGCAGCGCGGCCGCACATTGTTCAAGGACGTGTGCGTGCACACGCACTTCAATCACCCGCGCGAGGTGACGCCGGTGGTCGAGCAGGCCATGCGCCGCCTGCACGGAGAAGGCGTGTTCGTGCGCAACCAAGCGGTGCTGCTGCGCGGGGTCAATGATGATGCGGGAACGCTGATCGAGCTCTTCCGCAAGCTCGGGCGCGTCAACATCCACCCCTACTATGTCTACCTCTGTGACATGGTGATGGGCACCGAGCACTTCCGCCTGCCGCTCAGCACCGCGCAATTCCTCGAGAAGGAGGTGCGGGGCGCCACTGCCGGATTCAATACGCCCCTGTTCGTGTGCGATGCGCCGGGCGGCGGCGGCAAGCGCGATGTGCACAGCGCCGAGCTTTACGACCGTGAATTCGGTGTGTCGGCATTCAGGTCGCCTTCGGTCGACCCGAGTCGGCTCTACGCCTACTTCGATCCGCTGCGCTCACTCACGCCCGAGGCGCGCGAGGCCTGGCGGGTGCCGGGAGCGCGCGAGCGCATCAGTAGCCGGCTCGGGTTGCTGCCACCCGCGATCATCGCGGCCTGACGTTCACCGGAGAAATCGCGTGATGTCCCGGCCCGCGTCCTCGCTTCGGGCCGGCAAGGCCCACGTGGCCGTTGTTGCGGCCGCGCTCGACGAAATCCAGCTCGCGGCCGCTTTCGATGTTCTAAGTCCCTCCGAACGCACGCGGGCACTTGGATTTAAGCTGCCGGCTCGCATCGACGAGTTCATAAAGACGCGCGCCGTGCTGCGCTGGGCGCTGGCGTGGCGCACCGGGCGCGATCCGCGCAGCTTTGACATCAGGGACGCAGAAAGCGGCGCGCCGTGCCTCGCCGATGAGCCGGACCTGTTCTGCAACGTCTCCCACAGCGCCGGCCAGGCGCTGGTGTCCGTGGCGCATGCGCCCCTCGGTATCGATATCGAGCTGATGCGGGCGGACGTCGATTGTCTCGCAATCGCACAGGCCTGTTATCATCCACACGAGCGGACAGTGGTGCAGGGCACGGACGGCAACGGCCGGATCGAGGCCTTCTTCGACATCTGGACGCGCAAGGAGGCCTACCTGAAGGCCACCGGCACGGGGCTCAGTGCAGAGCTGACCGGTTTCTCGACGGTTGCAGCAAATGGCGCGGTGAGCGACGGCGGCACACACGGGATCTGGCATGTGCAGCCGCTCTCCGCGCCCATTGGTTATAGGGCGGCGCTGGCCACGCGCCCAGGCAATCCGCGTCTCGTCCGGCTGCGCTGCAGCGGGACCGGCGCGATCCATCAAGAGCCGCAGCGGGCGGCGGCCTAGCGCTGGCGCGGGACGTCGATGGTGGGGAACGGCCTGGCGATCTCGAACGCGCGGCTGGCTTGCAGCACGCGCTCATCCGCGCCGATCGGGCCGACGATCTGCAGGCCAATCGGGAGGCCGCCCGATGTGAGGCCGCACGGCACCGATGCCGCCGGCTGCTGGGTCAGGTTGAAGGGATAGCTGAAAGGCGACCATTCCCACCAGTCCTTGCCCCAACCCCCCGACGGCGGCATGAGGTTGCCGATTTCAAAGGCGGGCAGCGGCATCATCGGCGTCAGCAGCAGGTCATACTTCTCGTGAAAGCGAACGAAAGCGTTGTGCAGCTCGGCGCGTTTCAACTGGGCGCGGATGTAGTCGGGCGCTGACGTGGCGTTGCCGATCTTGATGCCGGCGACCAGCTCGGGGTCGGACAGCTTTTCCGGCTTGTCGCCAAAGGGCGCGAATGTCGTGGCCATGGCGCTCCACCAGAGCACGATCCAGGGCGCGACCGGATCGCCGCCGATGACGGGGTCGGCCTGCTCGACGTGGGCGCCGAGTTCCTCGAAGGCCTTCGCCGCCTCCGCGACCGATTTCTCTACCTCAGGGTCGACACGCGGGGCAAAGCCCAGCCGTGGCGAGTAGGCGACCCGCAATCCCTTCACGCCCGCGTCCAGTTTCGCGGTGTAGTCGGGCGGCTGGTCGATCCAGGCATAAACGTCGCGTGCGTCGGGGGTGCCGATGACGGTGGTGGCAAGCGCGGTATCGGCTACCGTTCGCGTGAGCGGGCCGACGTGCGCCAGCGTGCCCATCGGCGCCGCCGGAAATGCCGGCACACGCGCGCGGCTGGACTTGATGGTGCAGCAGCCAGTGAACGCGGCCGGGATCCGCACTGAGCCGCCGCCATCGGTGCCGAGCTGCAGGGCCCCCATGCCCAGCACGGCCGCGGCGACAGCCCCCGATGACGAGCCGCCCGTCGTCATGCGCGTGTCCCACGGATTGCGCGTGGAGCCGGTAAGCGGGCTGTCGCTGGTCGCCTTCCAGCCATATTCGGGCATGGTGGTCTTGCCGAGGATGACCGCGCCGTGCTGGCGCATGCGGGCGATGGCCGGCCCATCCATGGTCTGCGGCTGTGACGAGGTCACCTTCGAGCCGAAGCGCGCCGGCATGCCGGCGACCAGGAGGTTGTCCTTCACGCCGAGGGGTACGCCGTCCACGAGGCCCTGCGGCTTGCCGGCCTGCCATCGGGTTTCGGAGGCTTTGGCAGCGGCCAGCGCGCCCTCGGCGTCGAGGTGGCAATAGGCGTTGACGATGGGATTGAAGCGTTCGATGCGCGCCAGCGTCGCTTTCGTCACCTCCACCGGCGACAGCTTCTTTGCCTTGTACAATTTGACGAGCTCGGTGGCGGAAAGAAGCGCGGGATCGCTTGCGGTGGTGCTCATGCCCTTCCCCTGATGGTCTAAACCACGCTGTTGTAGCGCGCGATGCAGGTGGAGAGAACCTCCTGCGCCGGAGTGCCCCACCACCGCTCGGAGAAAATCTCCACTTCTGCTGGGCCCGCATATCCGGTCGCGTCGATCCAGCCGCGCACCTTCTTCAGCTCGATGACGCCGTCGCCCATCATGCCGCGGTCGTTGAGGAGATCGCGCGTCGGCACCAGCCAGTCGCAGATGTGATAGGCGAGCAGGCGCTCGCGTCCCGCGCGGGCAATCTGCGCCTCGAGCTTCGGGTCCCACCAGACGTGGTAGACGTCAAGCGCAACGCCCAGCGCGCCGGTGCGGCCCGGATCGAGCGCGTCGCAGATGTCGAGCGCATGTTCAAGCGTGTTGATGCACGCGCGCTCGGCAGCCTGCATGGGGTGCAACGGTTCGATGGCGAGCGGCATACCCGCCTTGCGGGCGTACTCGAGGCTGGCGGCGACGCCATCAAACACCTGCCCGCGCGCAGCGGCGATGTCGTGTGATTGCGGCGTGCCGCTCATGGCGCCGGGCAGCGAGCCTACAACGAGCACCAGGCACGGCGCGCCCAGGGCTGCGGCCTCGTCGATGGCCCGGCGGTTGTCATCCAGGGCCGCTTTCAGGCCCGCGGCATCGGCAGCCGTGTAGAAGCCG
>DASZQG010000158.1:0-3781 GCA_035550075.1 Hyphomicrobiaceae bacterium | reverse complement strand
GGGCGGCTGTCGTCGTCGGCCATGTAGCCGATGGAATAGAAGTGCACCAGGAATGAGACGGTGTTGACGACCACCAGCATGACGGCGGTCAGCGTGTCGATGCGCAGCGTCCACGACACGTCGAGCTCGCCCGAGGTCACCCAGCGCAGCAGGCGCACGTGCTGGACCGGTGCGCCGAACCCGATCTGCCAGAACACGACCCACGACAAAGCAGCGCCGAGCGCCAGGAACGAGGTGGTGATGAGCTCCGAAGCGCGCGCGCCTATGATGCGGCCGAGAAAGCCGGCAATCAGCGCCCCGAGCGCGGGCAGCAATACGATGGCTTCGTAGATCATGCGTTGTCGTCCCGGAATTCGCGCCAGCGAATATCCGGGACCCCGCGGCCCCGAAGCATGCGCGCGACTTGCGGCCCTGGGTCCCGGCTCTCCGCGTCATGCCGAAGGCTTGCTTCCAGCATGACGCTCCGGCCGGGATGGCAGATGGTGCCCGGGTTCATCCCCTTAACCCTTCATCATGCTGATGTCTTCCACCGCGATCGAGCCCCGGTTGCGGTAGTAGACCACCACGATCGCCAGGCCGATGGCCGCCTCGGCGGCCGCCACCGTCAGCACGAACAGCGCGAACACCTGGCCGACGAGATCGCCCATGAAGGCGGAAAACGCCACGAAGTTGATGTTGACCGCGAGCAGCATCAGCTCGATCGACATCAGGATGACGATCACGTTCTTGCGGTTGAGGAAGATGCCGAAGATGCCGAGCGTGAACAGAATGGCGCCCACAGTCAGATAGTGGCCGAGACCGATCGTTCCCATGCCCTCACCCCCGCCGGTCCGCGCCAGCCGGCGCCGGCACGATGGCCTGCCCGGGCGCGAGCTTGACGATTTCGATGGCGGTGGCGGGCGTGCGCCCCACCTGCGCGGCGATCGACTGGCGCTTGACCGCCACCTTGTGCTGAAGGGTCAGCACAATGGCGCCGATCATCGCCACCAGCAGGATTAAGCCGGCACCCTCGAAGTAGTAGGCGTATTGCGTGTAGAGGATGCGCCCGATGGCCTGCGTGTTGCTGATCCCCGACCCGGCCGCGGGAACCGGCGCCGCGGCGGCGGAAACGGCAGCGGGCTCGATCAGGCGGAAGCCGACCACCAGCACCAGCTCTACCAGCATGATGAGCCCGACGAGGGCGCCGAGCGGGGCGTTGCGCACGAAGCCCGCCCTGAGCGCGGCGAAATCCACGTCGAGCATCATGATGACGAACAGAAACAGCACCGCCACCGCGCCGACGTAGACCACCACCAGGATCATCGCGAGAAATTCCGCGCCCAGCAGGACGAACAGCCCGGCCGCGTTGAAGAAGGCAAGGATCAGGAACAGCACGGCGTGCACGGGGTTCCTGGCCCAGATCACCATCATTCCGGCCGCCACGGTGATGACGGCGAACAGGTAGAAGAAGAACGCCGCGAGCGTCATTGCACGCCCTCGCCGCTCTCTTCCCCTCTGTCCGCCTGCGGGGAGAGGGTCAGCCAAAGATGCCCGCGTGGGAGTGCGCCTGCGCCCCTCACCCCGGCCCTATCCCCGCGTTGTTGAAGCGCGTGGGAAGATAGGAGCGGCGCGGGGAGAGGGAGAGCCTTATCAGCACTGTCCTGCATCATCGCCATCACCTGTAGGGCGCGTCGAGCGCGATGTTGGTGGCGATCTCCCGCTCCCAGCGGTCGCCGTTGGCGAGCAGGCGGTCCTTGTCGTAGTAGAGCTCCTCGCGCGTCTCGGTGGCGAATTCGAAGTTCGGACCCTCCACGATGGCGTCGACCGGGCAGGCCTCCTGGCACAGCCCGCAATAGATGCACTTCACCATGTCGATGTCGTAGCGCGTGGTGCGGCGCGTGCCGTCGTTGCGGCGCGGGCCGGCCTCGATGGTGATCGCCTGCGCGGGGCAGATCGCCTCGCACAGCTTGCAGGCGATGCAGCGCTCCTCGCCGTTGGGGTAGCGGCGCAAGGCGTGCTCGCCGCGGAAGCGCGGGCTCAACGGCCCCTTCTCGAAGGGATAGTTGAGTGTCGCCTTCGGCTTGAAGAAGTAGCGCATCGAGATCACGACGGCCTCGATGAACTCCTTCAGGAACAGCGATTTGATGGCCTGCGCTGCCATTGCGTTTCCTTTCAGGGCGCCAGCTCGAAGGCGTAGAGCACGCCGGCCACCGCCACCACCATGAACAGCGACAGCGGCAGGAACACCTTCCAGCCGAGCCGCATGAGCTGATCGTAGCGATAGCGTGGCACGAACGCCTTCACCAGCGCGAACATGAAGAACACGAACACTACCTTGAGCACGAACCAGAGCAGGCCCGGAACCCAGTTGAACGGCGCCGCATCCACCGGCGGCAGCCACCCGCCGAGGAACAGGATGGTGGTGAGCGCGCTCATGGTGACGATGGCGACGTACTCGCCCAGCATGAACAGCAGGTAGGGGGTGGAGGAATATTCCACCATGAAGCCCGCCACCAGCTCCGACTCGGCCTCCACCAGGTCGAACGGCGGCCGGTTGGTCTCGGCCAGCGCCGAGACGAAGAACACCACGAACATCGGCAGCAGCGGCAGCCAGTACCAGTCGAGCAGCGAGCTGGGCAGGCCGAGCCGCGTGCCGAGACCGATCTTCTGCGCGTTGACGATCGCGCCGAGGTTGAGTGAGCCCACGCACAGCAGCACGGTGATGATGACGAAGCCGATCGAGACTTCGTAGGACACCATCTGCGCGGCCGAGCGCAGCGAGCCGAGGAAAGGATACTTCGAGTTGGACGCCCAGCCGCCCATGATGACGCCGTAGACGCCGAGCGAGGAGATGGCGAACAGGTAGAGGATGCCGACGTTGATGTCGGAGATCACCCACCGGCCCCAGGAATTCTCATCGAACGGGATCACCGCCCACGCCGCCAGCGCCAGCACCGAGGTCACCAGCGGCGCCAGCAGAAACACGCCCTTGTCGGCGCCGGCGGGAATCAACGGCTCCTTCAGCACGAACTTGAGGAGGTCCGCGAACGACTGCAGCAGCCCGAACGGGCCGACCACGTTGGGGCCGCGCCGCATCTGCACCGCCGCCCACACCTTGCGGTCCATCAGCAGCAGGAACGCCACCGACACCAGCAGCAGCACGAGCACCAGCACGCTCTGCGCCACCATGACGATCAGCGGCCAAAGCGTCTGCCAGATTTCCGTCCAGGACCAGGCGCTATCCATGCGTTCCCGTCGTCCCCTGCCGCGCGTTCTTCTTCAGCGCGCTGAGCTCGGCCATGATGGCGGAAGCCCGCGCGATCGGATTGGTCAGGTAGAAATCCACAATCGCCGGCCCGAACGGCTCACCGCCCAACGTGCCGCCGCGCGCGGCCAGGGCTGCAATCGCGCCCTGATCGGCGCGTTCGACCGCATCGAGGTGCGCGAGCACCGGCGCCGCCTTGTACATGGCCGCGCGCAGCGCCGAAAGCCGGTCGTAGGGCAGCGTGTGGCCAACGTGGGCCGACAAGGCCCGGATGATCGCCCAGTCTTCCTTGGCCTCGCCGGGAGGAAACGCCGCGCGTGTGGTCGTCTGCACCCGGCCTTCGAGGTTGACGTAAGTGCCGCTCTTCTCGGTGTAGGCTGCGCCCGGCAGAACCACGTCGGCACGCAGTGCTCCCGCGTCGCCGTGGCTGCCCTGGTAGATCACGAACGCCTTGCCAAGGCGCCCCATATCCATCTCATCGGCTCCGAGCAGGTAGACGACCTCCAGCGTGGCGGGATCGAACGCCTGCGGCGGCAC
>DASZQG010000157.1:0-28155 GCA_035550075.1 Hyphomicrobiaceae bacterium | reverse complement strand
CCAACAAGGGCGCTCGAGGAGGCCCGCGCGGGCCTCCTGGGGCGGAGCGATCCGCCCCGCGGTTGCCGCGTACGGCACCCGCGTACCCGTCGCACCTGCTCTGGACCGCCCCGGCCCAGAGGGGCGGATGGCGCGTGGGCGGAAGGGGCATCGCGGAAGGAGCAGGCCGGTACAGCGCAACGGTGTGGCGCGAGATGGAGCGATCCGAGGAAGGCGTGAAAAGTTGGATCCTCGGGTTCCTTGAAACGGTCCGAAGGCAGGCAAGGTTGAGGATGACCCGAAGCAAGAGAGTGATGCACAAGCATTGCGGGGGCGAGCGCGACGGCGACGACGGCTGGCGCACGCAGGCTTTCAACGCTCCAGCTGCGGTCCGTTCAGTGCAGATATGCGGGGCCGGGCTGATGCACGGCCGCCAAAGAACGACTACGATTGGAACCTGATGTGGCCCTCAAAAATAAAGGCTCCCGCAGGCCGCTCACCTGAGACGAAAGGGATTGGCGGACACATGCCATACCTCTCGTGGGCGGCGAATGCAGGAGCCGGTACGCAGACGCAACTAACACGCACTTTCGGGCACTGCGAGAATAGCCGCGCATACAACGCGTGTCGCGAGTCGGCGATGAAAATCATTGGGAAAGCTGTGGATAAACCGGCGATGCCGGCTTGTGCAGCGAGCGGGTGCGATTCGGTACGCCCTGGCTGGGACCGGCAGCCGGCTGGACGACCGCTGTCGCGTGCGGCTCCGCGGCGGCTGCACGGATGGTGGCGTGGCCGATGGCGGCGCGGCGGATGGCGGTGCCTGGCCGGCGCGTTAGGTGTGGCGTGGCTCGCTTGCGCGGTCTCGACGGTGGCTCTCGCGCAAACGCCGGTCGATCTGGAGCTGGTGCTGGCCGTGGACGTGTCGCTGTCGATGGATGTCGACGAGCAGCGCCTGCAGCGCGACGGCTATGTCAGCGCGCTCCGCGATCCGGATGTGCAGAAGGCGATTGCCTCAGGTCCGCACGGCCGCATCGCCGTGACGTATGTGGAATGGGCCGGTCCGCTGACCCAGCATGTGGTCATTCCCTGGCTGGTGATCGACAGCGCCGCGTCGGCGAATGCGGTGGCCGACCGGCTGGAGGCGACGCCGATCACGCGGGCGCGCATGACCTCGATCAGCGGCGCGCTGCAGTTCGCCCGCGGGCTGTTCGACAGCAGCGGGGTGCGGGGTATCCGGCGCGCGATCGACGTATCCGGCGACGGCCCCAACAATGCCGGCGGACCGGTGAAGGCGATCCGCGACCAGGTGGTGGCCGAGGGCATTGTCATCAACGGCCTGCCGCTGGTGCTGAAGGCGCCGACCAGCTTCTTCGATCATCCGCATCTCGACCGCTACTACGCGGAGTGCGTGATCGGCGGCACCGGCGCCTTCATGATTCCGGTCCGCGACCGGGCCGAATTCCGCACGGCGACGCGCCGCAAGCTGCTGCTCGAAATTTCTGGCCTGCCCCTCACGCCGCACGTGGTGCCGGTGCAGAACACCACACCGGACGAGAGCGAGGATTGCATGGCGGGCGAACGGATGTGGCGGCGCTATTTCGAAACGCCGTGACGACGGCCGTGCAGCTTGCATGTGCAGCCCGGCGCGCCATTCGCAAAATGGCCGCAAAAAGTGCGTATCGAATCGTCTGGGGTGGCGTGGTTAACGCAGTCTTAAGACCATGCGCGGCATTGTCGCCATCCCATGACCCAGTCGCGCGTCGCGTTTGCGTTGGTCGGGCTGACAACGCTTGCCCTTTGGGCCTGCAGCCAGAAGCCCTACTTCGTCGCCAAGGAAGAACCCTGGCGGGCGGAGCAGGAGCGCGCCTGCCTCGCCTCCGGCATTGTCCGTCAATCTCAGTTCATCGAGCCGCGCTCGTCTCTCGGCGGGCCCAGTGTGTGCGGGGCGCTGCGGCCGTTCTCGGTCTCGGCGGCGGCGCAAGGCTGGGTGACGCTGCGGCCGCCGGCACTGCTGCGCTGCGAGATGATTCCGGCGATCGACCAGTGGGTGCAGCGGGTGGTGATTCCGGCGGCGCGCTACTACCTCGGCGCGCCGGTGATCCAGCTCAAGGTGGCGGCGTCGTATTCGTGCCGGCCGATGAACAACGTCGAAGGCGCGCACCTCTCCGAGCACGGCCATGCCAACGCGGTCGACATCTCCGGCTTCGTGCTGGCGGACGGCCGCACCGTGATGGTCAAGACCGGTTGGTGGGGCGCGTTCGCGGAGCGGACATTCCTGCGGGCCGCGCATCGCGGGGCGTGCGACACCTTCACGACGGTGCTGGGACCGAGCTACGACGCCCATCACCGCGACCATTTCCACCTCGACCTGGCGCGTCGCGGCCGCGCCGGCGACGGGCGCGTCTGCAAATAGGCCCCGGCACGGCCCGCGCGCGACCGCGCGGCCCCTCGACAAACCGGGCCCGGATGCCTAGCGATAGGACCGTCATCACAGCTTCGAGGCCGGCATGGGCACGCAGTGCAGGAGGCGGGGGCAGGACACCTCCGGCCGGCGTAGAGGCAGCCGATGAACACCAAGACCTCGGCGGAAGCGGCGGCAACGCCTACCCGCGCCATTACCCTGCTGGCCATGGCGGCGTTCGTCAGTTCCGCCAATCTGCGCGTGTGCGACGCGCTGCTGCCGCAGATCGCCGGCGACCTTGGCGTGACCGTGGGCAGCGCCGCCGCGGTGGTCACCGCATTCGCGCTCGCCTACGGCCTGCTGCAGGTCGCGGTCGGGCCGCTTGGCGATGCGCGCGGCAAGCTCAACGTGCTGGTGCTGGGCTGCCTGTGGGCGGGCATCACCACCATCCTGGGCGCCGTCATGCCGAGCCTGGCGCCGCTGGTGGTGCTGCGGTTCATGGCGGGCGCCGGCGGTGCGGCCATCATTCCGCTGGCAATTGCGTGGCTCGGCGACGTCATTCCCTACGAACAGCGCCAGCCGATGCTCGCGCGCTTCGCGTCCGGTCAGATCCTGGGCGTCGTGTTCGGGCAGGCGGCGGGCGGCGCGGTGGGCGAGCTGATCGGCTGGCGCGCGACCATGCTGCTGCTGGGCGTCTGCCACATCGCGACCGCCTTGCTGCTGATGGCCGAAATTCGCCGCGCGATGCTGGGCGGAGCGCACAGCGGGCGGGCGAAATGGCGCGACGCGGCGGCGCTTGCTGCCTCGATCGTGCGCCGGGCGTGGGTGCGCGTGGTGCTGATCGCCATCTTCCTCGAGGGCATGATCATGTACGGCGCGTTCGCCTACGTCGGGGCGCACCTGCACCATCAGTTCGGGATCGGCTTCGGCACGGTGGGCGCGATCCTCGCGAGCTTCGGCATCGGCGCGCTATGCTATTCGCTGAACGCCGGCGTGCTGGTGCGGCGGCTCGGTCAGCCCGGACTGGTGGCGCTGGGCAGCGTCTTCCTTGCCGTGGGCTACGGCACGCTCGGCGTGATGAGAACGCTGTGGCTCGCGCCGCCGGCCATCGTCGCCCTGGGGCTCGGGCTCTATATGCTGCACAACACGCTGCAGACGGTGGCGACGCAGATGGCGCCGGAAGCCCGCGGGCTCGCCATCTCGCTGTTCGCCTTCATGCTGTTCAGCGGGCAGTCGGCCGGGGTGGCGCTGGCCGCGCCGATCGTCGACCGTTACGGCGCCGGGCCGATCTTTCTGACTTCGGCGGTGGCCTTGCCGCTGGTCGCGCTGTGGTTCCGCTGGGAACTGATGCGCCATCACAGCAGGGAAGCGTGATGTGCTCCGCCCGCCGATACGCTAGAAACGTGCCATGAGCTGGCAGCGGTACAGCCGTGGCGGGCGGCGCGGATATCATCACGGAAACCTGCGCGAAGCGCTGATCAGCGCCGCGCTCGACCTCATTGCCGCCAAGGGTCCGGCCGGGTTCACCTTCGCCGAGGCCGCCCGGCAGGCGGGCGTCAGCCCGGCAGCGCCGTATCGCCATTTCCGCGACCGCGACGCGCTGATGGCCGACGTGGCGCGGCGTGGCTTCGAGCGCTTCGAGGAGCGGCTGCTGGCCGCCTGGGACGAGGGCCGGCCGACGCCGCTCGCCGCGCTCGAACGCATGGGCCGCGCCTATCTGGCCTTCGCGCGCGACGAGCCGGCGTACTTCTCGGCGATGTTCGAATCCGGGCTGTCGGTCAGCGAGCATCGCGAGCTGCAGGAAGCCGGCGACCGCGCCTTTGCGGCCCTGCGCACGGCATGCGAGGCGGTGGTGGCCACCATACCGGCCGGCAAACGGCCGCCGGCGATGATGGTGGCGCTGCACATCTGGTCGCTGTCGCACGGCATCGCCAGCCTGTTCGCACGCGGCGATGCGGCCCGCCGCGCGCTGCTGATGCCACCGGAGGAGCTGCTGGAGGCGGCCACGCTGATCTATCTGGATGGGCTTGGCATCGCCACGGCAACCCGCTCGGGCGCCTGACGCGCGACGGCCCGGCCATGGCCGAATTGATTGCACCCCGCGGACAAACCCTAGCGCGTGCTACCCGTGACCGGCGGCGGACCCTGCGGCGCCAGATCCTCCACCACCTGCTGCACCACGCAGTCGGTGGTGTTCATCGACAGCACCGGCTCGGGCAGGTCGACGCGCTCGGCCACCGGCGTCGAGCGCAGCGCCTTCTTGATGCAATGCTGCGGCGTGCCGGCAAACAGGCCCAGGTACTCGCGCGACAGCTTGGTAAGCTGCCAGCCCAGTGGCAGCGTCACGTAGTAGTTGTCGAATGGTGCCGTCATCACGGTATAGGGTCCGCTGCCTTTTTCCGACGCCAGCTCGGTGGGGAAGGCGGAATTGCGCGCACGCCACGCATTAAGCAGAGTGGCCAGCGGCGAGGTCAGCTCGTTCTGCACAAGCGGGTTCTTGTCGGTCTCGAAGAAGTGGTCCATCGGCTGGTAGGTGCCGGTGATCAGGATGATCTTGAGCGCGATGTCGAGGCCGTTCAGGGCACCACCGTTCGGCTTCAACACCTCCTCCATCAGGTACTGGGCCAGATTGTCGGCCGTCAGCGCGCCGGACCCTTCGAAGTAGCCGCCGTCGGCGAACGACATGCGATAGCGGCGCGGCTTTTCATTGGTGCCGGGCGTGGGCGGCAGCGTGAAGTTGTGCCAGCCGGCCGGCAGGATCCAGGGGAAGCGCGAGCTCAGGCCGACCGCCGTGCTGAGGCGCATCTGCCGGATGTCGGCGGAGCTGCGGTAGAAATCCTCGATTCCCCCGGTCGAGGAATAAGCGGTGTAGCCAAGATAGAGCGGGCTCAGCACCGCCTGCGTTCCGGTCTCGATGATCGTTGTGTTGAGCAACAGCGCGGGCACGGCGGTCGCCTCCTGCGGGCATGCTTTCGTCCCCGCCGTGCACAGCGCAAAGAACGATCCGGCGAATGGATTCTTCTCGCTGCCGTGGTCCGCGCTCCAGGCGAATTCAAAGCCCTTTTCCAGCGCCCTCGCCCGGTCGAACTGGTTGATGGCGACCGGCAGGAAGCGCTGAACGAAATCGGGGAACAGACCGGCCCAGATCAGCGGCGACAGGAAATCATAGGACAGCAGCTTCTCAGTATCCGCCTCGAAGCCGTTCGGCTTGGGCTGATACTCCGCCGCGCACGGTTTGGCCGCGCTGTTCGTCGCATTCTTGTTGGCCAGCGCCGCAAACACGCCCGCGCCGAGGCTGCCGCCCGACACGGAGCTGACGGCAAACAGGTGCTGGGAGAAATTCTCACACAGGTCCTGCATGCGGGCGAGCAGCTTGGCCGTGTGGTAGGCCGCGTACATGCCTCCGCCTTCCGCTGCCACGATATAGACAGGGTAAGGCCGCTTGGCGTCGCGATAGGCCTGTGCGTCCTTGCGCGAGGCGACCCAGTCCATGAACGCGGTCCTCAGTTCGGTGCGGGAGGTGGTGCCGCGCAACTGGCGGAACCTGTGATTGTCGCTCCAGCCGTAGAACTCGAATACCAGCACCGCCAGCACCGCAATCGACACGACGGGCACACGGTAGAGGTCGTACACGCGCGTTCCCACGGCCATCAGCACGGTGCTGATGGCAACCCACATGGCGAAAATCGGCACCACTCCGAAATACTGCGGCAGCGCGATCGGCTGCCAGGCAAAGGCAACGATCGACACCGCGCCGACCAGGGGAAACAGGAACCAGTGGTTGATGAAGAACAGGCGGCGGCCCCTCGCCTCCGTCAGTTGCCGGTCCGGCGCCACGTGCAGGAACCGGCGCTCGAAGAAGGTGATGAGCAGGAAGATGACGATCGCCATCACAACCGCAGCGGCGATCGCTACCTGCACCGTCGCCTGCACGGCCTCGGCGTCGGCCACGACCCGCTTGATGGCGGCGACCTGCTCGAGCGGAAGGTCGAGCGGCTCGCGCCGCGCCGGCGGCGGCAGGCTCGCCCACAATCCGAGCGCGACACCGACAAACGGGGTAGTCGCGAACACGCGCGGGCTCCAGTCGAGCACGAACTTGCCGACCGGGTGGCTATCGATGTCATGGCGCTCGGAGGCGGCGTACGTCAGCTCGCGGGCGACCTGCCACAGCACGATCGACAGCAGGAACAGAGCGCCCACCGCCATCAGCCACTGCCAGCTCACCGCCGACGGCGCGGCCTCCACGCGCTGCTGCAGCAGCACGCGATAGACTTCCCAGGTCTGCTGCGGCAGCCATAGCACGACGATGGCGAGCAGGCTCATGATGGCAGGCGCGCGCACGGCGCTGATGCTCTGCATCAGGCTGGCGGACCACCCCGTGATGAAGAACGGGCGATCGGCTTCGGGTGCCGACCCGCTGGTGACCGTGGCATCAGTCATGGAACCCCCCAACACCGATTTCGGTTCACAGCCGGCGGCGAGACCTTACCTCGCGTACCGGCGCTAGAAACGTCTGTACTTCTGGCTCTTGAAACTCTGGCAGCGTGCCTTCAAGGTCGCGAAACGCTCATCGGCGGGCTTGTTGCGCACCACGCAGTCGCGCACGCACTGATTGCAGCTCGACCCATCGCACCGCTCCTGCCCGCAGCAGGTGAAGGAACACCAGCACGGAACGTTAGCTTCACCGCACTGGCTGATGCTGGGCTGGGGAGTATCCTGAGCGACGGCGGTCGCCGCGGTCATCACAAAGACCACGATCGCCAGCAGGCGTCCTATGAAAAACATAACGAATTTACCCCTCGCAAAGCCCGGCGGCGCATGTCCGGCGGGGAACCCAGCCCGGCTTGAGCCATTTGATAGCATGAACTTGCCCGCGGTGTGGCGTACGCGTGCAACGGCGCCCGCGCGGCGTAGCGCGGGTCCCGCCACGCCGGCCGGGCACAAATCTTCTTGAGGACCGGCAGTGCGCCTTGCAATTTCGCCATGATGGGAGGCAACCTTCATTCAGCGGCGTGCGGGACCGGGCCATTTCGGTTACGCCGAATCCAGTGGTGCGAGGAACACGGGCGCGAGCCGGCTATCGGCTCGTGCCGGCTGCTACTCCTGAGGGCCCATGCTCGGATCACAACTCCCTCCGGCGCGTACGCCTGCCGTCCGCGTGCGCACGGTGCTTCCTGGAATCCTTGTCGGCGAGATCAATCCGTCAGGGGCGCGGCCGGTTCTCCCCGGCGCGCGGGCGGCACGGCGGCGCGTCTCACGCCGCAGGTCGCTGTCGCAAAAATTGCTCCGCCGCTTCTCGCGCGCGGATACCGCGTGGCGAGCCGCGTCAAAGGCTCGGCGGATGTTCCGCCGGCTCAAGTGGACCTCCCGGCACGAACCGCTCAAGATTGCCATGGCGGTCGCCGTTGTCGCGGCCGCGGTGCTCGCCGGCGTCGTGGCAAGCGGGCTCGGCAGCAGCTAGAGGTTCCCGCAGCCTTCATCTGCTCAAGCGCGCCGATCCTGCGGGGGCGCGCACCTGCGCCCATCTTCTGCTCGGCCTGTTCACGTTCGGGAAACGGAACACGGCCGCCAGCCCTTACAGGCCCGGTCGCGGCAGTGTTAGCATGGCTGCCTTGAGGACGGAGATGGATGGCTGACAGTGCTCGCCACACCGCCGCCGGCGGCGCACCTGCGAATGCTCCCGGTGCCGGGGTGCAGGGGTCAGCGCGCGGGCGCGACGGCGCGCTGACGGTGCTGGTGGTCGACGAAAGCAGTGCGGGCCGCGACCGCAAGAAAACCGCGCTCGCCGGCGCCGGCTTCCGCGTGGAGGCGATGCCGGGCTCGGCCGCGCTCTCGTTTCTCGACGCGCATGTGGTCGGGCTGGTCGTGCTCGATATCAAGCCGCCCGACATGCACGGTTTCGACCTTTCGGGCGAGATCAAAAAGCGCCATCCGGGCGCCCTCGTGCTGCAGACCTCGGCCACCTTTACAGCGCCGGAAGCCAGGGTGGCAGCCCTGGAAACGGGTGCGGACGCCTACCTCGTCGAGCCGATGGAGGAGCGGGAACTGGTGGCCACAGCCCGCGCCCTGATGCGGGTTCGGGCAGCCGAGGCGGCGCGGCTCGAAACCGAGCTGCGGTTTGCGGAATTCGCCCAGGCCTCGCCGGACGTGCTGTGGATCTACGATGCGAGGGAGCGGCGGTTCCCGTTCATCAGCCCAGCCTTCAGCGAGCTGTTCCATCGTCCGCCCGAGGATGCGGTCAACGACCCCAACCTCTGGTATTCGATGGTCCACGAGGCGGACAAGCACAAGCTGCACGATGTGATTGCGCGCTGCCTCGCCGGCGAGCGCGTGTCGCTCGAATATCGCATCGTGCGGCCGAACGGTAGCATATGCTGGCTGCGCGACCTCGCCTTCCCGCTGCCTGACGAGGCGGGCGGCAGGTTCGTCGGCGGACTGGCCCGCGACATCACCGAGCGCGTGGAGACGGAGGAGCAGCGGGAGCTGTTCGTGCGCGAGCTCAACCATCGTGTCAAGAACACGCTGGCGATCGTGCAGTCGCTGGCCTCCCAGTCGCGGCTCGGCGCGAGCACGCTCATCGAATTCGAAAGCACCTTCACCGCGCGCCTGCATGCGCTCGCACACGCGCATGACCTGCTGACGCTGACCAACTGGGAAGGCACCACGCTCGGCGACGTGGTTCAGGGCGCCGTCGGTGCGTTCAGCGCGATGGACGGCGAACGCCCGCGCATCGTTTCGTCGGGCCCGCCGGTGTGGATCGACGCCAACATGGCGGTGACGCTGAGCCTTGCCTTCCACGAACTGGCGACCAACGCCATCAAGTACGGCGCTCTGTCGAATGCCAAGGGCCGGGTGGACATCAGCTGGACGTTCGACCCGCCCAAGGGCCCGAGCGGAGTCGACGTGATCTGGCGCGAAAGCGGCGGGCCACCCGTCAAGGCGCCGAAGCGCCGTGGCTTCGGCTCGATGCTGATCGAGCGGGTACTGGCGCACGAGATGGAAGGCCCGGTGCAGCTCGCTTTTCAGCCGGGCGGCGTGGAATGCCGGTTCCGTCTGCCGTTCTCGGCGAAGGTGAAGGCGGTGCGCGCGCCCTGAGCGCACGCGCCTGCTTGTCGCCGGCATGCGACGCGTCGCCGGGCGGCGTGCTTGCGAGGTGCGCCAAACGAACGAACCCGCAATGCCCCGGTGACTTTTTCGGCTACAATGGCTGCGATGAACGGAGCAGAGAGCAACGCCTATGGGCTGGTCGATACGGCTGTTTGACGTCGCGGGCACCGCGGTGCGCGTTCACATGACGTTCTTTCTGCTGCTGGCATGGATCGCGGCGGTGGAATGGATGCGCGGGGGGCCGGCGCAGGCGCTGGACGGCGTGCTGTTCATAGCCGTTCTCTTTCTGTGCGTCGTGCTGCACGAGTTCGGCCATATCGCTGCCGCGCGCCGCTATGGGATCAAGACGCCGGACATCACGCTCCTGCCGATCGGCGGCGTAGCCTCGCTCGAGCGGATGCCGGAGAAGCCAGGACAGGAAATCACGGTGGCGCTGGCTGGGCCGGCGGTCAATCTCGTGATCGCCGTCATACTCGTGCTGGTGCTGGGCGCTCGCTTCGACCTGACGCAGCTCGCGCAGTTGGAGCAGGCGCAATCGACTTTCCTCGGCCGGGTCGCGGCGGCCAACGTGGCGTTGCTGGTGTTCAATCTCATTCCTGCCTTCCCGATGGACGGCGGGCGGGTGCTGCGCGCGCTGCTGGCGGTGTCGCTCGGCTATACACGGGCCACGCGTCTGGCGGCGGTGATCGGCCAGGGCCTGGCGATCCTGTTCGCCTTCCTCGGCCTGCTCGGCAATCCGCTGCTGGTGCTGATCGCGGTTTTCATCTTCCTCGCCGCCAGCGGCGAGGCCGGTTACGTGCAAGCGCGCGAGTTCACCCGCGGCTACCTGGCGCGGCACGCGATGATCACCTCGTATCAGACGCTGACGCCGATGTCGTCGGTGGACGATGCTGCCGCGCTGCTGCTGCGCACCACCCAACAGGAATTTCCCGTGGTGGACGGCGCGGGCATGCTGCGCGGCGTGCTGATGCGCGACGCTCTCATTACCGCGCTCGGCGACAAGGGCGGCAGCACCCCCGTCATCGAGGTGATGACGCGCGACGTGCCGACCGTACCGGAGAACGGATGCCTCGACAGCGTCTACCAGTCCATACAGCAGAAGCGGCTGCGCTTCGTCGGCGTGGTCGACGCGCGCCAGCGGCTGGTCGGCTACATCACGTCCGAGAATCTCAGCGAGCTGGTGATGGTGCAGTCCTCGCGCGACCGCCGCAAAGAGCAGGCGGCGGCCTGACGGTCGCGCGCCTATGTGCTGTCCGCCGGCGGCGCCACCAGCTCATGCACGCTGAAGTCGCCGGCCGCATCCTTCCACACGCGCGCTGGGTCCCATCCGGCCTCGCGCGCCAGGCCGCGGAAACCCTCGACCGAGTACTTGCACGAATTTTCCGTGTGGATGCTTTCGCCTGCGGCGAATTCGAAGGGCTGGCCCAGCACGTCCACCGTCTGGTCGCGCAGGCTGACAATGTGCATCTCGATCCGCTTCGCATCCTGATTGTAGAGGGCGACATGCCGGAAGCTGGAGAGATCGAAGCTGCCGGCGAGCTCGCGGTTGATCCGCTCCAGCAGATTGAGGTTGAAGCGCGCCGTCACGCCGCGCGCGTCGTTGTAGGCGGCGAGCAGCCGCTGGGGGTCCTTGTCCAGGTCCACGCCGACGATCAGCCGCGCGCCCGGACCCAGCACGCGGGCAAAATGCGCGAGCAGACTGACGGCGCCGCGCGGATCGAAGTTGCCGATCGTCGACCCGGGAAAGAAGCCGGCCCTGCGGCGGCCGGAAACCGCCGCGGGCAGCTTGGTCAGCGTGGAGAAATCCGCGCGCTCGGGCAGCACGTTCAGGCCCGGAAAGCGCTTGGCCAACCGATGGCCGGCCCCGTTCAGCGCCGACTGCGACACGTCCACGGGCACATACACCCCCGGCTTGTCCATGGCGCCAAGCAGCAGTTCGGTCTTGCGGCTCGATCCGGAGCCGAACTCGATCAGGGCCGCGCCGGCACCGAGCGGCTTGGCCATTTCCGCGGCGTGCTTCGTCAGGATTCCGGTCTCGGTGCGCGTGAGGTAGTACTCCTCGAGCTCCGTGATCTCCTCAAACAGCGCGCTGCCCCTCGCATCGTAAAAATACTGGCAGGGCAGATGCTTATGGGGCGCGGACAGCCCGGTGAACACGGCCTCCGCGAACGCGCGGACGGCCTTGCTCGCCCCATGCCTGGCGATGATTTCTTTCTCGTGGCGCGTCATGCGTCGTCCGCGAGACGGACGCCGGTGAACTGCCAGCGCTGGTGGGGATAGAAGAAGTTGCGGTAGGTGGCGCGCGAATGCCCGAGCGGTGTCGCGCACGATGCGCCTCGCAGCACGTACTGGTTGCTCATGAACTTGCCGTTGTACTCACCGAGCGCGCCCGGGCCCGCCCGATATCCCGGGTAAGGGCTGTAGGCGCTCTGCGTCCATTCCCACACGTCGCCGAACATCTGCGCCGGCGCATTCGCCGGCTTGCCCGTGGCGGGCATCGGCCGCATCGGCCCGCTGCCGAGCATGTTGCCTTGCACGGGCAGTTTTGCGGCGCACGCCTCCCATTCGAATTCCGTCGGCAGCCGCTTGTTCGCCCAGCGCGCGAAGGCGTCCGCTTCGTAGTAGCTGACGTGGCACACAGGCGCGCGCAGGTCGACGGGCAGCAGCCCCTGCAGCGTCATCTGCCGCCATTCGCCTTTTTCGCCTTCCCAGTAGCCGGGCGCGACCCATCCGTTGGCCTTCACCGCCGCCCAGCCGTCCGCCAGCCAGTGCGCCGGGTCCGCGTAGCCGCCGTCGGCCATGAAGTCGAGCCACTCGCCATTGGTGACGAGCCGGTCGGCCAGCCGGTAATCCTGCAGCAGCGCGTTGTGGCGCGGGCATTCGTTGTCATAGGCGAACGAGCCGCCGGCGTGGCCGATGGCGTGGATGCCGCCGGAAAAATCGAACCAGCGAAGCAGCTGTGTTGCGCTCGCCGCAGGCTCGTGCCGGGCGGCCGGCTGGTAGGCGGGGCGCAGGGGCTGCGCGTCAAACAGGGCCAGGATGTCGGTCAGGATCAATTCCTGGTGCTGCTGCTCGTGATTGATGCCGAGCTCGATCAGGTCAGCCACGAGCGGATGCCGCTGCAGCACACCCTCATCGAACAGCCTCGCCAGTGCGTCATCGACATGCGCCCTGTAGCGATGCACCTCCTGGAGGCTCGGGCGTGTCAGCATTCCGCGCCTGGCGCGTGGGTGACGCGGGCCGGCGGCCTCGTAATAGGAGTTGAAACAGTAGGCAAACCGGTCATCGAGCGGCCGGTAGCTGGCCAGATGCGGTTTGCACACGAAGGTTTCGAAGAACCACGTGGTGTGCGCCAGGTGCCACTTGGTCGGGCTGGCGTCGTCGCTCGCCTGCACCACCTGGTCTTCAGCGCTGAGCGGCGCCGCAAGGGAGAGTGACAGCTTGCGCGTCTGGGTGAGGCGCTCTTGCAGCGCGGTCGAAACGGGCCTGCGGGTATGTGACTCGGCGGCGGCCGGCACCTTTCCCCCTTTGGTTTCGATCCCGTGCTCCGCCTTCCAACGGTCCGGGCTGTCGATTTGTTCCCGGTTCCCGTCAGAAATTCGCATGGGAACGCCTCATTGCGCACCGACGTTCTGAGCACGCCATGCTGGATCTCCTCGACCTACTACTGCTCAGACGCGGCATTCCCGCCGACGATCGAACCCTGACCTTCCGACGCATCGATGGAGCTGTCCAGTCCAATGTTATCTATTTCTTGCCCTGGCACACGCCCTACGGGTTCGCTCGCCAAGCCGGGTTTGCGCCGCTTGAATTTCTCGCGGCCTATGAGATGCCGCCGGCGATCGTCAGCTCGGAGCCCGAGCTCAGCGTGCGCGCCATGCGGGCGCTCGTGCAAGACGCCGAGAGGCTGCTGGATGAACATAATGTCGCGGCCAGGGAGGCCTTGATCGTAGGTCTTAGCGTCGGCACCTACCCAGCCATCTATCTGGCCAACAGGATCGGAGCGCGCCTGTGCGCGGTCGCGCCCGCCGATCGTGCCGACCTGATGACGTGGCAGAGCCCCGCCGCGCGGCTCGTCAAGCGCCGTGCGATCCAGAAGGGCTATCGCCTGTCACACTACGCGCGCGCCATGGCGGGTTGTCATCCCGCGCAGAACCTTGGCGGGGTCGCACCGGACAGCGTGTTTGTCATCGGGCGGCGCGATCCGTTCGTGCCCGCGCGGCGCCGCGCGGCGCTTCTGGACGCAATCGAAAGGCATCTGCCGTCATCGCAGGTGGTCATGCCGGACGCAGGCCACTTTGCAACCCTGATCGCCGGCGGGCGTCATCAGCTCGCCATGCTGGGTCTTGCGCCCCCGCGCTGGTGGCGCATGCCGCGCCCGCTCGAATGGACCCTCCCGTGGCGTGGCGCGCGGCGCCGGCCGGCTGAACTGACGCCCCGCTGATCGGCAACGCCTCACCGGCCAACTGCTTCCGTCCAGCTTACAAACACGAAGAATCATCGTAACGCGCAATCCTACTAAAAATAGGATCACGCTCGCGCAATGGCGCGCCGCGCGATCCAAGGAGGCGCGCGATGGCGAGCAAGGTCGTGGTGCTGATGTCCACCTTCAACGGCGAAGCCTTCCTGCGGGAGCAGATCGCGTCGATCCTTTCCCAGACGGTGGCGCCGACACTGATTGTGCGCGACGACGGCTCGGACGATGAGACGTGCGCGATCCTTGGCGAGCAGGCGCGTGCGGGACGCGTGCAGTTCTTTCGCGGCCAGACGCGCCTTGGAGCGCGTGCGAGCTTCCTGCACCTCATCGGCCGGCACACGGCCGGTGCCGACTACGTCGCGTTCGCTGACCAGGACGACGTGTGGGCGCCAGACAAGCTCGAGCGGGCGCTCTGCTTCCTCGCACGCGTGCCCGCTCGTCGGCCCGCGCTCTACTGCTCGCGCCTGACGGTCACCGACGAGCGCCTCGTGCCGATCGGCATGACGCCGCTTTGGCCGCGCGCGCCGGCCTTCGGTAACGCGCTGGTCGAAAACATCGTTTCGGGCTGCACGTGCGTTCTCAACGCGGCCGCTGCCGCCGTGTTGCGCAATGGACCCGCGCCCCGCCACGCCCGCTTCCACGACTGGTGGTGCTATCTCGTCATCTCCGCGCTCGGCGACGTCATCTACGACAGCGCGCCGACGCTGCTCTATCGCCAGCATCGCAACAACGTGGTCGGGATCGCGCGCTCGGCGTGGCGGCGCGGGTTGCGCCGGCTCAGTCGCCAGCTCCATGAAGACCCGCTGGCCATCATCCTGCGGCAGGCCAGGGACTTCGCGCGCTGCCATGGCGCCGCGCTGGCCGGCCCGCATGCCGACACGCTGCACGCGCTGACCGAGGCCGGCTCGCGGCCGGGCTGGCGGCGGCGGCTCGTCCTGGACACGCGCATTTTCCGCCAGCATGCCATTGACGACTTGCTTCTTCGCTTGCGCTTTGCGGCCGCGCCCTGGCCGGCATGATGCAGACTGAGAAGATGTCCTACGAATTGTTGTGGATAGCCGTGAACGTGGATTTGTAGGACTCGCTTCACTCGCTAGCTTGCGTCCAGCCGATCATTCGAACGAGCGCGGGGGTGCATGTGAAGCGGGCCTTCATCACCGGCATTACCGGACAGGACGGCGCCTACCTCGCGCAACTCCTGCTGCGCAAAGGATACGAGGTGCATGGCCTGGTCCGCCGCACAGCCGCGCTCGGCGTCGAGCAGTGCCGGCTGTCGTGGCTCGGCATCCGCGACCGCGTGCATCTCCACGACGGCGACATCCTCGACCTGTCGAGCCTGTTGCGCCTGCTCGAGCAATGCCGGCCTCAGGAAATCTACAACCTCGCCGCCCAGTCGTTCGTCGGCTGCTCCTGGCAGCAGCCCCTGCTCACCGGCGCCGTGACGGGGCTGGGCGCGGGCAACGTGCTCGAGGCCATGCGTCTCGCAGCGCCGGCCGCGCGCCTCTATCAGGCGTCTTCCTCCGAGCTGTTCGGGGACGCGGAGGTTGCGCCGCAGTCCGAGACGACGCCGTTTCGCCCGCGCTCGCCCTACGCTGCCGCGAAGCTTTACGCCCACTGGCTTGCGTCCACGTATCGCCACAGCTACGGGTTGCACGTCTCCAGCGGCATTTTGTTCAATCACGAATCCCCGCTTCGCGGTCCGGAGTTCGTAACGCGCAAGATCACCGACGCGGTGGCGCGCATCAAGCTCGGACAACGCGATACGCTCGCGCTCGGCAACCTTGACGCGCGCCGGGACTGGGGGCACGCGCGTGACTACGTGCGTGCCATGTGGCTGATGCTGCAGCAGCCCGTGCCTGACGACTACGTGATCGCGACCGGACGGACCGCCTCCGTGCGCGAGTTCTGCGAGCTTGCCTTCGCGGCTGTGGGCCTCGACGCGAGCGATCATGTGGTGATCGATCCAGCCTTGTTCCGGCCCGCCGAGGTTGCGCGCCTGCAGGGCGACCCCGCGAAGGCCAGGTCGCAGCTTGGTTGGCGGCATGAGACCACCCTTCCCCAGCTCGTCGGCGAGATGGTTGAGGCGGATCTTGAGCGCGTGCGCCGGGAAGGCACCGACCGCCGGCGGGACGGCTTGGCCGCGGCGCTGGCGGCACGCCGCGCCTTCACAGTGCACGAGCCGGCCAACCAGGTTTCGGGCATGCGCGCGGTGAGCGGTCAGGGCTAGGCATGACCGGTTGTGTCGAACGCATCTCGATGACGGCCATCACCGGCTGGGCCTGCGTCGACGCGCCCGGAGTTCCGGCCATGGTGGAGGCTTCATGCCACGGCACCGTCCTCGGCAAGGCGGCCGCGACCCTTCCACGACAAGATATTGACGGCGCGCCGGATTGCGGCTTCTCGATCCCGATTGCACCGCCCTTCGATGTCGATGCCATAGAGGTCGTCGCAAACGGCCGCCCGCTGCCGCGGGCGCGCACTCCGGATGGCGGCAGCATCGGCGACATCGCCGCCTCGCTGTACCAGCTTGCGCCGGAGGTGCCGGGCCTGTCGCTGCGCATCACCGAGCCGGTGCGGACGCCGCACGATCTCGACATCTGCGAGCGGCTGATCGCCATTTACGGGCGGCTGCTGGCCGCGCCCGACCACCGGTTCGCCGGGGCGGACTCGATGTGGACCGGCCTGCTCGCGCGGAATTTCGATCGCCTGATAAATCTGGTGACAGGCGGCGACGCCCGCGCGCTGTGCGACTACCTGCTCGCGATCCACAAGCGGCCGGAAAGCTGGGGCATCACGCAAGGCCCCGAATCCTACGATGTGCTGCAGCATTCCGGGCCGGATAGCGCGGCGCACAGGTCGCATGCCGCGATCTACCGCGGTGAATTACTCAGCCTTGCCGAATACCTCGGCGTTCTGCCGATCGAGAATGCGGGCCAGGGAACGGTCCATGGCGCCATCGATCTGGCCGTCCTGCTGCGCGACATCCGCGCCTGCATCGGCATCGAGCCGCTCTATCCACATATTGCCGGCGGCCTTTTCTGCCTCGACACGGGCGCGGGCCTCGTGCAGCAGCGGGATGTGTGGGCGCTCTATGCCGCGCTCCGCCTCGTCGCTGTCAACGGCGGCACGCCCCTAAGAGTCTGCGAGATCGGCGGCGGGCTCGCACAGGTGTGTCACTACGCGCGGCTCCTCGGCGTCAAGCAATACACCCTGATCGATCTGCCGCAGGTGTCGCTGCTGCAGGCTTTTCAGCTCATGCGTGCCAACCCGGACTGCCGCGTTGCGCTGTACGACGGGGGAGACTTCGACACCGAGGCCGACATCTGCATCTACCCCACCTTCATGTACGAGCGGGCGCCGGACGGATTTTTTGACGTCACGCTCAATATGGATTCCATGCCCGAGATGGGGTGGGACAACGCGCTCGCCTACGTCCGCGCGGCGGAGCGCAAGTGCGCGTCCTTCCTCAGCATCAATCAGGAAGCGCGCGGGCCGTCGCACCAGGGCGCTCGCCAGCTCTGTGTCAGGGACCTGATGGCACGCACAGCGTTCCAGGAGCGCTACCGCTTTCGCAGTTGGGTGCGGCGCGGCTACGTCGAGTCGCTCTATGTCGCCGGCGCGGAAGAGGCCCGGCCGGGCATCCGGCCGGCCAGCACCTCGTCACGGCGCCTGGAGGGGCATCTCGACATGGTCGGGCCGGAGCTGGTCGTCGGCTGGGCGCGCGACGCAGCGGCCGACGGCACCCCCGTGCAGGTGGACGTCCACATCGACGGCGCTGTCTATGAGCGCGTGACGGCCGATGCCTTCAGTCCGGCGCTCCATAAAGCCGGGCTCGGTTCGGGCCGCCATGTGTTCGCAGCCAGGCTTCCGGTCGCGGTGTTCGACGGACAACGCCACCAGGTCGGTGCCCGCATTGCCGACAGCAAGGTGGAGCTCGCCAAATCCCCGGCCGTGGTCGAGTTTCCGGACATAGGGCCGTACGTCGGCACGATCGCAGGCGCTCTCGCGTGCGAACCGTGGGTGATCGACGGCGCGGAGATCGCAGGCGATCAGCTTGTCGTCCGGGGCTGGGCAATTCCGCCGCGCGACGGCACGGCCTCCTTCCGCATCGATGGCCAGCCGTTCGATCACGTCGCGTGGCCTCAGCCACGACCCGATATCCACCAGGTCTACTTCTTTCACCCGAACGCCGCCTGTACCGGCTTCGAGCTGCGCGCGCGCATTTCGTCCCGCCCGGCGACAGCGGGCACGGACCTGCGCCTGAGCTACGTGCGCGAACCCGGCGGCACGCCGCTCAACCCGGACCACGACTATTACATCCCGCTCACGGCAGGCTCGCGCCATGCTCTTCCGCAGCCGCAGCGCAGAAAGCGTGTCACGGGAACGGAAGATCTCCTGCTGTTCGAACTCGGCGGCTACACGCTGGTGCGCAAGATCGAAAACCTGCTTTCCGCAAGGCTTGGCACCTCTCTCGACAGCGTCGGCGCGGTGCTGGACTGGGGATGCGGGTGCGGGCGCCTTCTGCGCTTTCTCGTGGATCGCGTGCAGCCCGGAAAGCTGTTCGGCGCCGATATCGACCACGACAACGTGGCCTGGTGCAGGATGAACCTGCCTGGCGTCACCGCCGAGCACGTCCCCCTGCTGCCGCCGTCACCGTATGCCGATGAACAGTTCGGCCTCGTGATCGGCAACTCGGTGCTGACACACCTTGGCGAGACCGTGCATCTCGCCTGGCTCGCAGAGCTGGCACGCATCACGCGGCCCGGCGGCCTCGTCATGGTGTCAGTGCAGACCATTGCCGAGCTGCCGCGCGAAAGCTTTCACGCGCTCGCCTACCAGCGGCTGCTGGAACGCGGCTTCCTTTCGGACAAGGTCGACCACGCGCTGGCGGGTCTCATCGACGACAGCAGCTACTACCGCTCCGCCTTCCACACGCACGAATACATTGAGCGCATCTGGTCGCATTACTTCGATGTTGTCTGCATCGTCCCGCAGTTTTCAAACAACCTGCAGGACTGGGTGGTGATGCGCAAACGCTAGCGCCCAGCAGGGAGTTGGACCCATGCAATACCGAAGACTGGCGATCGACGACGCGCCGATCTACCGCGACGACTGCTTTTTCTATCACACCATGGACCTGCCAGAGCATGGGGTCATCGAAGGCGAATGGGACCTGCGCGGGTGCGAGGACGCCTATCTGGGCCCAGTCGAACTGAGCGGCAAGACGGTGTTCGATGTCGGGCCGGCGAGCGGCTATCTGTCCTTCGAGATGACCCGGCGCGGCGCAAAGGTGGTAGCCCTCGAATGGGACGAGAACGCCGAGTCCGAGTTCGGCCTGGTGCCCTATTGGGACTATGCCGCCCGCTTCGGGCGCTCGCGCGAGCAGATGGTCAGCGAGCGCAAGCGTCATATCGTGTCGCTCCGCAAATCGTTCCTGCTCGCCCAGCGGGCGCTCGGCATCACCATCCCGATCTATACCGGCGACGCAGTCGCCAGTGCGCCGCCGATGCCAGCCGATATCGCCTTGCTCGGCTGCATCCTTTTGCACCTGCGCGATCCTGTCGGCGCGATCTACAACATCGCCTCCCGAGTCCGCGAGGCGGTGGTCATCACCGAGCTGGCCTGCGGGCCACCCGTCACGCTCGACGGCCCGCCGGCGCTGATCTTTTGGCCGTCCGCAGAGGTGCCTGGCAATTCCGGCACATGGTGGTCGTTTTCGCCCGCCGCGTTGCGGCAAATTCTGTTGATCGCCGGCTTCTCGCGCTTCGCCCTCACGCCAGGCTCGGCCTTCAGCAACCAGGCGAATGCCCGCATCGGCATCTTCAATCTAACGGCGTGGCGGTGAGGTAGGCAGCCGGAGAGCCGCCAGGGCTTGCGTGCGCGTGTTTCGCTATCGGGGGGATGATGACTGTTGCAGTGATGCCGCGTGGCATCGTGCGTTTGGCCGACCTTGCTGGCCGCTTCGTGCGGGTCGCCCACGAGGAAGGGCTGGTCGCCGCCGTCGAACGGGCAAGATTGTTTATCCGCACGCGGGCCGTGCGCCCCCTGCAGCCTCGGCCCACGCGCATCGCGACGCCCGCCGTCACCCTCGAACCTGTACGCAACATCAATGAAATGCGTGCACGCGGACCGACCATCAGCATCCTGACGCCGGTGTACAATACGCCCGCCGGGATTCTGGACGATGCCATCCAGTCGGTGCTGCGCCAGACCTATCCCAACTGGGAGCTGTGCATCTGCGACGACGGCTCGACGTCGGCGGAAACGCTGGAGGTTCTGGAGCGCTATCGAGGCGTCGACTGGCGCCTGAGGATCGTGCGCGCGCCGCACAACCTCAACATTGCCCGGGCCACCAACCTTGCCGCCGAACTGGCGACCGGCGAATTCGTGGGCTTTCTGGATCATGACGATGTGCTCGAGGCGGACGCGCTTGACCATATTGTGCGCGGCATTGCCGGCTGCCCCGAGGCCGACCTGATCTACACCGACGAGGACAAGATCGAGCCCGACGGCACCTTTTCCGAGCCCTACCTGAAGCCCGACTGGTCGCCGGAGCAGCTCCTGTCGGTGATGTACATTCTGCACTTCATGGTGGTGCGCAAGCGCCTCTTTCTCGAGATCGGCGGCCTGCGGCACGAGTACGTCGGCTCGCAGGACTATGACCTGGCACTGCGCGCGACGGCCCGGGCGCGCCGCGTGCTGCACATTCCGCGCGTGCTCTATCACTGGCGCAAAATTCCAGGTTCAGCCGCCGCGGTTGTCGATGCGAAGCCCGAAGCCCTGCGCAACGCCGGCCGGGCATTGCAGGAGTTCGTGGCATCACAGGACGCCGGCGCGAAGGTTCTCCCCGGTCTCCTTCCCGGCACCTACCGCATCGACTGGCCCTTATCGCCGCCGGTGCCGGTCACGCTGGCGATTGTTGCCGGTTGCCGGAGGCGGGTTGTTCCGGGCCGCGGCGACATCCTGCTTGTCGAGAATTTTCTCGACAGCATCATTGGCAAGTCGACCTATCCGAACTACCGGCTGCTTGTCGTGGACGACAACGGCGAGCTGCCGTCGAGGGTGCGCAGGAAGGTGGAGGCGCGCGGCGGGCGCGTTGTGTCGTTCGAACGCAGGCCACCGTTCAGCTTCGCCAAGAAGACCAATTTCGTGTTCGCGCACTGCGAGACCGAGCACGTGATCCTGCTCAATGACGATCTGGAGGTCATCTCGAGCGACTGGATCGAGGTGCTGACCGGGATCTGCCGCCGGCCCGGCGTTGGCGTTGTGGGGGGAAAGCTGCTGTTTCCCGACGGGCGCATTCAGCACGCCGGTATCGCCCTCGGTGTGAACGGCATGGCCTCCCACCTGTTCCAGAATCGGCCCGCGGACCGCGCCGCCTACTGCGGCTATGCCGATATTGCCCGCAACTACAGTGCCGTCACGGCGGCCGCGATGGCCACACGGCTCAGCGTCGTGCGCGAGGTCGGCGGCTTCGACGAGCGCCTGCCGGTCGACTACAACGACGTGGACTTTTGTCTGCGTGTGCGGGCGGCAGGCTACCGTATCGTCTATACGCCCCACGCGCAGCTCTATCATTTCGAGAAGAGCTCGCTGCCGCGCACCCGCCAGGCGGCGCATGAGCGCGACTTTTTCGAGCGCCGCTGGCGGCCTCAAATCCTGCAGGACCCGTTCTATCACCCGCTGCTGCCGCGTGACCGCCTCGACTGCGAGCTGACCATGTGGCCGCTGTCAGCCTGAGGGGATGCAGCGCATGTCCACCTTTGCTCCGAACGCCCGCCCCGTGTCTGCCGCCAGGCCACCGCTGCGGCGGTGGCGATCGCGGACCGCCGGGGGCGTGAACTTTGTCGGCCCGGTCGAGATGGTCAGCGGCCTGGGGCGCAGCGCGCGTGGCTATGTTGCGGCTCTCGAAGCGGCGAACGTGCCGGTGAACGTGATCCCGTGGCGGGCCGGCTTCGAGGCCCAGCAGCGGTTGGAGTTTTCCCGTCCGCGAGCGGCATTGCAGCCGATCAACCTGATTCACCTCAATCCCGACATGTCCCACGTCTGGCTGCACGAGCTGTCGAACCTGATGCAGCCCGAGCGCTACAACATCGGCATCTGGTACTGGGAGCTGTCTTCGATCCGTCCCGAGTGGATGGGATTGATCGCGCGCTTCGACGAGATCTGGTGCGCCTCCGGATCCATGGCACGCAGCATCGGCGCCGTCTCGCCGCGGCCCGTGCGGGTCGTACGGCCCGCTGTGCTCTCCGAACGCCCGGCCGGCCGGCTCCGGCGCAGCGACGTGGGCTTGCCGGAGCAGGCCTATGTCTTCATGTTCATGTGCGATGCCGGCAGCCGCCTCGAGCGCAAGAACCCGCTCGCACTGGCGCGGGCGTACCTCGATACCTTCAAGCCCGACGACGGCGCTGCCCTGCTGCTCAAGTTCAGCTACGCCGATTTCGCGCCACAGGCGGTTCGCGATCTGCGCGCGCAACTCGCCTCGCGGCCGGATGTGGTGGTGGCCGATCGCATCCTCTCCCCGGCCGAGTTGGCCGACCTGTGGCGACAGATCGATTGCTACGTGTCTCCGCACCGCGCCGAGGGACTGGGGCTGACGGTGATCGAAGCCATGCAAGCGGCGGTTCCGGTCATCGGCACACCTTATGGCGGAGTCGCCGACCTTCTCAGCGACAAGACCGGGCTCTGCCTGGACTATCGGCTTGCAGAAATAGAGGAGACGGTGGAGCCGTATCCGGCCGGCTTCATATGGGCCGAGCCGGATCGGGCCTCCATTGCGAAACACATGCGCTGGGCGTTCGAGAACCGCCGGACGGTGCATTATCTCGCGGAAGCCGGTCGGGCTGCTGCGGAGGCCTTGTTCTCCCTTGCCGCCACCAGCACCCGGCTGCGGGAGGAGATCAACAGAATATGTTCTTCACCAAAACAAATGCCGCGAAATACAGTAAGTAACCTTCCGGCGATATGAGCTATTAACAAACCTCTGCCAGACTAGGCACCTCAGGGTGCCTAAAATGTTCGATAAAATCTTCGAGGTATTGGTAGGCGACTCGGTTTCAGTTGAGGGGCGATCCGAGGGCGTCGCGTTTTTCAAGGTTTCAAAGACCGTATACGAGCACGTCTCGGCGCTGTCCTACCTGGGCATCAACATCCCGCTTGCCACACGGCGCGGGCAATACATGCAGTGCTCCTATTCCGATAGCAGCGTGAAGCAGTGTGTGCGGCCGGTGCCCTTGAGTGCCGATCGCCTGACCGGCATTGGCAGCGCCGAGTTCGTCGATTTCGCAAAGGTCGAACAGGTGTTCTGCCGCGAGGGCGAGCTCGCGACGGCGGTAGACCCCGCGAAGCAGGCTCTCGCCATGCGCCTGCGCCCCCTGCGGGACGAGGTGGCCCTGTTCGGGGTGTGCATCGACACTTCGCACGCGGATTGGCCGGAAAGAAAGGATGTCATCCTGCGGGATTTCCGAATCCTCGGGAACTACTTCCACCAACACATTCTGCGCATTTATGGACACGACACCGAGTCCGACATGCTGGTGTCGGCGCGTGAGCTCGACTGCCTCAAGTGGGTGGCCGAGGGCAAAACGGCCTGGGAAGCCAGCGTCATCCTTGGCATCAGCGAACGCACCGTGCGCTTCCACCTCAACTCGGCGCGCGAAAAGATGCGCTGCGCCACCACCACCCAGGCGGTGGCGAAGGCGGTCGCCCAGCGGCTGATCGTGGTCTAGCCCGCCACGCCGCCGCTCCGGCATATCTGCTCTCACCCGTGACAGAGGATCGCCGCCGCGCCCGCTTCTGCGATTTTACGCTTCGCGGAAGGCGCGCGAGAAGCTGTCGAACACCGGGCGCATGATGTAGTCGAAGAACGTGCGTTCGCCGGTCTTGATGAAGACGTCGGCGGGCATGCCTGGTGTCGGCTGGAAGTGGGTGGTCTTGGCGCGCAAGTCCTGCTGATCCAGGCGCACGCGCACGATGTAGGAATCGCGGCGCGCGATCGCCTGCTCGGCCCGGCGGTCGGGTCCCTGGTCCGACACGATGTCGGCCGAGAGATACACCACCTTGCCCTGGATCATCGGCGTCAGCCGCTGATTGAGGCTGCTGAGCCGCACGAGGGCGTCCTGGCCCTCCTTGACGTGGGAGACCTCGTTGGGGTTGACGCGCGCTTCGATGATCAGCTCGTCGTTGACCGGCAGCAGCTCAAGCAGCACCGCCCCAGGGGCGACCACGCCGCCGCGGGTGTGCTGGTGGAGCTTGACGACGATGCCGCGCACGGGTGCGCGCACTTCCGTCCGCGCGACGACATCCGTTGCCGTGCGGATCTGTTCCTGCACATCATCCAGCTCGGTCTCGGTCTGGCGCAGCTCTTCGACGCTCTTCTGCGTCGCGGCGGAATGCAGTTGCACAATCTGCTGGTTTGCGCGGGCGACGCGCTCGCGCGCATCGGCCACCCGGCCGAGCAGCTCGCCGAGCTGGCCGGACAGGCCGGCCTCGGCACGCTGGACTGCGAACACTTCGGTCTTGCGCACAAGCTGGCGGGCGAGAAGGCTGTTCTTGTCCTTGAGCTCCTCGGCAAACAGCGCAATCCGCTCGTTGATCGATTTGACCTGCGACTCGTATCCGATGATGCTCTCCTGCAGGCCGGCGATCTCCTTGCGCAGCACCTGCTCCTCAGCCGCCAGCTTCGCGCGGCGCGCCTGCATTTCCAGCTTCTGGCGCTCGTAGATGGTGGCGATCTCGGGATCGCCGGAGCTATCCGCAAGGATGGCCGGCAGAGCGAACGAATTTTCGCCGTGTATCTCGGCGCGGAGCCGGGCCTGCATGGTCACGAGGCGCTGCTGCCTGAGCACCAGGCGCCGCAGCTTGGCCCTTGCGGCGGTGTCGTCCAGTCTGACAAGGGGCTGTTGCGCCTCGACCAGGTCGCCTTCCTTGACCAGCACGTCGCGAACAATGCCGCCTTCCAGGTGCTGGACAAACTTGTTCTGTCCCGTCGCCACGAAGGAGCCCGCCGCCACGACCGCGCCATCTAGGGGCGCAAATGCCGCCCATGCGCCGAAGCCGAAGATCCACGCGAGCAGCACGGCCGCGCCGGCGACGGTGGGCAAACGGATGTTGCCCGGAACGCCGCGGTGCCACTGATCGATACTGGGACAGGCGAGCATGGGTCCTGGTTCCGCTTGTGTCGGGCCTACGCGGTGGTTTTCTCTAAGGCCGGCGCCGCGGGAGCGGGCTGCGGCTTGGGGGCCGCGCCGCGCAGCAGCCGATGCAGGACATCCTTGGGCGGACCGAAGGCTTCCATCCGCCCGGACCGCAGGATCAGCACCTTGTCGACGATGTTGAGCAGTGCGGGCCGTTGCGTGATCACCACGATCGTCACATTGCGTTCCTTGGCGCGGCGCAGCGCGTCGGCCAGCGCCTGCTCGCCGGCGGCGTCCAGGTTGGAGTTCGGCTCATCGAGCACGATCATGGCGGGATTGCCGAAAAACGCGCGCGCCAGCGCGATGCGCTGCTTCTGGCCCCCGGACAGCGGCGCGCCGCTACGCTCGAGCACCGTCTCATAGCCGGCGGGGAGGTGGCAGATCATGTCGTGCACGTCGGTGATGATCGCCGCCTCGTAGATCTTTTCGTCAGGCAGGTCCGCGCGCATGCGGCAGACATTTTCCTTGATCGAACCCGGAAACAGCTCGACCTCCTGCGGCAGGTAGCCGGTGAACTCGCCGAACTGGCGCCGGTCCCAGTTGCGCAGCTCGGTGCCGTCGAGCCGGACCCTGCCGGCCGTCGGCAGGACGCACCCGACAAGGATGCGCGCCAGGGTCGATTTGCCGGAGCCCGACGGCCCGACCACCGCCAGCGATTCGCCTGGCTGCAACTCGAAGCTGACGCCGTTCAAGACAGGTTCCTTGCTGCCCGGGGGCAGGTACAGCAGGCGCTCGGCGCTGAGCCGGCCCTCCGGCTTGGGAAGCAGCAGGCGCGGCTTCTCCTTCTGAAGCGCCTCGACGGCAGCGCGCACGCGCGCGTAGGCGGCGCGTGTTTGCACGAGGTTGCGCCAGCCTTCGATCATGCCCTCGAGCGGCTGCAGCGCGCGCCCGGCGATAATCGAGGCCGCAATCATCATGCCGCCCGTCAGGTTGCCCTTGAGCGCCAGGTAGGCGCCCCAGCCGAGCGCCGTGATCTGCGTGATGAGCCGGATGAATCGAGACAGGCCGCTGATCCAGAAGTTGCGGTCCAGCGCCCAGATCTGGAATGACAGTGCGTTCGCCTGCTCGCGGCCCCACTGCAGCACGCCCTCGTTGAGCATGCCCATGGCGTTGATGACCTGCGAGTTGCGCGTCAGTGCTTCCGCCTGGGTATCGGCCTGGGCCGCATGCAGGCTGGCCTGCCTTAGTTGAGAGGAGGTCGCCTGCTGGTTCAGCAGCGCCGTGCCCATCAACAGAAGCGCCGCGCCGAGCGCGATGAAGCCAAGGTCGGGATGGATGAGAAAAACGGCGCCGAAATAGAGCGGTGCGAGTGGCGCATCGAACAGCAGCAGCATGGTCGGGCTGGAGATGAAGCCCCGCACCTGGTGCAGGCTGCGCAGCGCCTGCAGGTGGGCGCCTTCGCCGATCTGCGCCGTCGTCACGGCACTTGCCAGAACCGGGCCGCCAAGGATCGTCTCCATGCGCGTGGCGATGCGGC
Organism: Hyphomicrobiaceae bacterium; assembly: GCA_035550075.1. GTDB lineage: Bacteria > Pseudomonadota > Alphaproteobacteria > Rhizobiales > Hyphomicrobiaceae > AWTP1-13. The sequence continues at coordinate 1,519 of DASZQG010000157.1, read as the reverse complement.
CGAGAAGCTGCCGGCGCAGGATGTCTAGCAGCGTCAGCACGCCGATGAAGCCGAGCGCCAGGCCTGAGAGCATCAGCAGGGTATCGAGGCTGCGGCTGGTCAGTACGCGGTCGGAAATCTGAAACAGGTAGATCGGCATCGTCAGCATCAGCACGTTGACGAACACCGAGAAGACCGCGACGGTGCAGAAGTTGCGGCGGGCGAAGCGCCGCCATTCCTGCAGCGGATTGCGGTCTTCGGCCTGATGCGCTTCCTGCGTCGAGGATGCGGCTGGCTGCGGATCGTACGTGCTGGTCGGCGCATTCACGGGCCGCAAAGCGCTCGCCCGAACCATTACGGCGGCCATGGTTTGTGCCGCGGCGCGCTGGAGGCGCTGGATCTGCTCGTGTCCCTGTAGCGCGCGAGGGTCAAAGCGCTGCGCGAGACGCGTCAACTCCCGCCAGTTCTGCTGCAGGCCAGCTCCGCCTCTTGCACTCACAACACCCGCCCCCGCTCACCCTTTTGCTGCGCTAGAGCAGGTCGCCGTGGCCGCGCGTCAACAGGTCCTCGATGGCCGAGGGCAAACTGACGAGCTGGGTCTGCTGTTGCGTGTCGTGGCTGCTGATGGACGTGTCGGTGTGGTCCGGCTCGCCCAGAATCTGGTCGAGCAGCGTCGTTGCGTCGGCGATGACCGGTCCCGGCAGTTGACCTGTCGTGCCCGGCGACTCGGCCTGCAAAGAGAGATTGTAGTTTGTGTATCCGGCCGAGTTGAACAGGTCGTCGATGGTGGCGCTGCCCAGAACCGGCGGGTTCAGCGCAAGGCTTCCGCCCGATCCCACGATGTCGTCGAGCGCACCCGTCAAAGATCCACCGATGGACGAGAGCGAGTCCGCTTGTCCAGCATCCAGCTGGATGCCAGTGCTCTCGCCGAGGCCGTCCAGGCCACCTAGCAGCGAGGAGACCTGGGGCAGGGCCGACGCCGCGATGTCGCCGACCGGCTGTGCAAGATCCGCGACGGTAGGGGCCGAGGCGAGAATGTCGCCGATCGGGGCTGTCAGTGCTGGCCCGGACACGTCAGGCAGGCCGCTGGCCTGTGCCGTATCGGTGGCATCGCCCAAGAGGCCGGACAGGCTATGGCCAAGGCTGCCGAGCGTGCCATCCGCATCGAGGCTGAGGCCGATGTTGGCAAGCTGGCCAAGGACATCGCCGACAGGCTGCACGAGGCCGCCGACATCCGACGCCAGCGGGCCTGCAACATCTGCCGCGAGGGACTGAACGATCTGTCCGGCGTCACCGAGTGGTGCCGTCAGCGACGATAAAGCACCGTTGCCGAGGTCCCCGAGGACCTCTCCCGGATCGAGGACGAGACCGATATCGGACAGGATGGGAGCGACGACGTCGCCGGCCAGCGACTGGACGGTCGTACCGAGCGTATCGCCGAGCGACTGTGTCAGGCCTCCTACTTCCGACAGAACGGGACTGACGACATCGCCGGCGAGCGACTGGACGGTCGTACCGAGCGTATCGCCGAGGGCCTGTG
>DASZQG010000156.1:0-19012 GCA_035550075.1 Hyphomicrobiaceae bacterium | reverse complement strand
CGCCCGGCTCGATGTGCCCGCCAGGCAGGCTCCACAGGCCCTGGAGGTAACCCTTCCCGCGCCGGATCAGCAGCACCTCGCCGCTGCGGAAGATGGCGGCGCTGGCGCCGCAGCGCGGCCAACCCGCGGCGGGCATGGGCTCGACGCCGGGCGGCTTGCGCGTAGCCGCTTCGCGACCGAGCGGGCCGATCCACTTCTCGATCTGCAGCGCGCTGCCGCGCACGTAGCCGAGGCGCTCATAGAAGCCGAGCACGGCGGTGTTGGTTTCGCGCACGAGAAGGTTGGCCTTCCATACCCCGCGCGCCTCCATCCAGGCTTCCGCGGCAGCGACCATCTCACGCCCAAGCCCACGTCCTCTGAGCGCCGGATCGACGCCGACGTAGTACATGGTCCCGCGATGGCCATCATGGCCGACCATGGCCGCGGCGCGGAGCGCGCCTGCCGCATCGATGCCGACCAGCACGTCAGAATTGGGCTTGCCGCGCGCGAAAGCGATGTCCTGGGCCGGATCGTTCCAGGGCCGTGTAAGCGCGCACGCGGTCCACAGCGCGATGACGGCGGCCTCCTCGCCAGCGGCGATGGGGCGGATGGTGAGATGCGACATGGCGAGAGCTTTGGCCTGGGTTCAAACTGGAGCCCGTGAATAGCTACAGCACCTTCCCGGGATTGAGGATGCCGTTCGGGTCGAGCGCGCCCTTGATGGCGCGCATCATGTCCATGGCGACATTGCCCTTGGCGCGGGCGAGATCGGCGCGCTTCATCTGGCCGATGCCGTGCTCGGCCGAGATCGAGCCGCCGAAGTCGAGCACGATCTCGTAGACGGCGGCGGAGATCTCCTTCCATCGCGCCAGGAACTGCTCCTTGGGCATGCCGACCGGCTGGGCGATGTTGTAATGCACGTTGCCGTCGCCGAAATGGCCGAGCGCGAGTGGGCGTGCGCCGGGACACAGCCGCTCCACGGCGGCGTTGGCGCGGGCCACGAACTCCGGGATGCGCGCGATCGGGACGGAGACGTCGTTCTTGATGTTGCCGCCTTCCGGCTTCTGCGCCTCCGAGATCCCTTCGCGCAGGCGCCAGAAGTCGTTGGCCTGTGCCAGCGAGGCCGCAAGCCGCGCATCGATGACGAGGCCCTTCTCCAGGCCGGCTTCAAGGATTTCTGCGAGGATGCGGTCCGCCGATCCGTCCGGCTTCGCGCCGGAGATCTCCATCAGCACATACCAGGGGTGGGCCTCGGAGAACGGATCGCGCGTGTTACGGACGTGGCGCAGTACCATCTCCAGCACGATGCGCGGGATGAACTCGAAGGCGGTGAGGCTCTGCCCGGCCGCTTCCTGCGCCACCGAGAACAGCGTGATGGCGTTGGCGAGCTCGGGCAGTGCGAGCATGGCGGTGGCCTTCTCGGCGGGCTTCGGGAACAGCTTGAGCACTGCGGCGGTGATGATGCCGAGCGTGCCCTCCGAGCCGATGAACAGGTCCTTCAGGTCGTAGCCCGTGTTGTCCTTCTTCAAGGCGTTGAGGCCGTTCCAGATGCGGCCGTCGGCCAGCACGACCTCCAGGCCCAGCACGAGCTGGCGCGTGTTGCCATAGGCGAGCACGGCGACGCCGCCGGCGTTGGTGCCGAGATTGCCGCCGATGCGGCAGGTGCCCTCCGACGGCAGGCTGAGCGGAAACAGGCGGTTGGCGTTGTCGGCCGCGGTCTGCGCCTCGGCCAGCGTGAGCCCGGACTCCACGGTCATGGTGAAGCCCTGGGGGTCTACCGCGCGCACCTTGTTGAGACGGGCGACCGAAAGCAGGATCTCGCCATTCATCGGGATCTGTCCGCCGACGAGGCCGGTGTTGCCGGCCTGCGGGACGACGGCGATGCGGTGGCGATTGGCGAGGGCCAGGATTTTCGCCACCTCTTCGGTCGAGCCTGGACGCAGCACGAGGGACGAGTGGCCCTCGTACAGGCTGCGCCACTCGCGCAGGTAAGGAAGCTGCTGGTCGGGGTCGGTGAGCGCGTGCTCGGCGCCGACAATCGCGCGGAGTTCAGCCAGGAGGCCTTCCTCAAGTCGAACGGGGGCGGTCATGCGGGTCTCTGAGTGCGGCGCAGGCGGTCGTTGATGGCCTCGCCCAGCCCGCGGTCGGGAATGGGCATGACGGCGATGGCGGTGATGCCCGGCTCATCGAGCGTGCGCAGGGCGGCGAACAGGTTGGCGGCGGCCTCGATCAAGTCGCCGGTTGGGCTGAGGTTTAGCACGGGGCCGACGTGCGGCGGAACATCGGCCCCGAACGCAAGCAGCGCTTCACCTGGGCGGGCCTCGCGCGCGGCGAGCCGGACCGGCGCGGACGGCGCATAGTGGCGAGCCAGCATGCCAGGCGAGGCCGGACGCGCTGTGGAAGTGCCGGGTCGCAGAAGCGGCGCGCCGAGAACGCGTTCGATGTCCTCGCGGGCGATGCCGCCGAGCCGCAGCAGGATCGCTGTGTCACCGGTGGCATCAATGACGGTCGACTCCAGGCCAAGAGGCGCCGCCCCACCGTCGAGGACCAGAATGTCCTCGTCCTTGAAGTCGGCGGCGACGTGCTCGGCCAAGGTGGGGCTGACATGGCCCGAGCGGTTGGCGCTGGGTGCCGCGACCGGCAGCCCGGCGGCTTTCAGCAGGGCCTGCGCGATGGGGTGCGAAGGAATGCGCACGGCGACGGTGTCGAGACCGGCAGTCGCGAGATCGCTGATGGCGGTCCCGGATCGCTTCGCCAGCACCAGGCTGAGAGGGCCAGGCCAGAACGCCTCCGCCAGCATGTGGGCAACGGGAGTGAACGCGGCGATAGCCTGCGCTGCCGCCCGGTCGGGCAGATGGACGATCAAAGGGTTGAAGCGCGGCCGGCCCTTGGCGGCGAACAAGGCGGCGACCGCGCGGGCATTGGTGGCATCGGCGCCAAGGCCGTAGACGGTCTCGGTGGGGAAGGCCACGAGCTTGCCCCGGCGCAGCGCATCGGCGGCGCTCGAAATGGCCTCAGGTGTTGCTTTGACGAGCGGCATGGCGCGGGTGTGATAGCTTCGCCGGCGGTGCAATTCAATTGAGGCGGGGCGATTGCATTAAAGTCCGCGTCAAGCCGAGGAAATATCGCCAATGATCGCGTTCAAGACCATCCGCGCCCGCGCGGCCAAGCGCAAGGGCGGCGAAAAAGCGCTTTCCTCGCTGCTGCCCAAGGTGCCGTCGCAGAAGGCGCTGGCGAGCCTGAAGGACGACCGGGTGCTGGCCGAGATGGCCAAGCGCGTCTTTTCGGCCGGCTTCGTGTGGAGCGTGATCGAGAAGAAGTGGCCGGGGTTCGAGGCGGCGTTCCTCAAGTTCGAGCCGAAGCGCCTCAATTTCCAGCCGGACGAATTCTGGGAAGGCCTCACCGGCGATGATCGCATCGTGCGCAATGGGGCGAAGATCGCCTCGGTGCGCGACAATGCGCGCTTCATCGCCGAAATCGCGAAGGAGCATGGCAGCTTCGGCAAGTTCCTGGCCGGATGGCCGGCGGACGACCAGGTGGGGCTGCTGGAGGTTCTGGCCAAGCGCGGATCGCGGCTCGGCGGCATGACGGGGCAATATTTTCTGCGCTTCGTCGGCAAAGACGTGTTCATCACCTCGCGCGACATGATCGCCAGCCTGCGCGATGCAGGTCTCGATATTTCCGAGACCGCGTCCTCGAAGAAGGACCTGCGCAAGATCCAGGACCTGTTCAATGCGTGGGCTGAGGAAACCGGCCTGCCCTACACGCACCTCTCGCGCATCTGTGCCATGTCTGTGGGGGAGAACTACGACGCGGAAACGCTGCGCCGGCGCGGCGGCGGGGAGGAGTAGCCGTCATTTTCGCAGGTGCAGGGGTCCCGGCCTTTTGCCGGGATGACGGAGCAGCATCTTTCGATGCGGCGCGTTCCGGCCTAAGCTGCCCTAAAGGTCAAGGGTGGACGAAAAGGCACGCGAGGGCTCATGTCATACCAGGCACCGGTCGACGACATCATGCACGCCCTAAAATCCGCGGCGGACCTCGACAGGCTGATTGTCGATGGCGTGCTGGGCGATACGGATGAGGCCACCATTCGCGCTGTGATCGAGGAGTCCGGCAAGTTCGGCTCCGAGGTGCTGGACCCGCTGAGCGTGCCGGGCGACCGCATCGGCTCCAGGCTGGTGGATGGCAAGGTCGTGACGCCGCCCGGCTGGAAGGAGGCCTACCAGCAGTTCGCACAGGGCGGCTGGGGGTCGCTGGCTGCGCCGGAGGAGTGGGGCGGGCAGAACCTGCCTCAGGTGGTTGCGACGGCGGCCGGCGAGATCTGGAACGCGTCAAACCTGGCGTTCGGGCTGTGTCCGCTGCTGACCTTCGGCGCCATTGACGCGCTGGAGGCGCAGGGCAGCGAGGATCTCAAGAAGACCTACCTGCCAAAAATGGTCTCCGGCGAGTGGACCGGCACCATGAACCTGACCGAGCCGCACGCCGGCTCCGACCTCGGCCACCTCAGGACGCGCGCGGAAAAACAGGCCGACGGCAGCTATCGCATCTTCGGCACCAAGATCTTCATCACCTACGGCGATCATGAGATGACGGAGAACATCATCCATCTCGTGCTCGCGCGCCTGCCCGACGCACCGGCAGGCACGCGCGGCATTTCGCTGTTCCTGGTGCCCAAGTATCTTGTCAACAAGGATGGGTCGCTTGGCGCGCGCAACGACGTGGTGTGCGCGGGCGTCGAGCATAAGCTTGGCATCCACGCGAGCCCGACCTGCGTGATGAAGTACGGCGAGAAGGATGGTGCCATCGGCTACCTCGTGGGGGAGGAAAACCGCGGGCTCAACGTCATGTTCATCATGATGAACGCGGCGCGGCTGGCGGTGGGTGTGCAGGGCGTGGCGGTGGCGGAGCGGGCGACGCAGCGGGCGACGGCCTATGCGCAGGAGCGCAGGCAAGGCCGAACGGCGTCGAGCAAGCCAGGCGAAATGGGCCCGATCATCGAGCACGCCGACATCCGCCGCAGCCTGATGACCATGAAGGCGCTGACGCAGGCGGCGCGCGCCATCTGCCTGGTTACCGCGCGGGAGACCGACGTGATGCGGCGGGCAAAAGACGAGAAGGCGCGCGCGGAGGCCGGGAACCGCGTGGCGCTGCTGACGCCGATCGCCAAGGCGTTCTCGACCGACATCGGCTGCGAGGTGGCCTCCATCGGCGTGCAGGTGCACGGCGGCATGGGCTTCATCGAGGAGACGGGAGCGGCCCAGATCTATCGCGATGCGCGCATCTTGCCGATCTACGAGGGCACCAACGGCATTCAGGCCATCGACCTCGTCACGCGCAAGCTGCCGCTAGAGAACGGCAAGGTGGTCGCGGCCTACATCGACGAGCTGGAGAAGACCGTGGATGAGGTGCGCGCTTCCAACCGTCCCGAGTTCGGCAGGATGGGCGACAGGCTCGCCGAGACGGTCGCGGCGCTGGCGGAGGCGTCGCGCTGGATGGGGGCGACCCTGCAGAAGAACCCGGAGGCCGCGCTGGCCGGTGCCACACCGTATCTGAGGCTGTTCGGACTGGCGTCGGGCGGCGTCTACCTGGCGCGCGGCGCGCTGGCGGCGGCGCGCAACGGCGGGCAGGCGCAGCCGATCGCCGTCGCGCGCTTCTTTGCGGAGAACATCGCCAGCGCCGCGCCAGGTCTGAAGGAGACGGTGACCGGCGGGGCTGACTCGACCCTGATGCTGGCGCCGGCTGCCCTGTCGGTGTGAGGCGCGAGCAAGGATAGCGTCGATGTCATTGCGTCCCGAGGCGGAAAAGACGCTGGCGCGCTGGCACCGGATGGTGGCGGCGATGGATTTGAGCGAGGTCGCGTCGCTGTTCACGCCGGATGCGGTGTTTCGTTCACCGGTCGCGAACACGCCCTACAAGGGGGCGCCAATAGTGGCCGCTGTTCTGCAGCAGGCCATGCAGGTTTTCTCCGACTTCGCCTACCACCGCACCTTCCTATGCGACGACCACAGCGTGGTGCTGGAGTTCAGCGCGCGGGTCGGCGACAAATCGCTGAAGGGGATCGACATGATCCGCTTCACGGCGGACGGCCGCATGAGCGAGTTCGAGGTGATGGTGCGCCCGGCGACAGGGCTGCAGGCGCTGGGCGCTGAGATGGGACGCCGCCTGACGCCGATCCTGGCAGCGGCAAAAACATAGTGGACCGAGGAAGCGAGGATGCGATGACGAAGGAAATCGAGATCAAGGTCGCCGACGGCGTGCAGGTCATCCGCCTCCTGAGGGCGGACAAGAAGAATGCGTTGACCGGGCCGATGTACAACGCGATGTCGGAGGCGCTGGATGCGGCGGAAGGCAACGATGCCATCGCCGTCCATGTGTTCATTGGCTCCGGCGGCGTGTTCTCGGCGGGCAACGACATCAACGACTTCATGCGCCGCGCGCAGGCCGCCAACTCCCTGAGCGATGGAAAGGGGATTCCGGCTCCCTCGCTCGATTTCATCCGGCGCCTGCCGAAGGTGACGAAGCCGATGATCGCTGCTGTGGATGGACTGGCGATCGGCGTCGGCACCACCATGCTGCTGCATTGCGACCTCGTATATGCGACGCCGGCGGCCAGCCTGCGCACGCCGTTCCTCGACCTTGGGCTGGTGCAGGAGGCGGGATCCTCGATCACGGCACAGGCGCGCATGGGCTATCCGCGCGCCTTCGAGATGATCTGCCTCGGCGAGCCTTTCAGCGCGGAGCGCGCCCTGCAAGCGGGCATCGTCAACGCCGTCGTGCCCGCCGATCAACTCGAGGCCACCGCCATGAAGGCAGCGAAGCGGCTGGCGGCGAAGCCGCGCCGGGCGCTGATGACGTCGCGCCGCCTGCTGCGCCAGGACGCGACGCGCATCAGCGCCATGATCGACCAGGAGGCGGAAGCCTATCGCACGCTGATGAGCTCGCCTGAGGCGCGCGAGGCGTTCACCGCGTTCCTGGAGAAGCGTCCGCCGGATTTCGCCAAGGCGAGGGCCGGCAAGTAGCGTCGGGCTCCGGTTTAGCGGCGCGGCCGGTCGCGCATCAGGTCGTCAAGCTGCTGCCAGCTCAGGAAGTGGTGATCCTGCTTGTTGCGCGGCCGCCACCGCAGGCCGCCGCGGCTGACGCGTAGTTCGCCGAACCGCGTGCCGTTGTCGTCGACGACGAAAATTACGCCGTTCTCTTCGCGGCTTAGCGGATGGCTGGCAATGTTCACGGCGACGGAATGAGCCATCGCTTGTTCTCCGAGGCTGGCGTTGCCCAATTCGCCCGCACCAGTTTCAGCGCGGCGAGGGCTGATCTTCGCCCCAATGGCGGGTTAGGCTCAAGGTATGAGAAACCCAGCCAGGCCCGGTCAGGTGATTCCGGCGCGACGCTCTGCACTGCGGGTGATGGGCGCTACCCTTGCCGCGGTCGTGGTGATGGGCGTGGTCGCGCCGTCGCAGGCGGGATGGCTCAGCAAGCTGATCGAGGGTGCGGAGCGCGCCGGCGCTAGGACGGCGGCCCACGGCCTGCACGCCTTGGACGGCGCCGCGCGCCATATCAAAAACTTGCCGCGACAGGCCGAGGGCGGCGCCGTGCTGGCGGCACAGGCTATGCCGGAGGGGCACTGGCGGTTCGTCAACCAGGCCGGAGAGACGTTCACGGCCGGTACGCCCGAGGAGGTGCGGCGCGCGGGTTCGGTACTGGTGCCGGAGGCGAAGGCCAATGCACACCTCGTCGTTTATGTGACCGAGGATACGATCTTCTCCTATCGCGCCGCGCTGCACGACCTGCCGAAGGGCACAGAGCTGCACGTGGTGGTGGGCACCGACAGCTATCGCGTTTTACGACGCGGTGCCGGAGCCGGCGAGCAGTTCTACGCCGAGATCAGCCGTGGCCTGGTCGTGCGTATGAGCGATGCCAAGGCCTTTGCCGAGGCGGTGTGGCAGCTCGCGCGGCCCCTCAACAAAGCGAACGTGCGCGTGCTGGCACTGGAACCGGACGGGCCTTCGGTGCTGGCATCCGCGCCGCGCATTGATCCGGCTAGCGGGCGGGCGCTGATCGACGTGATCGATCCCGCCAGCCTCGCAGGCGCGATGCGGGCGGTGCGCGGCCAGACCTTGCTGGTGACGGGACGCATCGAGGGCGGCCTGCTCCATGTGCAACCGGCGAGCGGCGCGGAGCGTAGCGTGCCGCTGGGCGAGCTGTTCAAGGCCGCCGAAGAGGGCGACGTCAACCTGATCGTGTTGCGGGCAGCCTCCACGCCCCGCCAGCCGGGCGGCCGCAACTGGTTCTGGCAGAAGATTCAAGTGAAAGGGCTCGATGAGGCTCTGCAGCGCGCGCGGCTCGCCGATTTTCTCGACGGGCTGGCCGGGCCGGGCCGCCGGTTCGAGGCAGTGGCCGCGCCGTCGGGCCGGCTGCGCGCAACGCTCGAGCTTGAACCGGTCGACCTGCCGGCGGCGACCGGGTCGCGGCCGCTGGGCGACATCGTTTCGGATATGGTGGCGGACATCACCGGCAACATCGTCTTCGCAGGCGCACGGGCCAACATGCAGAGCTCCGAGCGTCAGCGCGAGATCGATACGCGTATCATTCCCGGCGTGCCATCCGGATTGCAGATCAGCTATCTGATCTTTTTTGCCTTCGGCCTGCTGGGCGTGCCCATTTCGCGGCGCTGGTGGCAGCGCATCTGGCCACCTGAAAGCCGGTCGGAATATGCGGGCGCGCTTGGCTACAGGCTGGCGCGGCTAGTGCGCGGCGGCGCGTTCCTTCTCGTTTTCCTGCCTCTTACCGCGCCTGCGAGCATGCCCCTGGCCCTGTTGAAGCAGGTCTGGGACATGCTGATGGCGCCGGTCCGCGCTTGGCGCTGGCTGGCAAGCTGGGGCCGCGGGCCGGCCCGCCAAGTCCAGGCTGGTGCCCGCCGGGCGGCGGACGCAGGGCCCGGCGACTGGCCTACCCTCGACCGCCCCGCCGTCAGCAATCGGTTTCCGAACCGCTGAAGACAGTGCAACAATGCGCGCCGCGGGTGGCGGGCCGTCGAGGCGCTGTCTCCGCTTGAGCGGACCTAGAGGGGCAAACGCATGGCTACGCTGAAGGGCAAGACGCTTTTCATTACGGGCGCAAGCCGCGGTATCGGACTGGCGATCGCGCTGAGAGCCGCGCGCGACGGCGCCAACATCGCCATCGCGGCGAAGACGGCGGAGCCGCAGCCGAAGCTTGAAGGCACGATCTACACGGCAGCAAAGGAGATCGAGGCGGCAGGCGGTAAGGCGCTGCCGCTCGTGTGCGACATCCGCTTCGAAGACCAGGTGCAGGAGGCGGTGGCAAAGACGGCGGAGACGTTCGGCGGCATCGACGTCTGCATCAACAACGCCAGCGCTATCTCGCTGACGCCATCCATCACCACGGAGATGAAACGCTACGACCTGATGCACGGCATCAACGCGCGCGGCACCTTCCTGGTGTCGAAGACGTGCATCCCGCATCTGAAGAAGGCGTCGAACCCGCACATCCTGATGATCTCGCCGCCGCTCGACATGAACGTGCGGTGGTTCGCCCCGCACGTGGCGTACTCGATGGCAAAGTTCAACATGAGCATCATCGCGCTGGGGCTGTCGGGCGAGCTGAAGGCGGACGGTATCGCCGCCAATACGCTGTGGCCGCGTACGACCATTGCCACCGCCGCAGTGCGCAACCTGCTGGGCGGCGACGCGCTGATTCGGCGTAGCCGCACGCCCGAGATCATGGGCGATGCCGCGCACCTGATCCTGACGCAGCCGGCCAAGACCTTCACGGGGCGCTTCTGCATCGATGACACGCTGCTGTTCCAGCACGGCGTCACGGATTTTGAGAAGTATCGCGTGGATAAGACGCAGGAGCTGGCCCCGGACTTCTTCGTACCGGACAGCATTCCGCCGCCGCCAGGGGTGACGCTGGGCGGACGGATGCGCTGAGGTGCGGCCCACCGGGGCGCGCTTCTACCCTCAATCGGGCCTTCTCCCCGTCCTGAAGAAGGGGCGTGAGCAGAGGGAATGCAAGATCAAGGACGTCATTCCATGAACCCCAGCATCGAGATCACGGGCGTGCACATCCGACCCGCCATGGTGCCGATCCGGCGCGTGCTCAACACGCGCGTCGGGCGCTTCACCAAGGGGCCGTTCCTGCTGATTGACCTGGAGCTCAAGGGCGGCGGGGCGGGGCGGGCGCTGTGCTTCACGTTCATCCCGATTGCGCAGAAGGTGGTGCCGATCCTGATCGAGGCGCTGGTGGAGGGCGCAAAGGGAAGGAAGATCACCTTCGCCGAGGCCGGCGCCGTGCACGATGCCGGCCAGAAGCAGCTTTCGCACCTGGGCCATGAGGGCGCGGCGCAGATGGCGCTTTCCATGTTCGACATGGCGCTGCACGACGCGCTGGCGCGCGAGGCCAGCGTGCCGCTCTATAGGTTGCTCGGCGGCACGGCAGCGCCGATCCCGACCTATCACAGCTGCGGCCTCGGAATCATGGAGCCGGCCGCCGTCGCGCGCGAAGCGATCGAGATGGTTTCCGAGCATGGCGGCTTCACGCACATGAAGCTGCGCATGGGGCGCGACGATGCCGCCGCAGAGGTTGCCGCCTACAAGGCGGTGCGCAGCGCGATCGGGCCGGACGTTCTGATCTCGTGCGATTTCAACCAGGCGCTGCCCTCGGCGAGTGCGTTGGAGACATGCCGCGCCATCGACGGCCTGGGTCTGGCGTGGATCGAGGAGCCCGTCGCCTACGACGACTACGATACGCAGGTGCGGCTGGCGACCAAGCTCGCCACCCCGATCCAGGTCGGCGAGAACTGGTGGAGCTGGCGCGTCGGCAAGGCGGCGATCGAGGCGGGAGCGTGCGACTACGTGATGCCCGACCTGCTGCGCATCGGCGGCGTCACGGGCTGGATGCGGCTAGCGCGGGTGGCGGAGGCGCGGGCGGTGCCGTTCTCCTCGCACCTGTCGCCGGACTATTCGGCGCACGTGCTGGCGGCGACGCCGACCCGGCACTGGCTGGAATTCATGGACTGGGGCCAGGACCTGCTGCGCGATCCGCTGCTGCCGGTGAAAGGCTTTACCACGCCGCGCGAGGCGCCAGGCACTGGCGTCGACTGGAACGAGGCGGCTATTGCGCCGTGCCTTGTCAGGTCGTGAGGCGTTGATGCTTTCAAGCTCGCGCGCCTGCGGCCGCCCTGGCGGCGTATTTCTGCACGAGGTAGACGCCCGCCGCCGTGACCAGGAAGCCCGCGACCTGCACCAAGTGGATCCGCTCGCCGAAGCCCACGTAGGCCATGGCGGCGGACAATGGCGGCACGAGGTAGAGCAGCGAGGCGGCGCGCGCGGCCTGGCCCTTCTGGATGAGGGTGAGCAGCGCCATGGTGCCGCCAATCGAGAGCGCCACGACCGCCCACAGATAGACGCCGATCAGCGCGGCCGACCACCGCACCTCGAGCGTCTCCATCAGCGGCGCTGAGATCACGGGCAGGATGGTGGCACCGAGAAAGATCAGCGTGGTGCGGCTCCAGTTGTCGCCGATGCTCTGGTAGCGCTTCTGGTAGACGGAGCCGTAGGCGGCACAGGCCACGCCGATGAGGCAGACGAGCGCAAGGCCGATCGCCGTGCCTGCATGGGAATCCACAAGCTTGGGGCTGATGACCAGGCCGACGCCGCACAGGCCCAGGCCCATCCCTGCGATTTGAAGCGGGGCAATCCGCTCGCCGAGCAGCCACGCCGCGCTGATGGCGGTGAGGGCCGGCTGCAGTGCGCCGATCAGGGCGGCGGTGGCCACCGGCAAGCCATGGAAGATGGACCAGTAGCCCGCCATCAGGAAAATGCCCTGGAACAGCAGACCGGCCCACATGAGTCCGAACCATTGGCTGGGCTGGTCCGGCCACGGGCTGCGCTTCGCCGCAGCGATGATCGCCAACAGCACCATCGCGCTCACGTTGCGAGCCGCAACGAAAGTGACAGGCTCCACATACGGGCCGAAGAAGCGCGGCACGACGAAGCCGCTGGCCCAGAAAAACACCAGGGCCGCGCCGAGCAGCGTGTCGAATGTGGCGGCGTGGCGGGCATGGCCCCGCACGCGGAGGGCACTGTCGAGCATGAAAACCCGCGAGGAGGGATCCGACGCGACGCCAGCTTTGTGCCGGCGCGTTCGCTGCGGACCATTGCCAGTGCTGCGGATGCGCAGCAACCCGAAAGTTGCGACGCAAGCGATGCTTTAGCCAAGCTTGCCGATGGCCACTGCCGTGTCGGCCATGCGGTTGGAGAAGCCCCACTCGTTGTCGTACCAGCTCAGCACGCGCACCAGGCGGCCGTCGACGATCTGCGTTTGCGTCAAGTCGAAGGTGGACGAGTTGGGATTGTGGTTGAAGTCGTGCGACACGAGTTCCTCGCGCGTGACCCCGAGCACACCCTTGAGCTGCTGCTTGGAGGCGGTCTCCATGGCGGTGTTGACTTCCTCGACCGTGGTCTCGCGCCCGGGGATGAACTTCAAGTCCACCACCGAGACGTTGGGGACTGGCACGCGGATGGAGGTGCCGTCGAGCTTGCCCTTGAGTTCGGGCAGCACCAGGCCGACGGCGACGGCAGCACCGGTAGAGGTTGGGATCATGTTGACGCCGGCGGCGCGGGCGCGGCGCATGTCCTTGTGGGCCTGGTCGAGCACCTGCTGGTCGTTGGTGTAGGCGTGGATGGTGGTCATGAAGCCGGACTTGATGCCGACGAGGTCGTTCAGCACCTTGGCGACGGGGGCGAGGCAGTTGGTGGTGCACGAGGCGTTGGAAATCACCTTGTGCTCGGGCTTCAGCTTGTCGTGATTGACGCCGAACACGACCGTAATGTCGGCGCCCTTGGAGGGCGCGGACACCAGCACGCGCTTGGCCCCGGCTTCCAGGTGCTGGGCGGCCTTGTCGCGATCGGTGAAGATGCCGGTGCACTCCATCACGATGTCGATGCCCATCGATTTCCAGGGCAGCTTCTTTGGATCGCGCTCGGCGAGAACCTTGATCGGGCCGGAGCCGACGTCGATGGAGTCGTCTTTGACCTTGATCTCGCCGGGGAAGGGACCGTGCACGGAATCGTACTTGAGCAGATGCGCGTTGTCCTTGGTGGAAATCAGATCGTTGATGGCGACGACCTCGATGTCCTTGCGCTTGGCCTCGACGATGGCGCGCAGCACGTTGCGGCCGATGCGGCCAAACCCCGAAATTGCCACCTTCACAGTCATGAGCTGCTCCTTTCGCCACGCCGGCCTGCGCACCGCGCCCGGCGCGATCTGATCCGCAGGCGTACGATTGTGCCCTTAGTGCTGTGTCCAGCCCGCCGCTGTCAATGCGACAGATCACTTGGCATGATCAACGCATTCCCTCGGGGAACCGTACAATCACATGAGCGTTTGTTGACGGTGGGGGATGCAGTTTCTATCGTCCGTCCGGTAGAGGGATGCGCCGCAGGCGGCGCTTAAGGCAGCGGGGTCGCGTCGAATGGCCCGCCGACAGGGCACTGCCACAGCAAGGCGACGAACGGCCCCCGCCAGGAAACCACGGCGCGGGAAAGCCAAGGCCAACGGACCGGAGAGCAGGATGCCGGAGCGCTTTGCCGCGCTGGAGCGCGAGCGCAACGCTTTGCGCCAGGCTCTGGAAAAAGAACGCGCGCGCCGGCGGGAGCTGGAGGCAGGCAACGCGGCAGTGCGCGACCGCCTTGGATGGGCGCTGGATACGCTACACAGCATCCTGGGTGGCAAGGCTTAGGCCCCGGGATGCGCGCGGTGCAGGACATCGCGGACATTGATTTTTCGTCGCCGCTCTCTAAGATTCTGCAAGGCAGGGCTGCGGGGTGCGTTGTGAGCATACGACCCGGGGGCCTATAAGAACCGCTCGGGAGCTGTCCCTGACCGGGGCCGTGGCCTCGGACATATGGCGCCCACCTACACACTTGTAGGGACCCAGCGGGGATCGACGCTCGACGGCTCGCGCGGCTCTGCTTTACCTTCTTTTGCCCTGATTGTGCTCCCGCTGACCGTCGCGGCGGGGCAGAACGCTTGCCTCGCACGGCTGCTTTGCTTTATGCGCAGGGCGTGGCCCGACCCCCGAACGATGTTCTCGAAGAGAAGCGCGCCCTGCGCGAACGCATGAAGGCCTGGCGCGCGGCGCTGCCGCCGGCCGACGCCCTGCGTGATGCGGAGGCGGTGGCCGCGCATGGGTTGGAGTTTCTCGGACCGCTGACTGCAGGCACCGTCGTCTCCGCCTTCGCACCGATGCCCGGCGAGTTTCGGCTGTGGCCGCTGCTGCGGCGGCTCGCCCGCGAGGGCGTGCAGCTGGCGCTGCCCGTCATGCAGGGCAAGGCCAAGGCCCTGATCTTTCGCGCCTGGGCGCCGGGAGATGCGACCGACAGCGCGGTGTGGGGAATTGCCGAGCCTAAACCCGACAAGCCCGTGCTGGAGCCGGACGTGCTGATCGTGCCGCTGCTGGCATTCGACCGTGACGGTTGGCGTCTCGGCTACGGCGGCGGCTTCTACGACCGCACGCTGCGCGGGTTGCGCGCGCGCAAATCGATCGTCGCGGTCGGTGTCGGTTACGACGGCCAGCAGATCGAGGCTGTGCCGCATTTCGACTACGACGAGAGGCTCGACTGGGTGTTGACGCCGTCGGGCGCGCTGCGGTGCGGGGCCTGACGCATGCGCTTGTTGTTCCTGGGCGACGTGGTGGGCCGCAGCGGACGCAAGGCGGTGCTGGAGCAGCTTCCCGGGCTGCGCGCGCGCTACAAGCTCGATTTCGTGGTAGTCAACGGCGAGAATTCCGCGGGCGGCTTCGGCATCACCGAGGCGATCCTGGAGGAGCTGCTCGGCTCCGGCGCCGACGTGGTGACGCTCGGCAACCACGCCTTCGACCAGAAGGAGGCGCTGGTGTTCATCGAGCGTCACGAGCGCCTGTTGCGCCCGATCAATTATCCGCCGGGCACGCCCGGCCGGGGTGCCGGCATCTTCAAGGCAGCCAACGGCGCCGACGTGCTGGTGATCAATGCCATGGGACTGATCTTCATGCCGGAGCTGTCCGATCCCTTCCGGGCGGTGGAGGCTGAGCTTGCGGCGTGCCCGCTCAAACAGGGTGCGGATGCCATCGTGATCGACTTCCATGCGGAGGCGACCAGCGAAAAGCAGGCGCTCGGCCATTTTGTCGATGGCCGCGCGAGCTGCCTCGTGGGCACCCACACGCATACGCCAACGGCGGATGAGCGCGTGCTGCCGCACGGCACGGCCTTCATCTGCGACGTGGGCATGTGCGGGGACTACGATTCGGTGCTCGGCATGGAGCCCCAGGAACCGATCAACCGGTTCCTGACCAAGATCGCGCGCGGCCGATTCGAACCCGCACGCGGGCCCGCGACGATCTCAGGGCTGGCGGTGGAGATTGACGATGCAACCGGCCTTGCGACCCGCGTAAACGGTTTGCGGCTCGGTGGTGTCTTGGCACCTACCGAGCCGCTGTTTTGGGTCGAGTGAGAGAGTGTGTCTGCGTTCTTGAGAAAGCGGCCCATCCGCTTCCTTGTTGAGTGAGAGCTGGTACTCGCGGCTCCCGGGATGGCCGCCATGGGCAGCAGGGCGGCGATCCAGGATGCGTTCACATCCTGCGCCGGACGCTAGGCTCGAATTATTAACAAAGGGTTAAGTGTTGTTTCGCGAAGAGCAGGCCGAGCGGTTTTGCTCAGCTTTCGCTGGCGGGTACAGAGGGTGCGAAGGGGTGCCGAGGCCATGGACGTTGGCCGCTTCACGATTCTATAACCGCCCTTCCCCTGCCGCTTTCGATTCTATCAGGATGAGCAATGGCCGGCCATTCGCAGTTCAAGAACATCATGCACCGCAAGGGGCGGCAGGACGCGGCCCGCTCCAAGCTGTTCGCCAAGCTGGCGCGCGAGATCACGGTGGCGGCCAAGACCGGCTTGCCCGATCCGGCCATGAATCCCCGCCTGCGCCTCGCCGTACAAGCCGCGCGTGCGGAAAACATGCCCAAGGACAACATCGAGCGGGCGATCAAGAAAGCGCTGGGCGGCGACAGCGAGAATTACGAGGCGATCCGCTACGAGGGCTATGGGCCCGGCGGCGTCGCTTTGATCGTGGAAGCGCTGACCGACAACCGCAACCGGACGGGCGGCGCGGTTAGGGCGGTGTTTACCAAGTACGGTGGCAACCTGGGAGCGACGGGCGCGGTGTCGCACATGTTCGTGCATGCCGGCGAGATCGTCTACGCCGCGGACGCCGCCTCGCCAGACGCGATGCTGGAGGCGGCGATCGAGGCCGGCGCGGACGACGTCAAATCCGATGCCGGCGGCCATCTCATTACCTGCGCCTTCGAGGACCTTGGAACGGTGTCGGCGGCACTGGAGGCAAAGCTGGGCGAGCCGCAGTCGGTGAAGGCCGTGTGGCGCCCGACGCTGACCACGGCCGTGGACGAGGAAAAGGCCGCCTCCATCCTCAAGCTGATCGCCGGCCTGGAGGAGGACGATGATGTACAAAACGTCTACTCCAACTTCGAGGTGTCGGACGCCGTGCTGGCGCGGCTGACGGCGGCCTGAGCGGCCTTGGTTAATAGTCCCTCTGAACGGGTGCACAAAAACGCTGCCTTCGCGCAAGGAAGCGTCGAGACTTGTCTGTTAGCCTGCGGAGGCTTGAGACAGGCCCGCTCGAGGCCTGCGCAGACGGGAATGAGACCATGCCTTTCGCCTTCGGAAGTTTGGGCACCTATGCGCTGGCACTGCGCAAGACCCATCTGGCAAAGCTGCTGGAACGCAGCAGCGAAGCCCTGCAGGTGTTCGAGTTCGACGGTGTGCTGATCGGCGAGCTGACGCCGGTGCCGATCCGCGTGCCGGCCGCCGAGCGCGCCCGGCCGGGATTGAACCTGTCGCGCGACTGACAACGACCGCCTGTCCGCCGACACATCCGGTGTGACCCCCGCGCCATGCCGCGCGCTGGCCGACACCGAACGCGCCGCCCGTCGATCCCCGCGGGCGGCGCGCGTGTTATCATTGGCCGATGGCCACGCAATCGATTCGCATCATCGGCATCGACCCGGGCTTGCGCCGCACCGGATGGGGCATCGTCGAATCCGACGGCGTGCGCCTGACCTATATCGCCAGCGGCCTGCTGACCTCGGACGGCGAGGAGGATCTCGCCTACCGCCTGCGTGAGATCTACGAGGGGCTGTGCGGCGTGCTGGCCAGCTTCAAGCCGCAGGAAGCCGCCGTCGAGGAGACGTTCGTCAACAAGGATGCGCGCAGCACCCTCAAGCTGGGGCAGGCGCGCGGCATGGCGCTGCTGGCGCCGGCCCAGCGCGGGCTGCGGGTGGCCGAGTACCCCCCCAACCTCGTCAAGAAGACGGTGACCGGCACGGGCCACGGCGAGAAGCGGCAGGTGGCGGCCATGGTCTCGTTCCTGCTGCCGAAAGCCAGGTTCGAGAGCGCCGATGAGGCGGACGCGCTGGCCATAGCGATCTGTCACGCCAGCCACCGCGCCAGCGCCCAGATGCTGGCGGCGCGCCGCGTCAGGGAGCCGGCGCCGTGATCGGCCGCCTGAAAGGCGTCGTGGAGGCCATCGGCGAGGGGCACGCCATCGTCGATGTCAACGGGGTCGGCTACGAGGTGCAGGCCTCGGCGCGCACGCTGCGGGCGCTGCAGATGGGCCAGGAGGTGGCCCTGTCGATCGAGACGCACGTGCGGGAAGATGCCATCCGGCTGTTCGGCTTCACCAGCGAGGTGGAGCGAGCCTGGTTTCGTACCCTCCAGACCATCCAGGGGGTCGGTGCCAAGGTGGCGCTGGCGGTGCTCGGGACGCTGTCGCCGCAGGAACTGGCTAACGCCATCGCCCTGCAGAACTGGGCTGCTGTGGAACAGGCGCCGGGCGTCGGCAAGAAGCTGGCGCAGCGCGTGGTGGCTGAGTTGCGGGATAAGGCGCCGGCGCTGTCGGTTGCCGGGGTGAACTTGCCGGCGGCCGGGAAGGGCAAAGGCGCACCACCGGCTGACAATACCGCAGCGGAGGCCATTTCCGCGCTCACCAATCTCGGCTATCTACCCGCCCAGGCCAGCCAGGCCGTGGCCGCCGCGCTCAGCGAGCTGGGCGAAGGGGCGGACACGGCGAAACTCATTCGGCGCGGGCTGCGGGAGCTGGCGCGCTGAGGAAAGGTTTCGCGGCCGATGCCGGCCCGCGTCGCGAAGCCGATTTAGGGCGGGTCATCGTTGCGGGCCTGAGGATATTGCAGTCGCGCCCCGCCCGCGCGCGGACGCCGAGTTGAGAGCCGATGCAGATCTATCTGCCGATCGCGGAACTGTCGCTCAACATGGTGATGCTGGTCAGCATCGGCCTGGCGATCGGGTTCCTGTCCGGCATGTTCGGCATCGGCGGCGGCTTCATCATGACGCCCTTTCTGATTTTTGTCGGTGTGCCGCCCGGGGTGGCGGTGGGCACGGGCGCCAGCCAGGTGGTGGCGTCGTCCGTGTCGGGTGCGGTCAGCCATTGGCAGCGCGGCAACGTCGATGTGCACATGGGACTGCTGCTGATCGGTGGCGGCTTCTTCGGAGCGGTCGGCGGCGTCAAGGTGCTGGCGATTCTGAAGGCCTATGGCCAGCTCGACCTGTTCATCTCGCTGACCTACGTGATCCTGCTCGGCGTGGTCGGCAGCCTGATGCTGATCGAGAGCGTCGGCGCACTGCGTGCCGCGCCGGCCAAGCCTGGTGCCTCGATCCGCCGTGGCGGCCAGCATACCTGGATCGAGGGCCTGCCGCTGAAACAGCGCTTCCGCCGGTCGCGCATCTATGTCAGCGCCATTCCGTTCGTGGTGGTCGGCGCATTCGTCGGCTGGTTGACCGCCATCATGGGCGTGGGCGGCGGGTTCCTGCTGGTGCCGGCGATGATCTACCTGCTGCGCATTCCAACGCGCATCGTCATTGGCACATCCACCTTCCAGATCCTGTGCGTCACGGCGCTGACCACCGTGCTGCAGGCGGTACAGAACCATAGCGTGGATGTGCTGCTG
>DASZQG010000155.1:0-14113 GCA_035550075.1 Hyphomicrobiaceae bacterium | reverse complement strand
CGGCCTCGCCTTCGACGGCCGCGAGCGCGGCACGCTGCAGCTTTTCCGGACGCAGAAGCAGCTCGACCACATCCACGGCGATGTCGAAGTGCTGAAGCACTATGGTGTCGCCTACGAAGTGCTCGATCCCAAGGCCTGCGTCGCGGCGGAGCCGGGACTTGCAACCGCGCGGGTTCCCTTCGTCGGCGCGCTGCGCCTGCCGGACGACGACACCGGCGACTGCAAGATGTTCACCGAGGGGCTGGCGCGTCTGGCGGTGGAAGCTGGAGTCACGTTCCAGTATGGCACAACCATCGAAGCCATCGAGACGATGGGCGAGAGCGTCACCGGCATCCGGACCAGCCGCGGCACGCTCACCGCCGACCGCTACATCGCGGCGCTGGGCAGCTATACGCCGCTGCTGGTGAAGCCGCTCGGCATCAGCCTGCCGGTCTATCCAATCAAGGGCTATTCGCTCACCGTGCCGATCACCGACGTATCGGTCGCGCCCGTCTCGACCGTGATGGACGAGACCTACAAAGTCGCCACCACCCGCTTCGAGGACCGCATCCGCGTGGGCGGAACCGCGGAGATCGCCGGCTGGGACATGACGCTCCGGCCACATCGCCGTGGGCCGCTCGAACGCTCGCTGCGCGATCTCTTTCCCAAGGCCGGTGACCTCGGCAAAGCCACGTTCTGGTGCGGGCTGAGACCCATGACACCCGACGGGACGCCCGTCATCGGCAAGGCGAAGTTTTCCAACTTCTTCCTCTCGACCGGCCACGGCACGCTGGGCTGGACCATGGCCGCCGGCTCGGGCCGCGTGCTGGCCGATCTCGTCTCCGGCAGGAAGCCCGAGATCGATACCTCCGACCTCGATCTCAGCCGCTACGGCGCCTGACGGGAACCGGCACGGCGATGCCGCCACGGCCCAGCAGCGGCTCGCCGCGTGCCTGCCGTGTCAATCCGTGCTCGGTCTTGGCCCAGTAGGTTGGCTTCTCGACCAGTTCATAGACAGCGCGGATGGCGGCAATCGAATGCAGCAGCCAATAAGCGGGAAGCAGCAACTGGGCCCAGATCAGCCACGGCGCCCGGATGTGCAGCAGACCGCTGATGACGATGGCGCCGGCGCCGCCATAGCCGATCGCCAGCACAAGAATGCTGATCCAGTCACCCGCATCATTGGGCAAGAAGGCGGCGGGCCCCTCGAAGAGCACTTCGGCGAGCACGACTCCAAGAAACACCGTATGCAGGATCGCCGTCAGGATCATGCCCCCGATCAGGACGTGGAAACCCGCAAGGACCCGCCAGCCGAAGTCGCGCAGGAGATTTCGGCCATCGAGGCTGTGCACGACATAGGTCTGCATCCAGCCTTTCATCCATCTCGTGCGCTGCTTCATCCACACTAGCAGGTCTGGCGGCGCTTCTTCGTAAGTGCGAGACGCAAACGGTTCGGCGCTCAGCCCCCGTCGCCGCAGGCGCACACCGAGATCGGCATCCTCGGTGACATTGTAGGAGTCCCAGCCGCCGATCTCGCGGAGAACATCCGTGCGAAAGTGGTTCGACGTCCCGCCCAGCGGCACCGGAAGGTCCCAGCGCGCGAGCAGGGGCAGGAGCCGGCCGAACAGGCCCGCATATTCTCCGGCAAACAGCGCCGTCAGCGAATTCTCATCGGCATTGTCCGGCACCAGCTCTGCCTGGAGGCATGCGAGACCGGCATCGGCAGCGAACAGGCTTGCGGCAAGCCGCAACTGGCCCGGCTCCGGAACATCTTCCGCATCGTAGATGACCAGATGTTCGCCGCGCGCCAGCGGCAACGCGTAGTTGACGGCCTTGGGCTTGGTCCGCGGCGGTCCGTCGGGAACGACGACGAGGCGGAAGCGCGGGTCGGCGAGGATGTCCCGCACGGCCGCGATGGTTTCCAGGCTGCGCTCCTCGACCACGAATTTGATGTCGAGCTTTTCAGGCGGATAGTCGCGGTATTATGGAGCAGTTACACCCAAAGGCACAAAATATCAGATGGCCCCATCCACCTGAAAAAACGATTCAAATCAGGGTATTGACGGAAACCATGTGCCTCGAATGACGCCATAAGTTGCCGTACCTTATCCCATGTGACTCGACACGTTCACTGGGCTTTGCTTGGATGAAAACGCGGGCAGCTCCGACAAGCCGTCCGCGCCGTGTTCAACAAGAGCACATAGAAGGGCTCGTATTAAACTTCATAGACAGGAGCGTTGTACGAGCCCTTCAGCAGTGCAATTGCGTTCACGCAATCGCTCTTATTCCAGTAGGACTCACCTTGCGCGATGATCTCGTGATTGTTGGCTTTGAAGCGCCAACGCCACTGCGATCCCGTCTTGTAGATTTCGTAGTATCCGGTCGAACTTGCTATTTTTCTCACCTCCTTTCAGGTGTCTGATTTTGAACTACACCACTCACCTCTTCAGCTATCGCTTCCAAGGCAAGACCTACACCGTCGATATCGTCGCCAAGGACGAGGCTGAAGCCAAAGATAGACTTAAGGCTCTCGCATGGGCGGAGTACGACGGCGAACTAGTAGCAAGAATGCCAGCAGAACTTGGTTCTATGGCGCGGCTGTTCGTTGCGGCCAGAAACATTGCTCACGGCATCTTTCATTGATTCGATCTATCAATCCCCTAATCACCTAAAGGCTGTCTTCGTAGGGCCTCAGTACGTCAACAGTCGAGGTGAGTCCTGACGCCTCCATATCCAAAAACATATCCTCAGCGGATTTTTCTGGACGCTTGAATCGCTCTCTCATCGTCTTGATAGCGCCGACAGCCTTGGCCGTATTCAGCGTTATCGTGTTAGCGAGAAAGTCATCTGTTGTCGCGGCTTCGATATTTAGCGGCCCAAGGATTTCCGAGGGGAAGTGTTTGATGTTGTCCGTCACAATGATGTGCGCGCGCGTCTTGATTGCCGCCGCCAATACGTGGGCATCACCAGGATCTGGCAGTTTATCCGCGACGCATAGAAAGCTGTCGAACTCACTCACCATGGCATCATCAAATGCCTCCGTCATGGCGAAGATAGAAGCTTGGCTGCGCTTCTCGGCGTCCTCTATGTTACGCCGCTCCATCATGCTCTTGATAGCCTTCTCCGTTTCGTCCAAAACTTGCTGAGACCAACGAACTCGGTAGAAACCGGTCTCGGCCAGAGTGAGCAAGAGATTCCTCTTGAGCACCCCGGCCAAGGAACATGCGTCAATGAACGCCGTATACCGGTTCGCAAACATGGTCTTACAGTAGGTCCGCGTCCGAAGCTGCTAGCCGAGACAATGCGTCGCTTCGCTTGTCGTCTCGTTCCTGCTTGTACTTGAACAGATCGTCAGTCAGCACACGCCTATGACGCCCTACGACTGTGTGTGGAATCAAATTCTTCTCCAGTAACGAAACTAGGTGCGGCCTCGAAACATTGAGAATGTCAGCCGCTTGCTGCGTCGAAAGCATTTGCCCGACGGGAACGAGTGTCACTGCGTCCCCATTCCCTATGTGACGCAACACCTCCATTAGAAGTTCGGAGACAGTCGGCCCCAGCGTTACGTCGACAACCTTCTTTGTCTGTTCGTCGACAACATTGAGCTTCGCATCACCTGACACGTGAGCGGCCAAGAGCCTACGAAGTTGGTTCGCAGTCTCTCGTTCGTCAGCATTTGGCAACCTTCGTCCTAGCTTCACGGTCTTTGCAGCAGTTGTCATTTCCTGGTCCTCCTAGAGGATATATAGCCCATATTCGAAACAATCGCAACATTCGAAATAATCGAAACTAGGATAGGTTCCAAACAAAAGATGCGCATAGGAGCCATGCTTTGAACTTACCCATTGAATTTCCACACTAAAGCGCCGCCAAGCTTTCCGGCTCTCGTGACCCTTCCGCCGCGCTTCTCCTGCATACGCAGAGCTTGAACGACCCGATATGCCACGGACGTACGCAGGTGCCGGTCACCTGCCGGGAAGCCCTTTGCCGCAATGATCCAGTCGGCAAGCTCCCGCGTCGATTTGGGGCCATCTGCGAGGGCCTTGTGGCACAGCTCTCCGATCTCCCGTCGCTTGAACAAGCGGTCTAGATTGTAGTGCATCGGGAACGGCGTATCCGCGTCTGGCGCTTCAAACAGGTGGAGCGTTGCGACGACGTGGCTCAGATCGGCGCGGGCCTGCTCTAGGTCTGCTTCCAGCTTGGCGATGTAGCCTTGCAGGTTCTCTGCCTTGGCGCGGAGCGTATTCACGACTTGGGGGTCGGTCATGCTGCTTTCCTACGCTGCCAATAACCGGCCATGCGGCTAACCGAATGCATCAAGCTGGCGCGGGTCACGGCGAGATACTGACCGCCGTTGCTGACCCGCCGATTGTCCTCACGCCACGCCATTTCGGCGGCATAGGCGTGAAGGTAGCGCCCGCTGATATGATGGTGAGTGCCGATCTCCGCGCGGCGGAGACGGCTAAAGAAACCCTCCGCGTCGTTCGTATGAACGCCGTCCTCAGAGTAGGACTCTTGATGATTGATGCGCTTGGTCAGGAAGCGGGCGTGCAAGGCATCCCAATGCGCCGCTTCATCAGCATAGACTGTCGCCCTCTCGGAGACGCGGGCCTCTACGAATGCGACGCCATGCGCTTCTGACTTGTGAACGCTGGTAAGGGTGTCGCCGCCGCGCTCGCGTGCGACAACAACAACCTGCCGCTTGCCCGATTGGTTCTTAGCAAGGCGACGGTCGACACGATCCTCAGCGCGGTTAGCCGGGCGCACGTGACCGCCGAAATAAGCGCCGTCAACGGAGACATGCCCGGTGAGTTGAGCGATGGCATTTTGCTCAGTTTCCAGAGCTTCGCGGAGCTTGTGCGCCAAGACGAAGGCGGTCTTGTAGGAAACGTCCAGATCACGCCCAAGGTGAAGGGCCGCGTAACCCTTGGCCCCGTTGACGAACAACGCAATCGCCAAGAGGTAGTCACGGATCGAAAGCTTGCGGTTCGCAAACAACGTGCCAGAGGTCACGCTAAACTGGTGACGACACGCCTTGCACTTCCAAATCTTGCGCGTCTTGAAGGCGTAGCACTCGACGCCGCCGCACTCGGGGCAGACCGCCTCACCGGCAGTGGCTGCCCAACGGATTTGGCGGAAGGTCTCGAACGCTTCCTCATCGGACAACCGGGCGACGGTCGCTACTGAGAGCGTCCTCGCGGCAGTCGAAAGAAGGAAGTGCGTTGCCATTCGTAAGCCAACTGATTTGGTTGACCTCATACGTAATGGCTGAAATGGATGGTGTCAACTCTTTTAGCCGGGGTTGACCTAAAAAGTTTACGTCGCTATGTGTCATGGCATGGTCAAGGAACAGTGTCGGGCAGCTAGAGGCTGGCTTGGCTGGTCGCAGCAAGAGCTAGCGGCCGCAGCCAGTGTGGGGCTTTCAACGATAAAGGACTTTGAAGCGGGCAACCGAACGCCTATCGCCAACAATCTTGCGGCGATTCAGACGGCGCTCGAAAAGCAGGGGATTTCATTTACGCCAACAGGAATCACCGGCCCCTTGTGAGGGCCGTTCGCTTTACCGATTCCTACAAGTCCTGTAGTGGAAAGGGTGGAGCCGACGAGTGTCGAACTCGCAGGGCGGGGTCCTAAGTCCAACCCCCTGCACCGGCAGCGGCCCCACAAGCCCCGCCCGCCCCAAGGGGCAGGCGGTTGTGGATCAAATCAAGCTAAGGCGGGGGCATTGTCTCTCTCCTTGGTTTGTGTGCAGGGCAGCGGTCAACCGTCGCAGGGGGTCCGCTGCCCCATCCCTTTCAGGATTCAGTTTCGGCCAGGTCCTCGATGTCAGCCTGCATCACCTCGGTTTCCATGAGGTGCCACTCGCCTTTCGGGTCCTGCCAGTAATACTTGTCCTTGTTCCGCGTTAGCTCGTTTCGGGCGCTAATGCCGCTGACTTCGGGGTCGATCCGGTCGATGCTGTTGATGATCTCGTTCATCGTGGCACCCGCCGGATGACGGCCCTTTAGCAACGTCATCACCGCCCGGCGGACCGCTCCACGCGGAGCGCGTCCATCTTTGCCCGTCGGGCCAAGCGCTGTTCCCTCCGGAGGCGATACCGGCGGCTTGCTGGTCGGCAGTGGGTTGATCGCGTTCATGGCCCGCTGAATGGCTGCCATGTTTTCGAGTCCGCCATCCTCGAACACCTGTTCAAGGATCGGGCGGATGGTTTGCCGCAGGTTTTCAGTCATAAGCGCGGTGATCTGGGCAAGAGCCCGGTCCACCGCTTGGGTCTTGGCTTGAATGTTCATTTGCCATAGCTCCGCACTTTGTGGCTGAGCATATGAACTATGGCGCAGCCAAACGCAAGCGCCAACTCGGAACGTTAGTGGAACGGAACGCGGCCAAACCCCGATTGGAATCCGCTGGGCGCAAATGGCTGTGGATATGCGGAATCCTTTATGTCACAGACTCACTTAGCCAACGTCCGGCCTAGGTGTAACTGCTCCATAATACCGGATAGTCGATCGCGCTCATCGCCCGCCGCAGCATCGGCACCATATGCGCCTCGTCGCGCAGCGGGATCAGTACGGAATAGACCGGCAGGTCGCGATCGGCCAGCAGCCGCACGGGCGACCGCGCGGGCTGGGGCAGGGTGGCGATCAGGCGGATGATGCCGGGGCCCACGAGGAGCAGCGCCGTGAGCGGCAGCAGCACATCGCGGCTGAGTGTTCCGCCGATCATCACCAGCACGACCAGCGCGATCAGCAACAGCGCGAAGCTGAGCCGCGCATATTTCGGCAATCCGACCGAGGCCGTCGCCCCGGCCCAGTGCCGCGTCAGCCGCTGCCGCGCTTCGTCCATCAGCGGC
Source organism: Hyphomicrobiaceae bacterium (assembly GCA_035550075.1). Classification (GTDB taxonomy): domain Bacteria; phylum Pseudomonadota; class Alphaproteobacteria; order Rhizobiales; family Hyphomicrobiaceae; genus AWTP1-13. The sequence goes on along the minus strand of DASZQG010000155.1, from coordinate 7,284 downwards.
TCGCTCATGGTGGCGGTGAGTGCCGTCTCGATCGCGTCGGGCGGCACGATGCAGGTGCGGCGCACCAACGCACCGCTACGCGCGGCTGCCAGGTTGAGGATCTGCGCAAAAGTCGGCGCACAGAAGACGATCTCGCGCCCAAGCACGGACTGGCGCAGACTTCGAATGCCGCCAAGCAGATCGGGCCGTACCATTCGCGCATTGCTGCCCGCAGGCGGCTGCGGAACCTTGCGAAAGGAATAGAATCCGGCCCATTGCGCCGCTCGCTCCCAGGTCAGTGCTGTGCCGAGACCGAAGCGATGGGCGCAATAATCGAGCGGGTCCACGCCGAGCCGTTCCGCCTGTGCCAGATGCTGCGCCGCGGCTTCGTCGGAACCGCAGTTTTCGAGCAGTACAGCCCGAAGCAACGCAACAGCACGCAAGCGTCCCGGCAATTGGCGAGCCCCCGAACGCCAGTTTTCCGAAGTCGAATGATAAGTAGTTTCGCTTATTGTCCGCCGCGTCAACTGCCAGGCGGCTGCCCCTCGCCAATCCCGCGGAATTGGGCGATATACCGGCCGTGTCGCGGCGCCTTACAGCATGGATTCTCGGTCTCGCCTGCCTGCTGGGCGGAGTGGACGCGGCTCGGGCGCAGGCCCTGCCGTATCATGCCGATCCCAGCGCCCGCGATCTGGTGCCGAACTTGACGGCGGTGCCCTCGATCCGCTTCCTGACGACGGCCGACTTCCCGCCCTTCAACTATCGCGACGCGACGGGCGAACTGGTCGGCTTCAACGTCGACGTCGCACGCGCCCTCTGTGCCGATCTCGAAATCACCTGCACCATCCAGGCCTGGCCCTGGGACCAGGCGAGCAGTGCGCTGGCGGACGGGCAGGGGGACGCGCTCATTGCCGGGCTCGCGATGACGCCGGAAAACGGCAAGCGCTTCGACTTCTCGTCGATCTATCTGATGCTGCCGGGCAGGTTCGTTGCGAAGGACACGGGGATTGCCGGCTTTTCGCCGACGCAATTGGCCGGCAAGGCCGTCGCCGTGCGCAAGGGCTCGAGCCACGAGACCTTCGTCACCCGCTACGTGCCCGACGCGAAGCCGGTTGAGTTCGACACCGAGTTCCTCGCGCTCGAAGCGGTGCGCGACGGCAAGGCCGATGCCTATTTCGGCGACGCCATGCGCGCCTCGTTCTGGCTGAACGACAATCCAGACTGCTGCGGCTTCGCCGGCCCACCCTATTTCCGGCCCGACCTCTTCGGCGATGGTTTGTCGGTCGCGCTACCCGCCGGCCATGACGCCGTACGCCAGGCGATCGATTACGGCCTCATACGCCTCAAGCGCTCCGGCGTGCTGGACGAACTCTACCTGCGCTGGTTCCCCATCGGCTTCTACTGAGGCTCACGCCTTCCGCAGGCGCGCCCGGGCCGATGCCTCGATCGCCGCGGTGACAAGGCTGTCGCATTGCAGCCGGTCGCGCAGCATCTCCAGCAGCCGCAATTCTTCCTGCTCGAGCCGTAGGTCCACGGCCGCGACCTCCACGGCCATTGCATAGGCCGTATCATGCAGCCGGGCCGGTATGGCGCCGACGACCATGTCGAGCACCTTGTCGAGGCTTGAGCTGTCCTTGATCAGGTCGAGGCAGTCGCGGGCGGTCCCCGCGAGATTGTTGACGTCATAGCCCTCGAACACCGGCAGCAGCACCACGATGTCCTCGATCATCTTGAGCTCGCGGTCGCTGACCTTGGCGTCGGAGGATGATGCGAGCACCATGGCGTAGATCAGGGCTTCCTGGGTCGAGAGGGGCATTGGGGCCTCGAAGTTGGATTTGGCCGCATAGCTAGGGACTGACGCCCCGCTTGTCCAGTTGACTCGGCGCGTCCGGGTGGGCAACACGTGCCGCGCCCGTCTCCTCTCTCCGGAATGCCGCCGTGACCGCCCCGCTGCCGCCCCTCGATCCCGCCTTTTTCGCTGCCGCCCAGACCGCCAAGGCCTGGCCGTTCGAGGAAGCGCGCAAGATCGTCGCGCGGCTGAACAAGACAGGAAAGAAGGAGGCGCTGTTCGAGACCGGCTACGGTCCCTCGGGCCTGCCGCATATCGGCACCTTCGGCGAAGTCGCGCGCACCACGATGGTGCGCACCGCGTTCCGCCTGCTGACCCGCGACGAGATCCCGACGCGCCTGCTCTGCTTCTCGGACGACATGGACGGCATGCGCAAGATTCCGGACAACGTGCCGGACCGGGGCTTCCTCGAGCCGCATCTGCACAAGCCGCTGACCAGCGTGCCCAATCCGTTCAGCGGCGACTATGAGAGCTTCGGTCACCACAACAATGCGATGCTCCGCCGCTTCCTCGACACTTTCGGCTTCAACTACGAATTCGCCAGCGCGACCGACTATTACAAGTCGGGAAAGTTCGACGCCGCGCTGATCCGTGCCGCCGAGAAGTACGACGAGATCATGGGGGTGATGCTGCCCACGCTCGGGCCGGAGCGGCAGGCGACCTATTCGCCTTTCCTGCCGATCTCGCCCAAGACTGGAAGGGTGCTCTATGTGCCGATGAAGGCCGTCGATGCCAAAGCGGGCACCGTCACCTTCGACGACGAGGACGGCACCGAGACGACGCTGCCGGTCACCGGCGGCTATTGCAAGCTGCAATGGAAGCCCGATTTCGGCATGCGCTGGTATGCGCTCGGCGTCGATTTCGAAATGTTCGGCAAGGACCACCAGACCAATCAGTCGGTCTATGACCGCATCTGCGCCATCCTCGGCGGCAACCCGCCCGAGCATTATGTCTACGAGCTGTTCCTCGATGAGCTTGGCCAGAAGATCTCGAAGTCCAAGGGCAACGGGCTGACCATCGACGAATGGCTGGCTTATGCGAGCCCCGAGAGCCTCGCGCTCTACATGTTCCAGAAGCCGCGCGTCGCCAAGCGCCTCTATTTCGACGTGATCCCGCGCGCCGTGGACGAGTACTATCAGTTTGTGGCGGCCTATCATGGACAGGCGACGGCCGAGCAGCTTGAGAACCCGGCCTTCCACATCCACACGGGTCATCCGCCGCAGCTCGACATGCCGGTGACCTTCGGCCTGCTGCTGAACCTCGCTTCGGCGGCGAATGCGCATGAGCCATCGGTGGTGTGGAGCTATCTGTCGCGGCGCCTTCCCGGTGAGACGCCGGCAACCAATCCCGAGCTGGACCGGCTCGTCGGTTACGCGGTGCGCTACTTCCAGGACGAGGTGCGCCCGACCAAGACCTTCCGCGCACCGACCGACAAGGAGCGCGCGGCGCTGCAGGATCTCCACGCCCAGTTCGCGGGCAAGGACGGGCTCGACGCCAAAGAGCTGCAGGACATCGTCTATGCCGTCGGCAATGCGCACAAATTCGAGCCGCTGCGCGACTGGTTCGGGGCCATCTATCAGGTGCTGCTCGGCGCCGATCAGGGCCCGCGCTTCGGCAGCTTCGTCGCGCTCTATGGCGTCGCCGAAACGCGCAGGCTCATCGAGGACGCGCTGGCGGGCAAGCTGCTGAAGACCGTGTCCTAGCCCAAGCGGTTGTGCAGGAACGTGACAGTCCGCCCGAACGCGAGCTCTGCCGCGGCCTCGACATATTCCGGCCGGTCCGCTTCCGCGAACCAGTGCTTCGTGCTGGGATAGGTTTCGGTCGCATTGGGTGGCCCCGCCGCCTTGAGTGCGGCGGTCATGGCGGCGACGTCGGCGGCACTCTCGAAATCATCGTCCGCCGCGAAATGCGCCAGCACCGGCGCGTGCGTGCCCCGCAGCGGATGCGTTGCGTAGTAGGTGACCAGTCCCGCAAGCGGCAAATCCTCGTCCAGCGACGCCAGCAGATGAAAGCCGCCGAAGGAGAAGCCGATCGCGCCGAGCTGCGGCGACGTCACCGCGCTGTGCCGGCCGAGTTCGCCGAGCGCGGCCTCGATGCCTGGGCCGGCACCATTCCAATGCTTGCGGATCAGGCCCTCCGCGGCGTCGATCTCCGTCGCCGTCTCGCCGCCGAAGAGATCGGCGAGCCCGACCACGAATCCCTCGCGCGACAGTGCCATGCCATAGTCGCGGATGGTCCGGTTCAACCCCCACCAAGGATGCGCAAGGAGAACCCCGGGACCCTCGCCGCCGGGCGGCAGCAGCACATCCATCACTGGCTGGCCCAGATGATCCGCGCCATCCATTCCACATCCTGCGCATCGAGAATGCGCGCCGGATAAGCGGGATTGAGCGAATGCAGTTCCACCTGCTTGGCCGTCTGCCGTGCCAGCACTTTGGCCATCACCTCGCCATGGCGTGTCCTGACCACGACGCGGTCGCCGCGCCGCACCTGCTCGGTAGGCGACACCACGATGCGGTCGCCGTCGCGATAGAGCGGCAACATGGAATCGCCGCTGACCTCGAGCGCGTAGAGTCCGCCCTCGGGCCCCGTGGGCAGCTTCACCTCGTCCCAGCCTTGTCCGGCAGGAAACCCCGCGCTGTCGAAGAAGCCGCCTGCGCCGGCCTGCGCAAAGCCGATCAGCGGCAGCATGACGGCGGGAGCCGGCGCGGAGGGCTGCGTGATATAGGTGCCGCCGGCGATGAAGGCGTCGAAGCTCTCGCCCGTCGCCTCCAGCACCTTGGCGATACTTTCGGTCGAGGGCCAACGATCCCGTCCATCCGGGCTCACTCGCTTGGATTTGTTGAACGCCGTGGCGTCGAGCCCGGCCAGCCGCGCCAGCCCGGACGTCGAAAAGCCGTGCCGGGCGGCAAGGGAATCGATGGCATCCCAGATGGCGCTGTGCGAGAGCATAGCGGACAAACCCAAGGAAATCTGTCCCAAATGGGACAAAACTCCTATCCGTCTAGTCGGTATTGCCCCTAGTGTAAAGGCATCCCGCAGACTTGTGATCGCCCCCGTCGCGCCTTACGACAAGCCCCATGGCCGCGCCTGAATCACTTCCCGATTTCATCTACAAAGTGGCCGAAACCGCCGTTTCAGAGGCCGCCCAGGCGCGCGGGGACTTCCCGCTGATGCCGATCGACGAGAATGACGGCTACATCCATTTCTCTACGGCTGCGCAATTGCGGGAGACGCTGCGGCTCCACTTCGCGGGGAGGAAAGATCTGACCCTGCTCTCCGTCCGCCCCGCCACGCTCGGAGCGGGCTTGCGCTGGGAGCCTTCGCGCGGCAGCCAGCTCTTTCCCCATCTTTACGGTCCGCTCAGCTGGAGCGCCGTGGTCAACGAGGCGCGCATCGCGGTGGATGGCGACGGCGACGCCTCCCTGCCGATCTGGGCGACATGATCCTGTCGCGGCTCTCGCCGCTGTTGCGCGTACCGGCGGTGGCCGCACTCACCCGCGACGGCCTGCTGCGCATGGACCCCGAAATCGCCCATGGCGCGACCATCACGGCGCTGCGGCTTGGACTCGCGCCCGAGCAGGATGCGCCCGATGCGCCCGAGCTCAGGACGTCGCTCGCCGGCCTCGACCTCGCCAACCCCATCGGCATGGCGGCCGGCTTCGACAAGAATGGCGAGGTGCCGCGCCCGCTCGCGCTGATGGGTTTCGGCATGGTGGAAGTGGGTACCGTCACGCCGCGTCCGCAACAGGGCAATCCCAAGCCGCGCCTCTTCCGCATCGCCGGCGCTGAGGGCGTCATCAATCGCATGGGGTTCAACAATGACGGCCACGACGACGTGTTCCGCCGCCTGCGCGACACGCGCGTGGCCGCCGCCCTCGGTGTCAATATCGGCGCCAACAAGGACAGCGAGGATTTCGTCGCCGACTATGTGAAGGGCGTCACCCGCTTCGCCGATGTCGCCGACTACCTCACGGTCAACATCTCGTCGCCGAACACGCCGGGCCTGCGCAATCTCCAACAGGCCGACGCGCTGGCAAAATTGCTCGAAGCCGTGCTCAAGGCGCGCAGCAAGGCAAAGACGCGCGTGCCGGTGTTCCTCAAACTCGCCCCCGATCTCGACGAACCGGCACTCGACGCCATCGCCCGCACCGTCGCCGCGACCGATCTCGACGGCCTCATCGTCTCCAACACCACCGTCTCGCGCGATGCGGTGGCCGGCATGGAAAACGCCACCGAGACCGGCGGCCTCTCGGGCAAGCCGCTGTTCCATCTCGCGACGCAGCGTCTCGCCCAGATGCGCCAGCGCACCGCACTGCCGATCATCGGCGTCGGCGGCATCCACTCGCCGCAATCGGCCCTGGCCAAGTTCGAGGCCGGCGCCAATGCCATCCAGCTCTACTCCGCCCTCGTCTTCGGCGGACTGGATCTGCTCGATCGCATCAAGCGCGGGCTGGTGGCCTCGATCCGCGCCGAGGGAAAGCGCAACATCGCCGAGCTTGTGGGGCGCAGCACCGCCGACTGGGCGGCCGGGAAGATCACTCTGCCGTAAGCAATGTGATCGCCATGTCCGCCCGCGGCCGGCTCCGCAGCACCAGATCATAGTTCGGCAGATCGACCCGCGCGATATGCGCCCGGTTGCGCTCCTCGGTGAACAGCCCTTCCTCGGCGTGCCGCTTCATCAGCCGCTTCTCGACCAGCTCGCGCGGCACATCGATGAACACGCTGAGATCGAGCAGCGGCTTGATCCGCCACCATGGCGACGACGCAAGCAGGATGTAGTTGCCTTCCACCACCAGCAGCCGCGTTTCCGGGGCGACGGTGAACGCATCGTCCACCACATCTTCGATCTTGCGCGAATAGCCCGGTCCGCTCACCGCCTCATGCGCCACCTTCAGCCGCGCGAGAAAGGCCTCAAAGGCGGCCGCCTCGAAGGTATGGGGCGCCCCCTTATCCCCTGCTGTCCCCAGCGCCTCGAGCTTGGCATGCTTCACATGGAAGCCGTCCATCGGTACATAGGCCGCAATCCCCGCGTCCTGTGCATTGAGGGCAGCGACCAGCTTTGTTGCCAGCGTGGATTTGCCGCTCCCCGGTCCGCCCGCGATCCCCAGCACCGACCGGCCCGGCTTCACCAGCAGCCGCTGCGCCTCCGCCTCCAGCCGGGCGAGCGCTGTGTCGGGACGGAGCGAGAGCTGGATTTGTTCGGACATGCCTTCCCCTACCACGGGGTCATTCCCGCGAAAGCGGGAATCTCTGTTGGCCAAGCCTCGTGACGGCCACTGACGATCAGGGCGGGCGGACCCACAGCTTCCCACTTTCGCCTTCCGCAAACGGAGATTCCCGCTTTCGCGGGAATGACGCAGTGGGTTTGGCTTGAGTCGGCGGAAACGGGTAAGTTGGACGCAACAGACGAGTGTCCATTTGCCCCTGCACCCCACCATCACCGACTGGTTCGC
>DASZQG010000154.1:0-21501 GCA_035550075.1 Hyphomicrobiaceae bacterium | reverse complement strand
GTGCTGGAGCTGGTGATCGACGGCGGGGTGAGTTTCCTGCAGTTCGTGGGCGGCGTCTTCACCGGCGGCTACCTGCACGACCAGCCGGCGGGGATCAACGCCGACAAGTACCCCCCCGCCGACCGAGCCGAAGCGCACCGTCTGGCCGTCGTCGTTCTTCACCTCGAATGTGAGTTCGGCCTCGAACACGGGGCCGGTGTAGTACTCCAGGCCGCGGACGACGGAGTAATCTACGCCGATCCGATCAGGCCCGTACCCTGCCGCCTGGACGAGGCGTGCAATACCTTGCAGCTCTCCAAGCCCCTCCACATAAAGAGGGCTCGGCTCGAACCCGCCGATGCGCCGCGCGGTGATGCCGCCCTCTCCCAAGGTGGGGGCCGGTTGGGTTACAAAACCGAGCAGCGCGTCGGCTTGGTTCCTCGAGAGTCCAGCACCTTTGGTGAAGTCGCCCGACTCGTCCTTTCGCCCAGGGCCAAGCAGCAACGCCACGTCGCTGCGTTCGAACTTGTCGAGTTTGTCGAGTGAGCGGAGGACGGCGAGCCGCTGCGTGTCGTTGGACAGATCGACGCCGACCGATTGCAGCATGCCATCCAGCACCTTGCGGCTGTTGACCTTGATGCGGTACTTGCCCGTCAGCCCCAGCGCCTCCAGCGTGTCCGCCGCCAGCATGCAGATCTCGGCATCCGCCGCGATGTTGTCGGTGCCCACCGTGTCGGCGTCGAACTGCATGAACTGGCGGAACCGCCCCGGTCCCGGCTTCTCGTTGCGCCACACGGGCCCCACCTGATAGCGGCGGAAGGGCAGCGACAGCCTCTGCTCCTTGAGCCCCTCCGCCACGTAGCGGGCGAGCGGCGCGGTGAGGTCGTAGCGGAGCGAAAGCCACTGCTCGTCCTCGTCCTGGAACGAGAACACGCCCTCGTTGGGCCGGTCCTGGTCGGGCAGGAACTTGCCAAGCGCGTCCGTGTACTCGATGGCCGGCGTGTCCAGCGGCTCGAAGCCGTAGGACTCATAGACCCCGCGGATGGTGTCGAGCATGCGCTGGGTGGCGCGGAGCTCGTCCGGCAGCACGTCGCGCAGGCCCTTCGGCAGGCGGGCTTCCGGCCCGGAATTTCTCGTCGGTTTGGCCATGGCGCCTAGGTTGCAGGAGTGCGTGCGTGCACGCGGAACAATTGGCCGGGCTTATAGCGGATCGGGTCCGGATCGCAAAGGCGCGGGGGCCGATTCACCATGCGGGGCAGAACCCTCCGCCGGGCCATCCAAAAAAATCGGCCGGCGCTTATCCCCGCCCCCCTCCGGCGGGCGCACAATGCGCCTGTTTCAGCCGCAGCGGGTGTCCAAAGCCCGGTTGCAGCGGGAACCAGGGCCCGAATGGGCACTGCGCTCTTTGACAAGTGAAGAAAACCGGATCGCGGTGCCGGCCGCTAGAAGCGGTAGCCCCAGCGCACGCCGAGCGTATCGAAGCCCTCGTTGGGGTCGGCGGTGCTGCCGTTCGACATGTGGTCGTAGTACAGCGAGATGCTGTTGTGCCGGTCGAGACGGTAGCCGAGCTCGAAGCTGGGGTGGAACAGCACGCGCGCGCCGAGCTGCTTCTTGTTCGGGTTGCCGTCGTCGATGGAGCCATCGTGCACGGCCACGCCCAGCCCGATGCCGGCGAACCAGCGCTCGGCGAAATCGCGCTGCCAGCGGGCGTCGAGGTAGACCTTGCTGGTGTCGCCGTTGAAGTTGACCGTGGCACCCAGCGCGGGGCGGATGCGTCCGCCCAGGAAGTTCAGCGACGGGCTGAAGATCGCTTCCAGGTTGAGATCGACGGCATCCTGCTCGACGTGGAAGCCGCTCCAGCCGCCGGGCACGTCATGCACCACCGCGCCGATGCGCAGTTCATCGATCAGGCCGTGCACGCGGTCGAAATCGCCGGCCGCCGCGGACGCCGCCCACAGGGTGCAAAGCACAATAGTAATGGCGGCGCGACGCATATCGAGCCCAGGAACCTTCCAGCGCGGACGTGTGTGGAACGGCATAGCCCTTTTGCGGTTACCAGGCGATTGCTGCCGCGCCGGGGAGTCGAGTTTCCACAAACCCGTTGCGCAAATGCAATGTCCAGACCGGACGCCATTGACAACGTACGAAACGGAACCGGTCCGGCGCCGAGCGAATCACTTCGGCCGCGCCGTTGTGGCAATTGCGCCAGCCGCGGCGGCAAGAAACCGGCCGCGACGACAGCCAATTCTTTACCCGCCGGGGTCGAGCACTTAGCCTCAGCGAAGAGAATACGCCATGCTCCCACGCGGCGTTCGAGAGCAAGGCCATCCTCAAGGGGTGCTTTGGCGCGACAGGGAAACGCGTGACCGAGCGGCTTTCCGCCCTGTGGAGCGAAGCGGAGCGCGTATTGGCGCCCGGCTCACCGGAAGCGCCCTACGCCTGGCTGCTGGGGGCGGCGCTGCTTGCCCTTTTTTTCGTGCTGGTTGTGCGCGGCCGGACGCGCCGGCGCACGGATGTGGATCGCCTGTTCCTGATGTCAGCTGCCGCCACGCGGCGCGCACGCGAGATCAGCGAGATCGAGACCTTCACGCGCCGGGTCGGTGCCGCGACGGAGGACCTGCGGGCGCGGGCACGCAAGCTGCGGGCGGTCTACTACCAGCGCGCCAAGATCTACATCGACCACTCCAACTTCATCCGCACCTGGACGCAGGAGGTACACGGCCGCGATCGGCCGCTGCAGCACGATGTCGACTGGGGCCGCCTGCCACAGGTGCTGCTGGAGGAAGTGGGCGACTGGCTCACCCAGCAGCGGCGCGCGTCGCCCTCGCTGGTCTACCGCGGCACCAACGTCTACGGCACGCTGTTCGACGAGTCCTACTACAAGCTGCTGGAGAACCTGTTGCGGATGGAGGAGACGGCGCCGGATCGCCTGCCGCTGCCCATCCGCCTGCGCAAGGAGACCATCGACCGCTGGCGCGAGGAGAACGAGGCGCACAAGGACGAGCTGACCCGCGTCATCACCCGCGAGCCGGGCTATCTGATCGTGCCGGTGGTGCGCCGCACCCCGCGCGAGGACCAGCTCCTGTCGGCCAACTTCACCGCCGGCGGCATTCCTATCGCACCGGAGAAGAAGCTCGACACCCAGATCGCCACCGATCTGATCGGCGATGCCGCCTTCGACGTCTACGACATCGCGCTGCTGCTGTCGGAAGACAGCGATTTCATCCCGGCGGTGGAATTCGTACAGACCATGCGCAACAAGCCGGTAATCCAGGTCGGCTTCGGCCCGCGCCAGAACGACCTGCGGCTCAAGTGCCGGCACCGCATCGATCTCGCCAAGGGGCAGCTCTACCGGCGCCTGCAGCGCACCGGAAGCGCATGAGGCGGTGCGGGCGTCACGGCGTGGACGGGCGCTTCACCAGCCGGCGCGTGTCCGCAAGCTCCAGGCCCAGCGCCGCCGCGACGGCCGGATGGGTGATGCGGCCCTTGTAGACGTTGAGGCCGTTCAGCAGGTGCGGGTCGTCGGTCATGGCGGCCTCGGTGCCCTTGTCGGCCAGAGCCAGCACGAACGGCAGCGTCGCGTTGTTCAGCGCGAACGTCGATGTGCGCGCCACGGCGCCCGGCATGTTGGTCACGCAGTAGTGCACCACCTCGTCCTCGACATAGGTGGGCGCGGCATGGGTGGTCGGGCGCGAGGTTTCCGAGCAGCCGCCCTGGTCGATCGAGATGTCGACGATCACCGAGCCGCGCTTCATGGCAGCGACATGGGCGCGCGTTATGAGCTTCGGCGCGGCGCCGCCGGGTACCAGCACAGCGCCGATCACGAGGTCGGCGTCGAGCACGTAGTCTTCCACCGACTGGCGGGTGGAGAAGATGGTGTTGACCGCCGCGCCGAACTGCTGGTCGATGGCGTAGAGGCGTGCAACGTTGATATCGAGCACCGTCACCTGCGCCTCGAGGCCGATGGCCATGCGCGCGGCGTTGATGCCGGCGACGCCGCCGCCGAGCACGGTGACCTTCGCGGGCGCGACGCCGGCGACGCCGCCAAGCAGCATGCCGCGTCCGCCCTGCTCCATCTCCAGGCAATGCGCGCCGGCCTGGATCGCCATGCGGCCGGCGACCTCGCTCATCGGCGCCAGCAGGGGCAGGCTGCCGCGCGGACCCGTGACGGTCTCGTAGGCGATGGCGGTGGCGCCGGAGGCCATCAGCGCCTTGGCCTGTGCGGGATCGGGCGCCAGGTGCAGGTAGGTGAACAGGGTGTGGTCGGGGCGCAGCAGCTGGCATTCCTCGGGCTGCGGCTCCTTCACCTTGACGATCAGGCGCGCGGCCGCAAACACTTCCGCCGCCGTCGGCACGATGGTGGCCCCGGCGCGGCGATAGTCCTCGTCGCTGAGCCCCTGGCGGGCGGCGGCATCGTGCTCGACGATCACCTCGTGGCCGTGCGCCACCGCTTCGCGCACGCTGCCCGGCGTCATGCCCACACGATACTCGTGAACCTTGATTTCCTTCGGCACACCGATGCGCATGTTACGGGATCTCCGGCAGTTCGGCGGCGGGCGACGGCCTACGAGGCGGCGACGAGTTGGCGCGGCTCGGGCACGTCCTGGACGTGCGCGGCGAGGCGTTCGAGCCCGCGTGGCACCGGGCCGCCGTAGGCCCAATCCAGCAGCTCGATGGTGTGGGCGATGGGCATGTCCAGCGCGCCCGCGAGCTGGGTGATGCAGCCGATGTTGCCAGTCGCCACCACGTCCGGGCGCACGCTTTTGATGTTGGCGGCCTTGCGTTGGCGCAGGTCGGCGGCGATCTCGGGCTGCATGATGTTATAGGTGCCGGCGGAGCCGCAGCACAGGTGGCCTTCGGGCACGTCGCTGACCGTGAAGCCGGCGTTGCGCAGCAGCGTGCGCGGCTCGTCGATGATGCGCTGGCCGTGCTGCATCGAGCAGGCGGAATGGTAGGCGACCCGCAGCGACGACCAGCGCTTGGGCGGTCCCATGTCGTAGCCGGCGAGGAACTCGGAGACATCGCGCGTCATGGCGGCGATCTTCTGCGCGCGCTCGGCGTAGCCGGGATCGCGCGCCAGCATATGGCCGTAGTCCTTGACGGTGGTGCCGCAGCCCGAGGTGTTGATGATGATCGCGTCGATGGGGCTGTCGCGGTCCGCCCGCTCGATCAGCTTCCACCAGGCATCCACGTTCTGGCGGGCCATGGCGAGCGCGGCCTCCTCGCGGCCCATGTGATGGGTGAGCGCGCCGCAGCATCCCGCGCCCGGCGCCACCTCGACGTCCACCCCGCGCCGCGCCAGCAGGCGGATGGTGGCGTCGTTGATATCGGGGCGTAGCACCTGCTGGGCGCAGCCGGCGAGCAGGATGACCCGCTTGCGCCGCTCGCCGCTGGTGGCTGCGGTGCCGGGTCCGGCGTAGCGTGCGGCGGGCAGCAGCAGACCGGTCGGCGCCAGCTCCAGCATCACCACCACCTCCTTGGGAGCGAAGCGGCGGATCAGGCTGGTGAACGGCCGCGCCAGGCGCGCCAGCCGCAAAGCCAGCCGCATGCGGTCGGGATAGGGCAGCACGGCGGCAATCAGGGCGCGCAGCGCGCGGTCCTTGACGCTGCGCCGGCCTGTCTCCTCGATGTGGGCGCGCGCGTAGTCGACGAGGTGCATGTAGTCGACCCCGCTCGGGCAGGTGGTCATGCACGAGAGGCAGGAAAGGCAGCGATCGACATGGAGCTGCACCTCGGCGTCGGCGGGGCGGCTCTTCTCGAACATCTCCTTCATCAGGTAGATGCGACCGCGCGGGCTGTCGCGCTCGTCGCCCAGCAGCACGTAGGTGGGGCAGGTGGCGGTGCACAGCCCGCAATGCACGCAGCGGCGCAGGATGCGCTCGGCCTCCGCGACGCGGGCGTCCCTGAGCTGCGCGGGGGTGATGTTGGTCTGCATGCGGCTATCGGCTCGATTCTAGAAGTTGGCGTACATGCGGCCGGGGTTGAGAATACCGGCGGGATCGAAGCTGGCCTTGATCTTGCGGGAAATCTGCTCCAGTCCCGCTTCCAGCGGCTGGAACACATCGACGGCAGCGCGCACCTCGGGCTCGGCGCGGATCAGCGTGGCGTGGCCGCCATGGGTGGCGATGACGCGGCGGATGTCGGCGGCGCCGGCATCGCTCATCGCCTGCAGTTCAACCCACACGAGGCCGCCCGACCAGTCATAGAACGCGTGGCATTGCATGTAGCCGGCGATCGCGGCCACCACCTTGGGGCCGGCCGTAGGCGCGGTGGAGATGCGCCACAGCGGCGTCGTCCCTTGCAGCATCGAGAGCGCCCGCAGCTCGTGCCAGAACGCCGGCGACTGGGCGTGATCGAGTTCGTGCACCTCGCCATAGGCCTTGAACATCTCCTTGAGCTGGCCGCCACGGTAGGCGACCGACTTGGAGAAATTCTCGATCCGCAGCGCCGTGACAGCCTGGCCCTGCGCGGCGAGCTTCTCGTGCGCGAGGCGCGCGGCCAGCGGCGCCTGCAGGTGGACCGCGCCCGACACCTCGAACGGCGTGCCCATCGCGGCGCACAGCACCTCCACGGCAATCTCGTCGGGCAGGCCCAGCAGCACCAGCGTGCCGGTCGCCTCCGGCATCGGCACTACCTTGAACGTGACCTCGGTCATCGCCGCCAGCGTGCCCCAGCTTCCCGCGAGCCCGCGGCACAGGTCATAGCCGGTTACGTTCTTCATCACCCGGCCGCCGGACTTGAAGATCTCGCCCCGTCCGTTCACGGCTCGCACGCCGAGCAGATGGTCGCGGGCCGCGCCGGCGCTGATCCGGCGCGCGCCGGAGATGTTGGCGGCAAACACGCTGCCGATGGTGGCCTGTCCGGCCGGTCCGCCGGCCATCGGCGCCAGCTCGACCGGCTCGAATGCGAGCATCTGCCCGCGCTCGGCCAGAACCTCTTCAATCTGGTTCAGCGGCGTGCCGGCACGGGCCGACATCACCATCTCGGCCGGCTCATAGAGCGTAATGCCCCGCAGGCCGGCGGTGGAAATGGTGGCGGCAGTGTTCATCGGCCGGCCGATGCTGTGCTTGGTGCCGGCACCGGCAAGCTCGATCGGCGTGCCGGTGGCGGTCGCCTCCGCGAGCACACGGGAGAATTCCCGCTCGTCCACGGGGCGCATGTTGGTCAGCACGTTCTCTTCTCCTCAGGCCGCCGCGCGCGCGGCCTCGCGGCCGTCCAGCGGGAACACCTTGGCGGGGTTCAGCAGCCACTTCGGATCGAACAGCGTCTTCAGCCGCATCTGCACGTCGAGGTCGGTGGCATTGAACTGCACGCGCATCAGGTCGCGCTTCTCGATGCCGACGCCGTGCTCGCCCGTCAGGCAGCCGCCGGAGGTCACGCACAGCTTCAGGATCTCCGCGCCGGCCTGCTCGGCGCGTTCGGCCTGCTCCGCATTGTTGGCATCGTAAAGCACCAGCGGATGCAGGTTGCCGTCGCCGGCGTGGAAGATGTTGGCCACGCGCAGCTCATGCCGGTTGCAGATCTCGGAGATCGCGACCAGCACCTCGCCGAGCTTGCCGAGCGGAATGGTGCCGTCCATGCAGTAGTAGTCGGAGATGCGGCCGATGGCGCCGAACGCCGACTTGCGGCCCCGCCAGATGGCGGCGCTCTGCTCGGGGCTCTGGCTGAGGCGCACCACCCTCGGCTGGAACCGCTTGGCGAGCTCCGTGATGACGTTGAGCCGGTCGGCGATCTCCTCGTTCGATCCCTCGACCTCGATGATCAGCAGCGCCTCGACGTCGGTGGGATAGCCGGCCTTGGCGAACGCCTCGCACACCTGGATCGCCGGCTTGTCCATGAATTCGATGGCGACCGGAATGATGCCCGCGCCGATGATGGCGGCCACGCACTGTCCCGCCGCCTCGCTGCTGTCGAAGCCCATCAGCATCGGCCGCGCGCCTTCCGCCGCGCGCAGGATGCGCACCGTCGCCTCCGTGACAATACCAAATTGGCCTTCCGAGCCGATGATCAGCCCGAGCAGGTCGTAGCCGGGGGCATCCAGGTGCGCGCCGCCGACCTCGATCACCTCGCCGGTCATCAGCACCATTTTCACGCCCAGCACGTTGTTGGTGGTGACGCCGTGCTTGAGGCAGTGCGCGCCGCCGGAGTTCATGCCGATGTTGCCGGCCAGCGTGCAGGCAAGCTGGCTGGAGGGGTCCGGCGCGTAGAAAAAGCCGTTCGGCGCCACCGCCGCGCTGATGCCGAGGTTGGTGATGCCGGTCTCGACGTGGGCCGTGCGGTTCTGATAGTCGATGTCGAGCACCCGCGTCATGCGCGACACGCTGACGACGATGGCGTCCTCGGCCGGCAGCGCGCCGCCCGACAGCGACGTCCCCGCGCCCCGCGCGATCACCTTGATGTCATTCTCGTTGCAGTATCTGAGCAGCCGCGACACCTGCTCGGTCGAGGTCGGCAGCGCGACTGCCAGGGGCAGCCGCTTGTACGCCGTCAGTGCATCGGTCTCATAGGTCCGCCGTCCCACCTCGTCGTCGATGATGGCGTCCGCGCCCACCAGTTTGCGCAGGTCATCGACGATGATGTTGCGGCGCGCCATGATGCCCCGGTCCGGTTCGGGCAGCATCACCAAAGACATGGGTCAGATCTCCAGGTTCGGCGACGGTTCGCCGTTTGCCGCGTCCGCTTTCTGCGCGCGGCCAATGCTGTCCTTCATATAGCTCGAAATGACCGTTCTCGCTATTGTTCGCTCCCGGCGGCGGCACGGCCTTGGTCGCACGGCGGCCGCGCCGGCACCGCCCGCTGCAACGAACGGTCGCGGCGCACGCAGGCCGGGATTTGCTAGGTTTCCGCACCTCGTACAGGCAACGAACCGGGAGGGACACTTGGCACGCGGACGGGCTCGAACGATTGCAAGCGTCTTCGCAACAGCGCTGTCGCTCTCGGTCCTCGCGCTACCCGCCGCGGCCGAGGATGCCAGCGCCGAAAACGGGGCGGATGTCTTCAAGAAGTGCCGCGCCTGTCACCAGATTGGCCCGCAGGCGCACAGCCTTGTCGGCCCAGAGCTGAATGGCATCATCGGCCGCAAGGCGGCAGCCGTGCAGGGCTTCCCGTATTCGGATGCCGCCAAGAAGGCGGGCGCCGGCGGCTTGGTCTGGACAGAGGAGGCGCTGTTCAAGTACCTGGAAAATCCGCAGTCCGTGATGAAGGGTACCAAGATGTCCTTCGCCGGGTTAAAAGACCCGCAGGATCGCAAGGACGTCATCGCGTACCTCAAGAAATTCTCCACCAAGTAGGGCGGATGCCGCTGCCAAGAGGATGACACATGCCGGCATCGGCGACCGGTCGCCCGCGCGTGGGCCTCTTCGTCACCTGCCTCGTCGATCTGTTCCGCCCCAGCGTCGGATTTGCGGCGGTGAAGCTGCTGCGCGAGGCGGGCTGCGAGGTAGCGGTGCCGCAGGCGCAGACCTGCTGCGGGCAGCCCGCCTACAACTCGGGCGACCGCGCCTCCGCCGCCGCGCTGGCGCGCCAGACCGTTTCCGCCTTCGAGGGCTTCGATTACGTGGTGGCGCCATCCGGCTCATGCGCCGGCATGCTGAAGGTGCACTATCCCCGTTTGCTGGAAGACGACGTGCAGTGGCGCCGGCGGGCGCAGGCGTTCGCCAGCAAGGTGCATGAGCTGGTGTCATTCCTGGTCGACGTACGTGGCCTGCGCGCCGTCGAGGCGTCCTACCAGGGGCGCGTCACCTATCACGACAGTTGCTCGGGCCTGCGCGAGCTTGGCATCAAGGACCAGCCGCGCGCGCTACTGGCTTCGGTGCAAGGGCTGGAGCTGACCGAGCTGCCGGACACCGAGGCGTGCTGCGGGTTCGGCGGCACCTTCGCAATCAAGTACCCGGACATCTCCAACGCCATGGTCGAGCGCAAGACGGGCCACGTGGCTCAGACCGGCGCCGACCTGCTGCTCGCCGGCGACCTCGGCTGTCTCATGAACATGGCCGGCAAGCTCAGCCGCCAGGGCCGCCGTGTCGCCGTGCGTCATGTGGCGGAGGTGCTGGCCGGCGAGCTTTCCGAACCCGCGATCGGGGAGGCGACATGATTTCATCGTCGCCGGATTTCAAGGAGAACGTCGCTGCTGCGCTGCACGACCCGCAGCTCCAGCGCGCGCTGGCGGGCGTGGCACCAGGGCTGGCCGCCCGCCGCGCTGCGGCCCGTTCGGGCCTGCCCGAGTTCGAGGCCTTGCGCGAGCGCGGCCGCGAGATCAAGAATCACACGCTGGCGCACCTCGATGCCTACCTGGAGGAATACGAGCGCAAGGTGACCGAGCTCGGCGGCGTGGTGCACTACGCCGCGACCGCACAGGACGCCCGCGACGCCATCCTGCGCATCTGTCGCGACGCTGGGGCGCGCCTTGTCACCAAAGGCAAGTCGATGATCTCCGAGGAGATCGGCCTCAACCACCATCTGGAGCAGGCGGGGCTCGAGGTGGTGGAGACGGACCTCGGCGAGTACATCATCCAGCTTCGCGGCGAGACCCCGAGCCACATCATTGCCCCCGCCATTCACCTCACCCAGGACCAGGTGGAGGCGGATTTTCGCAAGGTGCACACCAAGCTGCCCGCGGGGCGCATGCTGACCGAGCCCGCGCAGCTCGTCGCCGAGGCGCGGCAGATCCTGCGTGAGAAGTTTCTCGCCGCCGACGTCGGCATCACCGGCGCCAACTTCCTGATCGCGGAAACCGGGACGTCGGTGATCGTCACCAACGAGGGCAACGGCGACCTCACCCAGTCGCTGCCGCGGGTGCACATCGTCATTGCGTCCATCGAGAAGATGGTGCCGACGCTGGAAGACGTCAGCACGCTGGTGCGGCTGCTGGCGCGCTCGGCGACGGGCCAGGAGATCTCCACCTACACCACGTTCTCCAGCGGGCCGCGCCGAGCCGGTGATCCGGACGGTCCGCAGGCCTATCACGTGGTGATCCTCGACAACGGCCGCTCGGACCTCCTCGCCACCGATTTCCGGGAGGTGCTGCGCTGCATCCGCTGCGGCGCCTGCATGAATCACTGCCCCGTCTACCAGTCGATCGGCGGCCACGCCTACGGCTGGGTTTATCCCGGTCCCATCGGTGCGGTGCTGACGCCGGCGCTGATCGGGGTGCGCGGCTCGGCCGATCTTCCCAACGCCTCCACCTTTTGCGGCCGCTGCGAGCAGGTATGCCCCATGAAAATTCCGCTGCCGGGCCTGATGCGCGCCTGGCGCGAGAAGGACTTCGATGCCGGCGGCACGCCGCTTCTCTACCGTGCAGGGCTCGCGGCGTGGGCCTTCTTCGCCCGGCGGCCGCGCCTCTACAACCTGGCGGCGCGTCTCGGCATCCCGCTGCTGCATCTGGCGTCTCGGCGCGGCGCCTTGCACCATCTTCCGGTGGCCCGGGGATGGACCAAGTACCGTGACCTGCCCGCCCCGCAGGGGCGCACCTTCCAGGCCCTATGGGCGGATACAGAGGCGGGAGTGCCGAGATGAGCGTCACCGGCGCTTCGGCCCGCACGGCCGTGCTGTCAAAGATCCGTCAGGCCTTGCAGGCAACTGGTTCGGACAGCGCGCGGCGCGCCGCTGTTGCCGAACGCATCGCCAGCCCGCCCGCCCCGCTCGTGCCGGAACGGGCGCAGCGTCCGCGCGAGGCGTCGCGTGCTCTGTTCCGCACGTTCCTCGAAGGGCAGTCGGCCACCGTCGTCGAAGTCGGGTCGGCCGCCGAGGTGCCGGCTGCAATCGGCCGCTATCTGCGCTCGACCAACATGCCGCTGCGCGTGCGCGTCGGCGGCGACGGCTACCTCGCCGCGCTGCCCTGGAGCACGGAGCCCGCATTGGAACGTCTGGATGGACCCGCCGAGGGCGAGGACGCTGTCGGCCTGAGCCACGCCGCCGCGGCCGTCGCCGAGACCGGCACGCTGGTGCTGGCCTCCGGCGCGGACAATCCGGTCACGCTCGGCTATCTGCCCGAGACGCACGTTGTGGTGGTGGAGGAGAAAGACCTCGCCGGCGGTTACGAAGGTGCCTGGGAGAAGATCCGGGCGCGCTTCGGCCGGCGGGGCATGCCGCGTACCGTCAACTTCATTTCGGGCCCGTCCCGCACCGCCGACATCGGCGGCGAGCTGGTGATGGGTGCCCACGGGCCGCGGCGGCTGTGCGTGATCCTGGTACGCGACGCCGGCGTCTGAGCCCGGTCAGCGCGGGCGCTCCTTCAAGCCGCGATGTCGTAGGCGATGCTTGTGGATGCACGCATCCAGGCAGCGCTGCAGGACACTCTGGCAGCGCTCGCGGCTGTTGGTGCGCTTGTAGCAATGCCCGTAGGATTCCAGGCAGGGCGGCCGGCATGAATTGCGGTTTGCCGCCCATGCTTGAGACGCCACAAGCGTCCCCAGCGCGACAGCGCCGATCGCGCTCGCCTTGGCAATCCTCAGCCTCAGGCCCCTCAAGGTGGCTTGCGCTCCATCCAAAAGCCGGCAGCCGCACGGCGGCGCGGGCAGATCGTGCCTGTGTCATCTATGCGGAAATGCATGAACGCGGGCTGAACGCGACGACAAATGCGGGGTTCCGCTGGCCCTTCAGAAGGCAAACTCGGTAAACAGAGGATCGGTGCGACGCTGCCAAGGGCCTTCATAGCGAAGCAGCAGCTCCTGGGCGGGCGTACAGCCCTCGCGCAGAATATTTTCGACCGGGTCGAGGAAGACGGTTTCGTCCTGGCCCTTGCCGTTCAATCGGCTTCGCCGCTCTAGGCCGGCACGGGCGATCGCCAGCATTTCACGGGCCACCTCCAGCACGCTACCGCCACGGAACGGCGTTGCCAACGCCGTGCGGGGAACTGCCGTTCGCAGCGCTTCGCGCTCCTCCGCGGTCCACGGCCTGACGAGGTCATAGGCGGCGTCCAGCGCGGTCTGGTCGTAGAGCAGCCCGGCCCACAGCGCGGGCACCGCGCAGATGCGTCGCCATCGCCCGCCGTCTGCGCCGCGCATCTCCAGGAAGCGCTTCATGCGCACTTCCGGGAACAGGGTGGTGAGGTGATCGGACCAGTCGTCGAGCGTGGGGAGTTCGCCGGGTAGCTGCGGCAGCCGCCCGGCCAGGAAGTCGCGGAATGATTCGCCTGCCACATCGACATAGTGGCCGTTGCGGTACACGAAATACATCGGCACCGACAGCGCGTAGTCAGTGTAGCGCTCGAAGCCCATGCCCGGGTCGAACACAAACGGCAGCATGCCCGTGCGATTGCGATCCGTATCAAGCCAAACCGCGCTGCGCAGCGACAGGTATCCGTTGGGCTTGCCTTCGGTGAACGGCGAGCAGGCGAAGATGGCGGTTGCGACGGGCTGCAGCGCCAGCGACACGCGGAACTTCTTCACCATGTCCGCTTCGCTGCCGAAGTCCAGGTTCACCTGGATGGTGGCCGTGCGGTACATCATGTCGAGCCCGCGGGAACCGACCTTGGGCATGTAGCGGGTCATCACGCCGTAGCGTTCCTTGGGCATGCGCGGTGTTTCCGCCAGCGTCCAGTTGGGCGAAAAGCCCACGCCCAGGAAGCCGATGCCGAGAGGTCCACCGACGGCCAGCACCTGGTCGAGGTGCTGCTGGGTCTCCGCGCCTACCGCGTGGACATCCCCTAGCGGCACGCCGGACAGCTCGAACTGGCCGCCCGGCTCGAGCGATACCGTGCCGCCTTGCTCGCCTTCGGGACGCTTGAGGGCAATGATGTTGTCGCCCTCCTTGATCGGCACCCAGCCGAAACTGCCGATCAGCCCTTCCATCAGGGCGCGCACGCCGCGCGGACCGTCATAGGGAACGGGCCGGAGTGAGTCCGTGTAGAACAGAAACTTCTCATGCTCGGTGCCGATGCGCCACTCGGCGGGCGGCTTGCAGCCCTCTGCGATCCACGCCACGAGGTCGTCGCGCGAGCGCACGGGCGGACTGGGCGCACTATCCTCGCGGGTTGACATGCAGTCTCGACAATCCTTGTCGGTGGGTCAGCGGGCGCCGGGGCGAACCTTGTTAATTGAAAAGTCTCGCCCTGCACAAGCTTTGTCAAAGGCTTCGCCGTCTAACCCCCTCGGAAGTCGCGTTTAGGATTGCGGCACTGTCCATGGGCGGCCCAAAAGAGATATTGACAAAGCCATGCATGGTCGCTCGCTGGCGGGCACCGTCATGACGCCGCTGTTCTGGGCGCTCGTTCCGGTCTTTGCCGGATGCGTGCCGCTGGTTGCATTTGCGCCCGCCTGGCATTCCGGCGAACGCTGGATCTTCCGCCAGCCGGCCGGTCCGCCACCAGGCTAAGTTTAGCGCCAGTCGCCCAGCGTCGCGTTGATGAGCGCCAGGGCGGCCACCGCGGCCGTATCGGCGCGCAGAATGCGCGGCCCGAGTGACAGGCGCACTACGAAGGGCTGCTTGGCCAGCAGCTCCCGCTCCTGTGGGTCGAACCCGCCCTCGGGGCCGATCAGCAACGCCGTCGGCCCGCGCCGTACACCTTCGAGCACCGCGATCGGGTTGGCCGCCTCGCTGTCCTCGTCACAGAAGATCAGGGTACGCGCGCTATCCCAGCCGGCCACGAGCCGCTCCAGTTTCTCGGCCGCGGCGATCTCCGGCACGCGCAGGATGCCGCATTGCTCGGCGGCCTCGATGGCGTTGGCGCGCAGGCGCTCAAGGTTGATACGCTCCGGCGTGGTGCGGCGCGTCAGCACCGGGCGCAGCCGCGCCGCGCCCATCTCCGTCGCCTTCTGCACCATGTAGTCGAGTCGCGCCCGTTTCAGCGGGGCGAACAGATAGTCGATATCCGGTCCGCCCTCCTGGGGCCGCGTCTGTTCAATCGTGCGCAGCGATGTCGCGCGCTTTCCCGCCTCGAGGATCTCGGCGCGCCATTCGCCATCGCGTCCGTTGAAAACCAGGATGGCATCGCCCGCTCTGAGACGCAGCACGTTGCGCAGATAGTTCGCCTGCTCGCTCGTGCAGGCGATCTCCGCGCCGGCAGCCAGCGGGCTGGGCACGAACAGGCGCTGTGCGGCGAAGTCGTAGCGGCTCATGGGCCATGCCTATAGCGGCAGGCGTGCCTTATGTCTCGACCCCCAGCATCAGGCCGATGTTCTGCACCGCGGCGCCGGAGGCACCCTTGCCGAGGTTATCGAGGCGGGCGACCAGCACGGCCTGCCGGTATGTTTCGTTGCCGAACACCCTCAGCTCTAGCAAGTCGGTATCATTGAGCGCCAGCGCATCGAGCCGACCGCCCTTGGCGGAGCCGTCGTCGGCGGGCACCACCTTCACCAGCTTCGCGCCGGCGAAGTGTGCCGCCAGCGCCGCCTCAAGGTCGCGTGCCTTCGGCTTGCCAGGCAGCGTGTCCAGGTGCAGCGGCACGCTCACCAGCATGCCCTGGCGGAAGTTGCCGACGGAGGGCACAAACAGAGGGCGGCGCGTCAACCCGGCGTATTTCTGCAACTCGGGAATGTGCTTGTGCTCCAGCCCCAGGCCGTACAGCTCGAAGTGCGGGGCTTTGCCGGCCGCATAGGCGTCGATCATGCTGCGTCCGCCGCCGCTGAAGCCGCTCACCGCGTTGACCGTGACCGGGTAGTCGGCAGGTACCAACCCGGCCGCGACCAGGGGCCTGATCAGCGCGATGGCGCCCGTAGGATAACAGCCGGGGTTGGACACGCGCTGCGCGTTTCGGATCGCCCCCGCCTGGTTCGCATCCATCTCGGCAAAGCCATAGACCCAGCCGGCAGCGGTACGGTGCGCCGTGCTGGCATCCACCACCTTAGGGGCATCGGCGCCTAGGCTGTCGAGGAGGCCGACAGCGGCTTTGGCGGCGTCGTCGGGCAGGCACAGCACCACGAGATCCGCCTTCCGCATCAGCTCGAGCCGCGCCGCCTCGTCCTTGCGCTGTTCGGCGGCGATGCTGCTCATGGCGACGCCGGCGACATCCGCCAGCCTGCGGCGAATTTCGAGGCCCGTGGTACCGGCCTCCCCGTCAATGAAGACCGTTGGCCTGGCGTGCCCGCCGTGCGCCTTCGGTCTCGGCTTGGTCTTGGTGCTCATAGGCAGTACCTGCGATGGAATGGGCAACAAAAAAGGCCGCGGATTGGGACGCGGCCTCGCGAAGAGCAACGGTTCGAATCCGTCATCGCGGCCGCGCACAGGAGGCGCGGAGGCGTCGGATCAGGGCAACTGCGTGCTTCGTCATGGCTCCCTTATGGGAGCGTGCCGGGACACTGTCAATGCCGCAGCGCAGCCCGCCACACGGCAGCGCACGCTAGCCCGTGAGCAGCGCGCGCAGCAGGCCCCACAGGTCGGGAGCGCACCATCTGCCGCCGCCGGCGGCACAGGCAACCTCGCGCGATCCGTCATAAATCATGTCGAGCGCCACGTAGACGATGATCAGCAGGCCAATCCATGTGATCCAGGGGTAGCGCCCCAGCAGGCCGGCGATCAGGTTTGCCGCTACGGCCATCAGCACAATGGCCACCCCCAACCCGATGACGAGCACAAGGGTAGACTCCTTGGCGACACCAGCCACCGCCAGCACGTTGTCGAGCGACATCGACACGTCGGCGAGAATGATCTGGCTGACCGCGGCGCTGAAGCTCATCCGCTTGATGGTGTCGCCGGTGCCCGCATGGCCGTTGTCGCCGTTCGACCGCACCAGCTCGCGGTACATCTTCCAGCACACCCACAGCAGCAGGATGCCACCCGCCAGTGTCAGTCCGACGATGGCTAAGAGCTGCACCGTGACGGCAGCAAAGGCGACACGCAGCGCCACCGCGCCGGCCATGCCCCAGAAGATCACACGCGTGCGCACCTCCGGTGCCACCCGCGATGCCGCGAGCCCGACGACGACCGCATTGTCGCCGGCCAGCACCACGTCGATGACGATGATCTGCAGCAGCGGAATGAGGTTGAGTTCGAACCATTCGATCATGACGGGGTCCGTGTCGGGGCCGCGCCGCGTCCGGCCCGC
This sequence comes from Hyphomicrobiaceae bacterium, assembly GCA_035550075.1. Classification (GTDB taxonomy): domain Bacteria; phylum Pseudomonadota; class Alphaproteobacteria; order Rhizobiales; family Hyphomicrobiaceae; genus AWTP1-13. The sequence continues at coordinate 4,541 of DASZQG010000154.1, read as the reverse complement.
GCATGCGCGCAGGTCAAAAGGCCAGCCGCACACTTTCGCCGTCCGCCATCAAGGCGGCTGACACGGCGCAAGAGCGCGGAAGGGGTGGGGGCGGATATCGGCGTTATCGCTTGGAGAACTGGAAGCTGCGGCGGGCTTTCATCTTGCCGTACTTCTTGCGCTCCACGACGCGGCTGTCGCGGGTAAGGAAGCCGCCCTTCTTGAGCACCGGCCGCAGCTCGGGCTCGTAATAGGTCAGCGCCTTGGAAATGCCGTGCCGCACGGCGCCGGCCTGGCCGGACAGCCCGCCGCCGGATACGGTCGCCATCACGTCGAACTGGGTGAGGCGGTCGGCAGCCTGCAGTGGCTGCCTCAGCAGCATCTGCAGGACGGGGCGGGCGAAATACTGCTCGTAGTCTTTCGCGTTGACCTCGATCTTGCCGGCGCCCGGCTTGATCCACACGCGTGCGACCGCGTTCTTGCGCTTGCCCGTCGCATAGGCGCGGCCGCGGGAATCGAGTTTCTGGACCCTGGCGGGCGGCGCCGCAGTGTCTGCTTCGCCGCTTTTCAGCGTACCGAGGTCTTCCAATGTCTTGGTCCCGGCCATGGGCTCAGACCCTCACGTTCTTGCGGTTCAAGGCTTTCACGTCGAGCGGCTCGGGCTTCTGCGCCTCATGCGGATGGGCGGCGCCCTTGTAGACCTTCAGGTTGCGCATGAGCTGCCGCTGCATCGGTCCGCGGGCCAGCATGCGCGACACCGCCAGTTCGAGAACCCGCTCGGGAAACTTGCCCTCGAAGATCTGGCGCGGCGTTCGCTTCTTGATGCCGCCCGGATAGCCGGTGTGCCGATAGTAGATTTTGTCCTGCGTCTTGTTGCCCGTGAACACGGCCTTGCCGGCATTGATCACGATCACGTTATCGCCGGTGTCGACGTGCGGCGTGTACGCCGGCCGATGCTTGCCTTTAAGGCGCGTGGCGATCAGCGCGGCGAGCCGGCCGACGACCAGGCCATCCGCGTCGATGAGAATCCATTTCTTCTCCAGCTCGCCTGGCTTCGCAGAGTAGGTCTTCACGGGAACAGCCCTCGGAAAAGTCGAAGCGCAGCTTGTAGGTTTCCGGTTGCCTGCTGTCAACGCGATATGTGCTGTGCCGAGCACAAAAAAGCATTGCAATCCAATTTGTTGTTTCCACGGTAATATATTACCGTAGTCAACTAGCTTTGCTGCGGCTTGGGCAGAGCGTAGGTGGCTATGGCGTGTGCCACCATCTCGGTGGAGCCGTCGGAAAAGATTTCAACTTCGCCCACAGCCAGCCTGCGTCCCAGCCGCAAGAGGCGCACATTCGCGACCAGATCGCGCGGCTCGGGCTTCGCCAAGAAGTTGATATTCAAGTTGGATGTGACGGCCTCGAGGCCAGGCTCGCCGAGCGCGGCGATGATCGCCACATAGAAGCTGAAGTCCGCCAGCGTGAACATGGTGGGGCCGGAGATGGTGCCGCCCGGACGGATATGGTGGTCTCGGACCTTCAGGCGCATGCGGGCGTTGTTCTGCCCGAGTTCCTCGATGACGAGCGCGCGGCCACCCGAATGAATTTGAGGGAAGCGTGCATCGATCAGCGCCTCGACGCGTTGAATATCCGGACGAACAGGTGAAGGGGGCGGTGCGGCTTGGGGTCTAACTTTTGTCATTTGGCAGCCCTATCTGCCCCCACTATCTTGCCACGAGCATAAAGCAACAAGGATCAATCACATGCAGCAGATGCTTCGACTGACGGTTGCGGCGTTGATCGCCGTAGCATTCGGTTATTTCCCCGGCGCCGCGCTGGCGCAGGCGCCCATGAAGCAGATCAAGCTGACCGACAAGCAGATCGAGGGGTTCATCTCCGCGCAGAAGGATATGAACGCCATTACCGACAAGATGCCGGCGGAACCCTCCGATAAGCCTGATCCGAAAATTCAAGCAGAGCTCGAGGCCGTTGCCAAGAAGCACGGCTTTGCGAACTTCAACGAATACGACGACGTCGCCTCAAACATTTCGATGGTGATGGCGGGCATCGATCCCCAGACCAAGGCCTTCACCGACCCGAAGGTTGCCATCACAAAGGAGATCGAGGACGTCACGGCCGACAAGTCCATGCCGGAAAAGGAAAAGAAGCAGACGCTCGCCGAGCTGAACGACGCGTTGAAAAACGCACAGCCCATCCAGTACAAGGAGAATATCGACCTGGTGAAAAAGTACTGGGATAAGATCGACGCCGTACTGCAATAGATAGCGCTGGAAATATGGCGGACAGGCAGGGAATGCAGGCGAAAGCCGCGCAGCCACCCCCGGGCGATGCGCCGATCGACGTCGCCCGCCACGGGGGAACGCTGCTTGTGACCCTTGCGCGGCCGGAGTCGCGCAACAGCCTGTCGGAAGCCATGCTGGCCGCTCTGCAGCGTGCGGTGGAAATGGCCGGTGAGGACGCCGGCGTGCGGGCGATGGTGATCGCCGCTAAGGGTAATGTGTTCTCCGCCGGCCACGATCTGCGTGAGCTGGCCGGGCATCGCAAGGATCCCGACGGCGGGCGCGCCTATACCGAAGTCATCATGCGCCAGTGCGCGAAGCTGATGCGCTCCATCGTACGCTGCCCCAAGCCGATCATCGCCGCGGTCGAGGGCGTGGCGACGGCCGCCGGTTGCCAGCTCGTGGCGTCCTGCGACCTTGCAGTTGCTTCCGATAAAGCCCAGTTCTGTACGCCCGGCGTCAACATAGGCCTTTTCTGCTCGACCCCGATGGTCGCCCTGACGCGCAATGTGCCGCGCAAACGCGCCATGGAGATGTTGCTGCTGGGCGAGATGCTGCCGGCCGAGCAGGCCGCGCAGTATGGCCTCGTCAACCGCGTGGTTCCGGGGGGCAAGGCGCTGGAGGAGGCTTTGGCAATGGCCGGGGCGTTGGCGGCCAAGCCTGCCGCGACGCTTTCGATCGGCAAGGAAGCCTTCTATCGCCAGATCGAGATGACGCTGGCCGATGCCTATGACTATGCCGCCGAGGTCATGGTCGAGAACATGATGCACGCGGAGGCCTGCGAAGGCATCGGCGCTTTCCTCGAGAAGCGTCCGCCCCAGTGGCCGAAAAGCTGACGCGGGCGTCAGGCCGGCGCCTCCAGCGCAAGGTTGGCCAAATTGCCGAGCTTCCCCCACGATGCCGATGGGGGTATTCACCTGCGCCTGAGAGCAGCAGATGAACCACGCCACTTACACCGACGACTACATCTCCGGCATCCTGGGTGACGCCAAGACCATCGCCATGGTGGGCGCGAGCGGGACCAGCAACCGGCCGAGCTACTTCGCCATGAAGTACCTGCTCTCCAAGGGATACCAAGTTATTCCCGTCAATCCCACGCTCGCCGGCCAGTCGATTCTCGGCCAGCCGGTCTACGCAACCCTCGCCGACGTGCCCCCGCCGATCGATATCGTCGATATCTTTCGCAGCTCGGCGGCCGCACTGCAGGTGGTGCGGGACGCCGTCGCTCTGAAGGACAAGCTGCACATCAAGGTCGTGTGGATGCAGCTCGGGGTGCGCAATGACGAGGCTGCCGCCGAGGCTGAGGCCGCCGGCTTGAAGGTGGTGATGAACCGCTGCCCGAAAATCGAGTACGGGCGGCTTTCCGGTGAGATCGGCTGGGCGGGTGTCAACGCTGGCACGATTTCGGCGCGGCGGCCACTGCTCGGGGGCCAGGGCCTTCAGAACTATGTGATCGCCCGCAAGATCTAGGCGTGACCCGGCGCTGCATCGGCAACCTTGGCCGGGCGAGATGTACGCAAACCGTACGACAAATTTATCAAACACTTAATGCGCGTCGCCTACGCTTACAGGGAGTTCACGCGTAGCGCGCTGAAACGCCATGTTCGAGGCTTTGCGCTCACTATGGCCCGCTCATCGGGCGGATGCCCTTCACAAGACGCACAACGGCGCCGACGGCGCCTCTGTTTCCGGGCTGCACGTCCTGGAAGATCTGGTTTGCGCGGTGCATATCGCTGCGCTGCAGACGGCAACGGTTGCGAGCTGCGTCAACGCGCTCCGCGCTGAGCGGCGCCTGGAGAACGCCCTCGCGCTCCGCAATTTTGTGCCGGTGCCGCCCAAGTCGCTCGCGCTCCTGCGCCAGTGCAACAGCGAATTCGGGCTGCGGCCAGCCTGCATCCGCAAGGTGAGGGTATTCCTGTCCGATATTGCAGGCGCACGCTCCGTGGTCGACGCCTACTGTGCCGACATTGAACAGTACGGGCAGGTGATGGCCGGCGTTCTGCACATGACGATGCTGACAGCATCCTGGCGAAAGTTCGCGCGGGCCGCTCTGGAGGCTGTCGAGACACTCGATCCCGCGGTGCGGCGGCATCTGCCGGAGCGATACCATCTCAACACCGTGATCCTCAGCAACCTGCTGCACAAGGTCATAGCCGGCGGCCAGCCCTGCATCGACGAGCATGGCGAGGTGTATCTGCCCGAGCTGCCCCTGCGGCGTACAGCAGTGCGACGCAAGCTGCACCTTGATTGCGAAATCGAACACCAGGGCCGCACCGC